>NZ_JBXSQG010000003.1:0-218499 GCF_057063545.1 Gilliamella sp. X-23
AAGATATTATGTTTTATAATTATACGTTTGATTTTATTTGAATTAAACGCCTACACGGCGTTAAGGATATCATCGTTGAGTATAACAATATCGGTGAATTTCTAAACCGCCTACACGGCGTTAAGGTAGAGCTCAAGATTTGATAAATCTTGCTGTATAAAGATAAACAACAATTTTGGTTTTGAAAACCTTTTTTTGAGGTGTTTTATAATTTATTGATTTTATTTAATTTTAAATTGTCGTTAAAAAAAGGGTTTGAGCGGTTAAATTTTTTTTATTAGGGCGCTATTCGTGGTTTTGTTGAGTTGTTGTATGTCGGCGCTTTGCTTAGGTTGTTTAAGTTATTGATTTAGCTTAAAAATAGCAAAATAAAAACTTCAATAAAATCAATACCTTTCCTGACCACTTTTTGGATGTAATTGCATTGCTTTTTTACACAAAAGTAACTCATCAAAAAACACCTACGATTATGTTGTCTGTCCTATTCCAGCGTCAGAATGTGCCGACAACAGAGCGAGGTTAGCACGCCAAACAGGACGTTTGGCGAGTTTGTGGTGCGTCTGGAACAAATTTGAACACCTGAGCATAGCGAAGGTGGCCTCGAAGAGGCGAGTATCAGGATGATACAAGTAGTGCCGTAGGCCACATTCTGTAGCCAAAGCGTGGGATTGCAAAGGGAATTCGCTTTAATTCCCTTTGCTCGGACGTGGTCACTGTGGCTATTTTGTTCACCCAAGGTCAAAACGTCCGAAACCTTGCCGTACTATAAATAGACCACAAATTTAAACCGCCACAGCATTATCCACTAGGATTGCCATCGACACTTTCAGCGTCGTCGGCGGCGGGGGGCGGCGCGATTGTGGCTTTGCCACAACTGCGCAACCCTAAGGGAAAACGCCCCAACTTACGCGGGGGCTTGATTCTTTTCTATATTATCCTCTCAGGCACCATAACCACCCCCGCACCCTAAGGATTAAGGACTAAGAAATAAAAGCTAAGGTGTGACGCAAACAGCAGGATCGTTGTCGTTAGTACTCCTGTCTTTCTCGATAAGGCCGGCGAACGAGACAAGGAAGCCTTCGTTATTACCTACTGTGTCGCTTGTCCAATAGTCGTAGTCGATGAAGCCCACACCGTATTTGAACATGATGCCCCACTCCGTGAAAAATCCAGCACCTATGTGACGCATATAATTATCACCAGATGAACTAGGTGTGGCGCCGACAGAACCTTGGCACCATGAACCGGAATTAAAACCAGAACAAGTCGCATTAGTTAAATCTCTTACCCTAGCAAGACGATAACCCAAACGACTACACCAAGAGAAGTGCGCAGACTGAGTAGCCAGTTTATTACCCAGATGGACGAACCACTGCCTTAACACAAACCCATACCTCACCTCATTACCATGACTATCCCTACCCACCAACTCAAATCTCTGTGGTAAACTTAGTATGGCAAGATTATCAGCTTTAGGACCGCTTAACTTAACACGTGCAACAACTTTTCCTCTATCAATACTAGGAATCCATTCATCACGAGGTATAACATTTCTCACTGTAGCCGTTATTCCACCACGAGTGACCGGAGACCACGTCAACTGACTTACATCGACTCCACCTATGTCTAAATCAAAATACAATCCATCAGCACCTGTAGTTGGAAAGTTTCGGTCGTAAGATGATGAATACGTTGACTGAGTTAAAAAACCCTTTGTAGGACTCCATATGTTAGATGGGCCGGCGTACTTGGAATCGTCAAGCTTACTACCCCAAAAGAAAGAAACATTATCACCAGTACCACCGAAGTACAAATTCGGCCTTGCCGACTGCGCAAAGTAACAACCACCAGTAGAATCCGGCTTGATGTAATACTCTACACTGCCTCCAATAAATGTACTACTATTTGGTACACCATACCGTGTAGTTAAACTCCCCCCTATACTACTTAAGGTTACCTTATAAGGGGCACTACATTTACTTAATGTATCACCACGACTAACAGTTGTGCCATCTTTATCCTTTATTGTTAAATCTATACTCCCTGATGCTGTTACTCCATTAACCCCCTGTCCATCTCCATCATCATCTCCCCACTTCCCTTGGCTAATTAGACTATTTAAACTGGTATATGTTCTACCCGACGGCAATACCGTATGAATATCATTAAATGTTATTCCAGCAGGAACCATTATCGGGTTTGTCGAACTCGATGTGTTAGTAGATGGCGTGATACGCCTTCCATCTGGCAACTCTATTGCCAAAAAGGTATCCGTATTAGTTGCCTTTGTCTGTCCTCCATCAAACGTTAAATACGGCGCACTACCCTCTATGACCCTTGATGTATGTGCCGTTAATGCCATAGAACACTGCGAATACGACAATAACAACAATGCCACGAAGAACAACGCCGATTTAAATAACAATTTAGATAACAATGAAGGTCTAAACCATAATAGCGGCTTGAATACTAATGACGGCCCTAATAACCACTTGGATATCGACGATAATTTTACCGAACATGTGGCCGATGACCTGACCAAAGCGGTTTCCGACGATATTTCCAAGGATGTTGCCGAAGTACCCGCCGAAAACATCGCCAGTAAAGACCTCGATGACGGCGTCCATTTCGCTACGCGAAATGACTTCGCTGATGAAAATAAGAACTGTGTCTGATTTAGACTACGGTGATATTGAAAAAGATTTTGGGCGTAGGTTTGGCATGCCAGATGCCAGATGCCAGATGCCATAAATGGTAACGCATTTTGCTTATCCTGTCAAGTAATTTTTTGTTTTATTTACACTTTTTATAATTGTCCGCTCGACTAACGAGCACTCCCTTGCTTTAAGGGCGATTAAATTATAACCGGTTGAGTGATAATGCGCTACTTTTTTTGTTAAAAATTTGTAAAGTTTTGTTAATTGCGGGCGGTTAAGCTTTTGTTGGCGTGTTTTGGGGAATGGTTTTGGTGAGGTTTTTTGGATAAAAAGCACTAAATAAAAACTTCAATAAAATCAATACCTTTTCTGACCGATTTTTGGATGGTAATTGCGTTGTTTTTTAACAAAAAAACACCCCAAACTTTTTCAGGGTGGACGAAGGATCTTTTTATTTTATCTGTTTTATTGTTTTACCCAATGCGTTTTTTTGGCAAATCCTAACAAGTTGTTGGTCATTTTTATGCTTTGCAGTTCTAATGCCCAAATCGGCGCTTTGATGACTCTTGCAAAAGGAAACGCTCGATAATATTGCCTATAGGCTTGTTCGGCTTGTTCATTTTGTAATTGGGTTGCTTTAGCTTGGAATTGGATGCCTTGGATTTGTGCGATAGTTTTGGGAGTGATGCTAATTGTTCCTGCCACCTGAGGGTGCATTATCATGGCTTTGGCGTGTTGGGTTTTTAGTTCGGAAAGAAGATATAGGTGCATTAGCTGTTCATTAAACACATAGAAGGTGTTGCATGCCCATGGGGTGTTGTCGGGTAAGATGACACTGAGCGTCAATACGTGGTTTTTTTTAATAAATTGGGTGATTTTAGGATCGGCTTGCATAGTTTGGGCTTGTGCGAGTTATTCGGGTTTGTTATTTAGGTGCAGGTCTTCACCCCAGCGTGGTAGTGTTGGGATATCAATTCCAAATAAGTCGAGCGCTCTGGCAACACTGTGGGTGATGATGTCATCAATGTTGTTAATATGTTGATATAACGCAGGCACAGGTGGACAAATAACGCCACCCATAAGGGTGATTGTTTCCATGTTTTTTAGATGTGCTAGGTTAAAAGGCGATTCGCGGACCATTAGCACTAAGCGACGGCGTTCTTTTAATACAACATCGGCAGCGCGAGTCAGTAAATTATCAGATAGGCCTTGTGCTATGGCGGCAAGCGTGCGCATTGAGCAAGGGGCAATTAGCATGCCCATAGTTTTAAATGAGCCACTTGCAATGGCAGCACCAATGTTGTTAACCGGATAGACCTTGTAGGCCAGTGATGCGATTTGAGCTAAACTTAGATCGGGCGCTTCGTGAGCACGCGTGATGTGTGCCGCTTTTGAGATCACTAAGTGTGTTTGGATGTTGAGTGGTTTTAAAAGCGTTAGGGCTTTTATTCCGTACGCAAACCCGGTTGCGCCACTAATGCCAATCACTATCCGCTGTTGTGTCATGTTGGTTCCTTTATTAATATCAAATTGCAATAAAAATTGTTAATCACTATTTTCAGTAGTTAACCAATCAAATGATACTTTAAAAAATAAGCGATACTAAAGCTTGCTATGAAAGGATTGACTATACCTATCTATTGATAGTGAATCAAGTAGCAGATAGTTACGAACATGGTTATTCCATTAACAATATATAAATTAGGGGGGAGCTGGTTGTTTATTGGGTTGAGTTTATTCACACTTTTTCACTATCCTATAGGCTCACTGATAAATGTAGTCTATATGTAGGAATAAGTGTGAAATATATAGAAAGATCAGCTTTTAGGTCTTATTTGACCTGCTTTCCAATGTTTTCGGCATACTGAGTGGTATTCGCTGTCGCCAAGATGGATGGAGTTACCAAATTTTACAATTTGTCCGTCTTCACCTTCTAATAAGATCATGGTGGCTTTTTTTCCACACCAACATACGGTTTTGAGCTCTCTAAAGTTGTCGGCAATTTCGAGTAGTGTTTTTGAACCTTCAAATAAATGTCCCATATAATCGGTTTTGATACCAAAAAACATGATGGGTACGCCTTGTTCGTCACAAACATCTGATAGTTTCCAGATGGTGTTGCGTGACAGGAATTGGCTTTCGTCAATGAGTATGCAGGCGTAGTTGCTTTGTTTGATGTGCTCTATGATGCTATCAACCGTTGTGTCATCAAGCTGTAACGCTTTTTTGCGTAACCCTAAGCGAGAGACGATTTCAACTGCGGAGTCACGCGTGTCAACCGATGATTTAAGCAGTAACGTTTGCATGTTGTTACTTAGGTAGTTGTGGTCAATTTGAAGTAATTCGGTAGATTTGCCGGCATTCATTACGCCATATATATAGTAGATCTTAGACAAAATAACGCTCTCAAAATTAAAATAAGTCAGTCAATAAAAATGAATGAATAAAAAGCCATTATGCAGATAATAAAAAAGGTAAGTTAAATAACCTACCTTTTTGTTTGTTTAAGGAATAATTATTTTGCTTTACCTTGGTTTGCAACCGCTGCTTGTTTTGCCGCGATTTCGTCTGCGTTGCCTAGGTAATAGTGTTTGATAACTTTCATGTTGTCATCAAATTCGTACACTAATGGCACACCTGTTGGGATGTTAAGTTCAATGATGTCGTCATCGCTGATATTATCTAGGTGTTTTACTAATGCACGTAGTGAGTTACCGTGAGCGGCAATAATAACACGTTCACCTTTAGCTACACGTGGGGCAATAGTTGATTCCCAGTAAGGTAATACGCGTTTGATGGTTAATGCTAAGCTTTCGGTTAATGGTAGTTCTGATTCAGGTAATTTGCTGTAACGAGAATCGTGACCTGGGAAGCGTTCGTCTGATTTTTCAAGTGCTGGAGGCGTGATTGCAAAGCCACGACGCCATAATTTTACTTGGTCATCACCATATTTTGCTGCTGTTTCAGCTTTGTTTAAACCTTGTAATGCACCATAGTGACGTTCATTTAATTTCCAACTTTTTTCAACCGGTAACCATGCTTGATCAACTTCGTCTAAAACGTGCCATAAAGTGTGAATTGCACGTTTTAATACTGATGTGTAGGCATAATCAAATGTGAAACCTTCTTTTTTTAGCAATTTACCTGCTTCAGCCGCTTCTTTGTTACCTTTGTCAGATAAATCAACATCAGTCCAACCACAAAAACGGTTTTCTTGGTTCCAAACACTTTCTCCATGTCGAATAAGCACTAATTTTTTTACAGCCATGAGTATAACTCCTTTATTACGTAGATTTAATTTTTAGTATATCCTGTTCTTTTATGGATAGACTTAGCTGTTGCTGAGCATATCCATTGGTTTTGCGCTAACCAATTAACGCAAAACGCTTGTTATTTTGGTAAGTATTTTAACGGGTCAACTGATTGCGCTTTGTATCGAATTTCAAAGTGTAATCTAACCGACGAGGTACCTGTTGCCCCCATTGTGGCAATTTGTTCACCTGCCCGCACGGTTTGTTGTTCTTTAACTAATATAGATTGGTTGTGCGCATAAGCCGTTAAGTAATCATCGTTATGTTTGATGATAATTAAATTGCCATACCCCGGCAACGCATTGCCCGAATACACAACTCGTCCATCTGCCGCTGCCATCACTTTGTCGCCAAGTGAACCCGATATATCAATACCTTTGCTTGCACTTGAGAATTTTTCAATAATTTTACCTTTTGATGGCCATTGCCATGCAATGTTAGCAACATTCGATTTTGGAGGAGTTGTAGTTGGTATACTGCTAGCTGAATCTAATGGTTCAGTAACGGTTTCGGTTGTTTCGGTCGTAGTTGGTTGTTGATTTTGATCCGTGGTGGTAACCGAAGTCGTTGTTGTTTTGGTTATTGTTGGTTTGGTTCTTGCCTGACTTGCCGCAATGCTTGAGTCATCTTTATTGGCCTTGCTTGATGTTGTGTGATTTGTTGTGGTTTTTTGGGTTACAACAACCGTTCCCCCACTGACGTCTAACACTTGTCCAACATTAACAGCAAAAGGTTCTTTGATGTTGTTTTTAGCCGCTAATGAGCGGTAATCATTACCTGTTACCCACGCAATGTAAAATAAGGTATCACCACGTTTAACTGTGTAGGTGTCGCCTTTATATCCCCCTTTGGGAATATCTTCATAATTACGGTTATAAACAATGCGCTCGTTACTAATTACCGTGCCATGGTGGTTGTTGTCGCTGGCATTATTAGTAGTATGAGCTGTTTGTGTGTTTGTTACCGCCGTCTGTGTTGATGAAGGTGGATTATACGTAGTAGGAGTAGAAGATATTCTTCCCCCTGTTGAGATGTTAGCTGGTGGTTTAGTATAGACAGAGGACGTTGATGGTCCACCTGCGCCAGAAATGTCTTCAATTTCGGCCTGCTCGGTTTGTGTACAAGCAGCAATCAGCAAACTTAAGCAACTTAATGTCAGTATTTTTTTCAAAGCAACACCTTTCATTCGTGAATTTTATTTTTATCTAATTTGCGTTCAATAGCGTTCTATTTGCACATTTTAGCGTTTTTACAGCAAAAAGCTATTATCAAATAAGTTATTATCAAAAAAATTATTATATTGATTACTTATCGGTTAAATCAACAAATTCATCAATCATTTGCCTATTCTAACCGATATTTTTAGCCCATTCTCTTTTCTCATCAACGTTAATTAGTCTATTTTAGTGATTGATAACCGTGAGCATGCATATTAATTTGATTATCACACCATTATTTATCTGTTTTTATTAATGTGACTTAATTCTTTTTAAAATCCTTTATTAATCAATCTATAAGCGAAAGCCATATGCAGGTAAGTTGCTATTAGTTAGTTATTTTTACACTCGGGATGTTCGCTATTTCGTTTGCTTTGTTGGATTTATTTTGAAAGTAATGAGTATATACAATAAAATAGGCTTTCGTACAGTATCTTTACCGTATTTCTATAAAAATTTAATGTGAATTAAAATAATGACTTTATATATCGTTGCAACACCAATCGGAAACTTAGATGATATTACGCTGAGAGCAATCAATACACTTAAAAGCGTTGATCTTATTGCGGCTGAAGATACTCGCCATAGCGGTCTACTTTTACAGCATCTTGGTATTAAGGCGAAGCTGTTTGCTTTGCATGATCATAATGAGCAAGAAAAGTCTCACCTTCTGATTGAGAAATTAAAATCCGGCTTGTCTATTGCCTTGATTTCAGATGCTGGTACGCCATTAATTAATGATCCAGGATATCATTTGGTTAAGGCTTGCCGTGATAGTGATATTCAGGTCGTCCCTATTCCCGGTGCTTGTGCTGCTATTGCGGCATTGTCTGTTGCTGGATTGCCTTCTGATAAATTTAGTTATGAAGGCTTTTTGCCGGCAAAAAGTAAAGCTCGGCAAGATAGTTTGAGCCAATTAATTGATGAGCCGCGTACCATGATTTTTTATGAATCAACCCACCGTTTGTTAGATACGTTACAAGATATGCAAACCGTTTTTGGCGCAGATAAACGCGTTGTGTTGGCCAAAGAACTCACCAAAACATGGGAAACCATTGTCAGCTTTACCGTAAATCAGCTTATTGCATGGCTAAACGAGGATGCCAATCGGCAAAAAGGCGAATTTGTTTTGATTGTTGAAGGTCATGCAAAAACAGAGAATGATGTTGATCAAAAAGCCATTAATACCCTTAAGTTATTGCAAAAAGAGTTACCCCTTAAAAAAGCCGCTGCGATCACGGCCGAAATTCATGGGCTAAAGAAGAATCAGCTTTATCAAATTGGATTGATGTTAGAAGAATAATTTTACCAAGCTAATAGTAAAACGTTACGATTGAATTACTAAACAAAGTAAAATCAGCAATAAGATCATTGGTACAAAGTGCGTTATTTGATATAATCCCCCGCAATTTTTATAACATTTTATGATAAAAGGTAACAAACAGTATGGGATTTAAATGTGGGATTGTCGGATTACCGAATGTAGGTAAATCAACGCTTTTTAACGCACTAACTAAAGCAGGCATTGAGGCAGCTAACTTTCCGTTTTGTACTATCGAGCCAAATACTGGCGTTGTACCAATGCCCGATCCACGTTTAGATGAGCTGGCTAAAATTGTCAAACCGCAACGCACTTTGCCAACAACCATGGAATTTGTTGATATTGCTGGATTAGTTAAAGGTGCGTCGAAAGGCGAAGGTCTTGGTAATCAATTTTTGGCCAATATTCGTGAAACCGAAGCGATTGGACATGTTGTGCGTTGTTTTGAAAACGAAAACATCATCCACGTTGCGGGTAAAATCGATCCTGCTGAAGATATCGAAATTATCAATACCGAGCTAGCATTAGCCGATCTTGAAGCGTGTGAAAGGGCAATAACTCGCCAACAAAAACGTGCTAAAGGTGGCGATAAAGACGCTAAATTTGAACTAGAAATCCTTGAAAAGTGTTTACCTCATCTTGAGCAAGGCAAGAAGCTACTCTTATTAGATTTTAGCAAAGAAGAACTTGAAGCCATTAAATACCTTAGCTTTTTGACATTAAAACCAACCATGTACATTGCAAATGTTAATGAAGACGGTTTTGAAAATAATCCTTATTTAGATAAAGTCAAAGCAATAGCAGAACAAGAAAAGGCTGTTGTGGTACCTGTTTGTGCGGCGATTGAAGCAGAACTTGCCGAGCTTGACGATGCTGATCGTGACGAGTTTATGCAAGATTTAGGCTTAACCGAGCCTGGTTTAAACCGTGTGATTCGTGCTGGATATAGTTTGCTTAATCTGCAAACTTATTTTACTGCTGGCGTTAAAGAAGTTCGTGCATGGACAATTTCGATTGGCGATACGGCTCCACAAGCAGCAGGCAAAATTCATACTGACTTCGAAAAGGGCTTTATCCGTGCGCAAACCATCGCTTTTGATGATTTTATTAAATATGGCGGTGAGCAAGGCGCTAAAGAGGCGGGCAAAATGCGTGCTGAAGGTAAAGATTATGTCGTGCAAGATGGCGATATTATGAATTTCTTATTTAATGTGTAGTTGATAATTTTACGTCGCCTTTTGGCGGCGTTGTTATATGGGTTACCTATAAATCTTATCAAATCTACGAATCTGTAGTGGATTGATAAACATAAGGATATTTAACTTTTATGTTACTCACTTTTCAACAAGCCAAACAACAAATACTGCAAAGCGTATCCACCATAAAATCACTAACTAGCGAAAAGGTTGGGTTATTTGATGCGCTAGATCGGATCACCGCTGAAAATGTGGTTTCGCCTATTAATGTGCCTGGATTCGATAATTCGGCAATGGATGGTTATGCTGTTCGGTTAGCTGATCTTAAGCAATCAACGTTGTTACCACAAGCGGGCGCGATTTTTGCTGGTGACGATATAAGCAATCTTCATTGGCCAAAAGGCACCTGTTTGCGCATTATGACAGGTGCTCCAGTGCCAAATGATGCCGATGCGGTTGTTATGCAAGAGCAGACCGAAAAATCAGATTTGGGTATCACTTTTTTAAGAGAGGTGAAAGCCGGCGATAATATCCGTCGTATGGGTGAAGATGTTAAACAAGATGCAATCACTGTCAACAAAGGAACGAAATTAACAATACCGACACTATCAACATTGGCAACATTAGGCATTGGTGAGCTTGTTGTATTTAGAAAGTTGAAAGTAGCTATTTTATCAACCGGTAACGAATTAACCCCCATTGGTGAACCATTATCGGGCAATGGTGCTATTTATGATAGCAATCGTTTTACGTTAAAATTATTATTGAGCAAGCTTAACTGCGAGGTGGTTGATCTGGGTATTATTGCTGATGATCCCATCCAAATTAAACAAGCGTTAATGACAGCATCAAGTCAGGCTGATTTGGTGATAACCAGTGGAGGGGTTTCGGTCGGTGATGCCGATTATACCAAAGCGGCTTTAGAAGAGTTGGGCACAATTAACTTTTGGAAAATAGCAATAAAACCAGGCAAACCGTTTGCTTTCGGTAAAATTGGCAATGCATTATTTTGTGGCTTGCCGGGTAATCCAGTTTCGGCTTTGGTAACATTTTACCAATTAGTGCAACCGTTGATTTTAGCGCTTTCAGGGCTTGAAGATTTGTCCATGGAGTTGAGCTTTAAAGTTAAAACAGCAACAAATCTTAAAAAAAGCGTTGGTAGGTTGGACTTCCAACGTGGTGTGTTACAAATCAATGCTCAGGGTGAATTAGAAGTGAGCACAACTGGGCAGCAAGGTTCTCATATTACGCAGTCATTTAACCAAGCAAACTGTTTTATTGTGCTTGAACAAGAGCGGGGCAATGTTGCTAAAGGTGAACTAGTTACTGTTGAGCTGTTTAATGCACTACTAAAGTAGCTTTTATTTAGATTAATGCACTATTAACTATCAAAATAGTGCAACTAATATCGCGCCAGCTGCAATCATGGCAACACCAATCCCCGCTAACAATGAGATCTTTTCGCCAAATAGAATTACGGAAAACACAACCGCAAAAACAACACTTAATTTATCAATTGGCGCAACTTGTGACACTTTGCCTTCTTTAATTGCCATAAAGTAAAACAGCCAAGATAGTGCACCAGCAATACCACTAAGCACAATAATGAGTAAGGCTTTTTTGTCGTTAAAAAAGGTATTGATAAGGTTGAGCTTTCCTTGTATAACCACAACGCCGACTAAAAAAATGGCCATAACAATAGCACGAATAGCGGTTGCGGTGTTTGCATCAAGATGTTGTAGGCCTATTTTTCCCAAAATAGCAACACTTGCTGCTGTTATAGCAGAAAGTAGCGCATAAATAAGCCAAGCACTCATATTAGTATCTGTCGATTTTGAATAGATATTGTTGATTATTCGAATTAGTCTCACATTGTTGTGATTTATTCATTACACCACGACAATCTTCTAAAACTCCGTGAGCTTTTGACCAGTGATAGGTTTTGCCTTTGTCGTTTTTGCCACCACAACCAACTAATGTCAAACTAAACACTAAACAAGATAAACCAATAATGGTAGATTTCATTTCGTCCTCCTTTTTGCAAACATATAATTAACCGTATTACGTTTGTTTTTATTTGGGTTATTTTACTCTAGAATCAATATGATTAATAGCTTGGCTGCCGCCTATTTTTATGAGGTTAAAACAACGTTCGGCTTTGTGAGCGTTTAACAATTGCGGGGGAGCATCTAATGATTCATCGGCTAGCTCAAATGCTCCCCAATGGATGGCTATTGCACAATGACAATTGAGCTCGTCATATAACTGTACGGCTTGTTGTGGATCAATATGTTGTGATTGCATATACCAACGTGGTGCATAAGCGCCGATAGGAATTAATGCTAAATCAATTGATGGAAAGTGTTTAGCAATCTCTTTTAGCTCAGAAGAATAACAGGTATCGCCCATAAAATAGACCGTTTTTGATTGGTTTTGATCATCAATATTAGATTGAATCACCCAACCACACCACAAGGATTTATTTATATCAAACAAGCTACGATTGCTCCAGTGTATAGCAGGAGTGGCCGAAAAGCGAAGTCCATCAACCGTCACACAATCCCACCAATCTAATTCAATAACATGCTTAGCTCCCCATTTTAGTAAGGTTCTTTTTAACCCTAAAGGAACCATCACAACAATATTAGGGAAACGTGCAAGTAATTGGTGAATGCTATGATAATTAAGGTGATCATAATGGTTGTGTGAAATGACAATAAAATCAATTTGTGGTAATTGCTTGATGCTTAAAGCTGGCGGTGTTCGGCGTTTGGGACCAATCCATTGCGATGGCGAAGCTCGTTTAAAAAAGATTGGATCAGTCAATATCATTTTACCACTTAAACGAATTAAGGTTGTCGAGTGACCAATCCACCAAACTCTATCATCAGACAAGTTAAGATCTATTGGTTCAAACCATGATTGATTAAAAGCGTAATAACCTGCTTTAGGAGGTAATACTCTACGCGTTAAACGCCAACGTATAAATTCGCCTATTTTAATTTTAAACGATCCATTATACCGAAAGCCTTTAGCTGTTTGACGCATTTTTTTAGTCGTTAAATCTTGTTTAAGTTTTGTCATGGTTATCGTCTTTTTAACTAGTCAGTGGTTTTAATGTGCCGCACGTTCAATCACTACCGCAACATTATTAGCATTAGCAATTGCACTAGGTTTAGACACTTTGACTTTTAACCATTGCACCGCGAATTTTTGTATGATTAATTTGGCAACCTGCTCTGCCACCGATTCTATCAATTCAAATTTATTTGATTCAATAAATTGGGTGATCGCTTGGCTAACTAAGAAATAATCCAAACAAAATGATACTTTGTCGCTTTCACCAGCGGGTTTATTGTCCCATGCCATTTCTAGATCGAGTATCAGTTTTTGTTTGATGGTCTTTTCCCACGCATAAACACCTATGGTGGTTAAAACGGTTAATCCTTCAATTAGTACCCTATCTTTGCTGTATGTATTCATGCTAGATTCCAAAAGCCTAGTTTATTTAAATAGAGATTACCGAATCTTGATAAATTACGCTATAATTTATTGCAATATATTTTAAGATACTAGCAATTATGACGCGAATTTTTCAACCTTTTACGATTGTTCAAAATAGCCTTATTACCCTAGATGATAATGCATTTAACCACCTTATTCGTGTGTTACGCATGAAAGTGGGCGAAGAAATCACCCTATTTGACGGAACAAATCAAATTACTCCAGCGGTTATCTGCGATGTTAATAAAAAATCGGTAACCGTCAAAACATCTTCGTCTATTTTAGACAATCGCGAATCACCATTAGAGATTCATTTGGGGCAAGTGATATCTCGTGGTGAAAAAATGGAATTTACGATTCAAAAATCAGTAGAGTTAGGCGTTAGTAGTATTACGCCCCTACTTTCTGAACGCTGTGGGGTTAAATTGGATGCCGAAAGGTTAGATAAAAAAGTCCAACAATGGCAAAAGATCGTGATTTCAGCTTGTGAACAATGTGGTCGTAATGTTGTGCCCGTCATCCACCCTGTAACAAAACTTGAAACTTGGTGCGCCAGTTTAACAACGCAGTTACGCTTAAATTTACATCCTAAAGCCAAGCATGGCGTTAAGCAATTACCTAGTGATAAGCAGGATATTAGTCTATTAATTGGCCCAGAGGGTGGTTTGTCAGATAGCGAAATTAACATGACACATGATTATCAATTCACTGATATTTTGCTTGGCCCACGCGTGTTACGTACCGAAACAGCAGCACTCACTGCCCTAACCGCTTTGCAAGTACATTTTGGTGATTTAGGATAATATAAAGTCGTATTGCTTACTCTATTCTCTATTGCGATAGAGAAAATTAACTCGACATTGCTAATGTTTGCTTTGCATCTTAAGCTGTAACGAGTATGATAGTTGCAAGCACACTTTTAATAGTGATTTAAAGCACTAATTATCGCATATTCAAACTAACCCAGTAGACAAGTATAGGATAATACGCGTTATCAATCATTGTTCGCTAAAACCCAAAGAATCAATAAGGAGTTACCATGATTAAACTTGGTATTGTTATGGACCCAATTAGTCATATCAATATAAAAAAAGACACGAGTTTTGCCATGTTGCTTGAAGCACAAAAACGCGGTTATGCGCTTTTTTATATTGAAATGAACGACCTTTTTCTAGACAATGGCGAAGCTTATGCCACAACTCGTTCTTTGACGGTTTATAACGATAAAGATCATTGGTTCGAGCTCGGGCAAGAACAAACCATTCCACTCAGTGACCTTGATACGATTTTAATGCGTAAAGATCCGCCTTTTGATACTGAATTTATTTATGCTACTTATATTTTAGAACGCGCCGAAGATAAAGGTGTGTTAGTAGTTAATAAACCACAAAGCCTGCGCGATTGTAACGAAAAGCTGTTTACTGCTTGGTTTGCACAATTTACACCACAAACGCTAGTTACACGCCAAACAAAACAAATTAAAGCGTTTTTTCAAAAATACCATGACATTATTTTAAAGCCGTTAGATGGTATGGGAGGATCGTCGATTTTTAGAATCAAACAAGACGATCCTAATGTTTCAGTAATCATTGAAACATTAACTGAACATAATACGCGTTATTGCATGGCACAAAACTTCATTCCTGCAATTAAAGACGGTGATAAACGTGTTTTAGTCGTTGATGGCGAACCAGTACCTTATTGTTTAGCACGAATCCCACAAAAAGGCGAAACGCGTGGTAACCTCGCTGCTGGCGGGCATGGAGAAGTGAGAGCATTAAGTGAAAGCGATTGGCACATTGCTAAAAGCATCGCCCCAATTTTAAAAGAAAAGGGCTTGCTGTTTGTAGGACTTGATATCATTGGTGATAAGTTAACTGAAATTAACGTCACCAGCCCAACTTGCGTTCGTGAAATTGAAGCGGCCAACCCTGATCTTTCAATCACCGGTATGTTAATGGACGCAATCGAACATCGACTAAATAAAAAGAGTTAAACAATGATTAGAGAATATAAACCCGAAGATTTAAACAGCGTCATGGCAATATGGCTGCAAGGTAATTTGCAAGCTCATGACTTTATCGATCCTGAATTTTTTAAACAAAATTATGATTTAGTAAAAATGCTAATCCCAATGTCCACTTTATATGTACAAGATCTTAATGGCATAAAAGGGTTTATTGGTTTAACTGAAAACTACATTTCAGGCCTGTTTGTTGATCAAAATTACCGTCATCAAGGTGTCGGTAAAGCGTTAGTTAATAAAGCCAAACAGCGCCATAATGAACTGTTAGTGCATGTTTATAAAAAAAATACTGCGGCGATTGATTTTTATCTTACTCAGAATTTTGATATTGTTTCAGAATCGATCAATGAAGAAACCAATGAGCCTGAATTATTAATGCGCTGTCATGTTGAGCATAACGTTAAAATTGGCAAATGTGCATTATAAAAGTTACCTAAATGTGAGATTATGAATTTAAAAGATCATTTTATTATTGCTATGCCAACATTGGATGACTCGTTGTTTAGTCGTTCTGTCATTTATATTTGCGAACATAACCGCGATGGTGCCATGGGCATTATGATTAATAAACCGATTGTTGAGCTTAATGTAGAAACCGTTCTTACACGATTAGAAATTACGGCGCCAAAAAGCTGTGCTGAATTAGAGCATCCTGTGTTTTGTGGCGGTCCACTTGCTGAAGAGCAAGGATTTATTTTGCATACACCTCAACAAGAATTTGCTTCTAGCATTCAAATTTCAGATGATGTAATGATTACAACTTCGCTCGATGCGCTCAAATCAATCGGCTCCCCCGAGCAACCGCAAAATATCTTTTTGGCTTTGGGATATTCGAGCTGGCAATCATTACAACTTGAAGGCGAAATTGCCCGTAATGATTGGTTAGTCACGAATGCTGATCCTAAAATTATTTATGAAGTATCTATTGATGAACGTTGGCAAAAAGCAGCCGAATCACTTGGTATCAATATCAATACTATTTCACACCAAATGGGTAATGCATAACCTATGGCTACAATTATTGCATTTGATTTTGGCACGGCAAGTATTGGAGCGGCTATTGGTCAAGATATTACTAAAACAGCCAATCCTTTGTGTTCTTTTAAAGCACGCGATGGCGTTCCTAACTGGCAAGCTATCGAAAAAATATTAAATGATTGGAAACCGGATTTTTTAGTCGTTGGGCTACCTTTAAATATGGATGGAAGTGAGCAACCATTGACTGCACGAGCACGTAAATTTGCTAATCGTCTACATGGTAGATTTGGTTATCAAGTACATTTGCAAGATGAGCGATTATCGACCGTTGAAGCAAAATCCCATATTTTTGCTTCACGGGGTTATCGTGCGCTGGAAAAAGGCCATGTAGATGCAACTTCTGCCATTATTATTCTAGAAAGCTGGTTTGAAAATAATTAGCAATTTTAATTAATTGGTTATTTTGTAAATAATTAATCGCCATTAAATTTCATCCTTGCTAAAATAGTAGCCCAGTTTCTATTGTAAGGATTGCTTCCTGTGTCAAATAATAAATCTCTCAGTTATAAGGATGCCGGTGTCGATATTGATGCTGGCAACGAACTTGTTAATCGCATTAAATCTATCGTTAAAGAAACCAAGCGACCTGAGGTTATGGGTGGACTGGGTGGCTTTGGCGCACTGTGTGCTATTCCACAAAAATATAAAGAACCTATTTTGGTATCAGGCACTGATGGTGTGGGTACTAAATTACGTCTTGCCATGGATTTAAACCGCCATGAATCGATTGGTATTGATTTAGTGGCAATGTGTGTTAACGATCTAATTGTACAAGGTGCTGAACCTTTATTCTTCCTTGATTATTATGCCACCGGCAAACTTGATGTCGATGTAGCAACCACTGTAGTGACTGGCATTGCCGAAGGTTGTAAACAATCAGGCTGTGCTTTAGTGGGCGGTGAAACGGCCGAAATGCCAGGTATGTATCACGGCAACGACTATGATTTGGCAGGATTTTGTGTTGGCGTCGTTGAAAAGTCTGCCATGATCGACGGTAGCAAAGTGCAAGACGGTGATGCATTAATTGCATTAGCATCAAGCGGCGCTCATTCTAATGGCTATTCGTTAGTACGTAAAATTATTGAAGTTAGTGGCGTAAACCCTGCTACCGAAAAGCTAAATGGCAAACCACTTGCCGATCACTTACTTGCACCAACGAAGATCTATGTTAAGTCTGTTCTTGATCTTATCGCTCAAGTTGACGTGCACGCCATTGCCCATATTACAGGTGGCGGATTTTGGGAAAACATTCCTCGTGTTTTACCTGAAAATACTCAAGCAGTCATTAATGAAGCAAGTTGGCAATGGCCAGCCATCTTTAATTGGCTACAACAAGTAGGCAATGTTAGCCGTCACGAAATGTACCGAACTTTCAACTGTGGTGTCGGTTTAATTATCGCATTACCTAAACAGTCAGCCGATAAAGCAATTAGCTTACTAAATAACCATGGTGAAAAAGCGTGGTTATTAGGTGAAATTAAACACGCTACATCAGGCGAGCGTGTTGTAATCAAATAAATAGTATTTTCATATTATCCATCTGTTAGATGGATAATATGCCACTTTTTAGATCGTTATTGCCAGATCGTAACACTTTGTAAACATCTAGCTGTATCATTTAATAAATCGTATTTAGCTATTGTTTGGTGACCAACGAGCAAATTACTTCATCACATTAAGGGCTTACACATGCTGCTTTATTAGTATTATATAAATGACTAGAAATAGCAGTAGTATTAATGTTACCACCACCCGAACCAACGCTATACCATTCATTCCCGCCTCGCGCTTGATAAGCCCAATAGTCGTAGACGCTCCAGTCAGTACCAGGATAACCACTATTTGCGTCGCTCATAACTCCCCACTCATTAAAGAATCCTCCAACCCAGCGGTTACCGTCTCGGTAACTTAAAGCTCTTCGGTACATATTGATATTTCTGCCTGGTATACCACTATTCCAACCAATATCTGGACGATTCGCATTAGTATAATCTTCAACGCCAGGAATCCGATAACCATATCCTAAACTTCTACAAAAATTTTGAGCATTCCAATACCCATTTACTTGTCCAGGGAGAGGTATAAACCAACGCTCTATTTTAAAATTATAAATTAAGTGACCACCAATAGTATCAGAATATAATTTAAACTCTGTTGGTAAGAATCTTGTATTTGTCGAGTTTCGAGTCGGCCCAATTAGTTCAACCTTTAGAGCCCACTCCCTCTCGGGGTAACTAATACTTCCCCAACCATGTGTGGTTGCCGCACTTAATTGCAATGTTACGTTCCCTCCAGTTCCCTGTACTGTTGAGCCATTGACTGCAATAACTTGCTCTGGTGTAATTCCTGCCAACAGCAGGTAGAAAAACATTTTGTTTGAGCCTGTCGTTGGAAAATTATTGGTTGGGTTGTTAAATGGTTGCACTTTAAAACCTTTTTTTCTAACCCAATATTCCTTTTGTTCATCACCTTGTTGTGCATGTAAACTCGGCTGAGCAAAACAGACTTTTGCATTTATTCGATTCGGATTAATATAGTAGCTATGGTTCGCATTATTAAAGTAAGTAGTTTTAGGTATACCATATTCAGTTGATAAGTAGCCATCCGTTGCACTTAATGTAAGCTGATAAGGTGCATTACAAAAATTTAATTCCATATTTGGATTAGCTTTAACATCCTCTGTAATATCTTTACCACTGCTATCTTGCCACTTAATCGTCAAATTGCCTGTTGCATTGATACCTCCATCACCATCATCATCTCGCCCATAATTATATGGCGCATTAAGCAAGTTAGTTAACGAGATATTAGGGTAACTTGCAACGGGTACAATTGTTTGGATATCCGCAAAAGTATAGGTTGTGTTTGGCATCTCAATTGGGTTATTTATGTTTGATGTATCGATAGTTGCATTTGGGTAAACTGTGCTATTTATACCTTGTGGTATATAGCTGATATTTGCCAATTTTATACCTAATACCCCTTCAAAACTCATTACCTTAGTGGTTCCATCATCAAACGTTAAATACGGAGCTGTTCCTTGAATGACGTTTGAAGTTTGCACCGATAATGCCTGTAAACTTAATGAACACGGTAATAACAAAAATGGTGCAAAAAACAATGATGACTTGGGTAAGTCCGTTAAGTTCAATGATAAAAGTGAGGAAAAATTTTGCTTTTGACTACTGTAATAATTAAAAAGATTTAGAATATATGACTGCTTTTGTCTATGGTAAAACATAATATTCCACCCATTATAAGATTTTGTTTAATTTATATTTTTATAGCCATTTACTCGTTTAATGATCTGAATTTATATAAAACGTGCGAATTATAAACTGCTTAATTTTAGTTCGCTATTCCTTTTCAAATTAAATTTTGTAAAGCTTTGTTAAGATTTTTAATTAAAGATATCTTTGGGATATATATGGCTAAAATAGTCCTCTAAAACACATTTTTTTCGGCGTTTTTAATAACCAAGTGGTATAGACTTCTGAATATGTTTTGCAAAGCATAATTTAAAAAATGAACTATTTTGTAAATAGTCCATTTTTACATGTTTTATTTAATGTATTATCAACTTTTTAAGTGTTATAAATGAAGTATTCCTGATAGATGCTTGATATTAACATAAAGCATTATTTTTGCTTTTTATCTAAAGCGGTAATGATAAAAAATTTAACATAAAAATAACAAAAAGCTATCTTAGTTTCTGATACAATGATACAAATTTATAATAATTTAGTAATGTCGCAATACTTTAAAATATAAGGTTTTTTTAATGATCATATCAGACGCTAACAGTGCGGTGTCATCCGTTGCTTATCGTACAAACGAAGTCATTGCTATTTATCCAATTACTCCAAGCTCAACAATGGCCGAACAAGCTAGCACGTGGGCTGAATTTAACAAGCCAAACGTATTTGGCGATACGCCAAGAGTAATTGAAATGCAGTCCGAAGCTGGTGCTATTGCAACTGTTCATGGTGCATTAATGACAGGTGGACTAGCCACTTCGTTTACTTCGTCACAAGGTTTGCTTTTAATGATCCCATCGCTGTATAAAATAGCGGGCGAACTTACCCCTTTTGTTTTGCATGTTGCCGCACGTACTGTTGCAACTCATGCTCTGTCTATTTTTGGCGATCATTCTGATGTAATGGCAATTAGGCAAACGGGGTTTGCTATGCTTTGTTCAAGTTCTGTGCAAGAAGCACAAGATTTTGCTCTGATTTCACAAATAGCAACCTTAAATAGCCGTGTTCCTTTTGTTCACTTTTTTGATGGATTTAGAACATCGCACGAAGTAAATAAAATCTATCCACTAAGTGATGAACAAATCCATAACTTATTACCTCACGAAGCAATTAAAGCTAATCGTGAACGAGCTTTAACACCCGATAATCCAGTAACTCGCGGTACATCTGCCAATCCTGATACCTACTTTCAATGCCGAGAAGCAATAAATAAGTATTATGATGACACCTACCAACATGTTGTTGATGCCATGGACGCTTTTGCAATAGAAACAGGCAGAAAATATCAACCTTTTGAATATTATGGTGCTAGCGATGCCGAACGTATTATTGTCGTTATGGGTTCGGGAGCAAGCACGACTAAAGAAGTGGTTGACGTTTTACTTAAACAAAACGAAAAAGTTGGAGTTGTGACTGTTCGATTATTTCGCCCTTTTTCAGCCAACCATTTACTGAGCGTTATTCCTAATACTGTTAATAAAATAGCCGTTCTTGATAGAACCAAAGAGCCTGGTGCACAAGCTGAGCCACTTTATTTAGACATCATAACCGCATTTGCTGAAAGCTTATCGCGTGGTGAACGAACTTGCATGCCGTATATTGTGGGTGGGCGTTATGGGTTGTCATCTAAAGAGTTTGACCCTCGCTGTGTACTTGCTATTTTTACTGAACTTAACTTAACAAAACCAAGATCACGCTTCACTGTTGGTATCTATGATGATGTTACTGGGCTGTCATTACCATTGCCAGATCAATCTATTCCACAAAAATCTTCACTTGAAGCCTTATTTTATGGACTTGGTAGTGATGGCACAGTGTCGGCAACAAAAAATAATATTAAAATTATTGGTGATAGTTCGCCTTTTTATGTACAAGGATATTTTGTCTATGACTCCAAAAAAGCGGGTGGTTTAACTACTTCTCACTTAAGAGTTAGCTTAGATCCTATTGATTCCCCTTATTTAATTACCAGTGCACACTTTATTGGATGCCACCAAGATCAGTTTATCGATAAATACCAAATTGTTGATAAATTAAAAGACGACGGAATCTTTTTGCTTAATACACCATATAGTAAAGATGAAATTTGGCACCGTCTTCCTAAAGAAGTCCAAGTGCAATTAATTCAAAAACGAGCACATTTTTACATCATTAATGCAGCAAAAATTGCTCGTGAATGTAATTTAGGGGCAAGAATCAATACCGTTATGCAGGCGGTTTTCTTTCACCTTGCTGAAATTTTTAAAAATGATTTTAGTATTACCCAATTAAAGGAAGTCATTGCTAAAAGTTACAGTAGTAAAGGGCAAAATTTGGTTGAAAATAACTGGAAAGCGCTTGATTTAGCTATCGCTTCACTGGAGCAAATTCCACTTAGTTGTGTAGATCAAAGCAGTGCGAACATGCCACCTATTGTTCCAACGAATGCCCCTAATTTTGTTAAAACTGTGACTGCCGCAATGTTAGCTGGATTAGGTGATAATTTGCCGGTATCAGCATTCCCGCCTGATGGTACATGGCCTACAGGAACAACAAAATGGGAGAAACGTAATATTGCAGAACAGATCCCTATTTGGCAACCTGAACTGTGTACTCAGTGTAACCACTGTGTAGTTGCTTGCCCTCATGCGGCTATTCGCGCCAAAGTTGTTGAGCTTGATGATATGGTCAATGCACCAGACTCATTAAGTTCACTTGAAGTCAAAGCCCGCGATATGAAAGGACAACGCTATGTATTACAAGTTGCGCCTGAAGATTGTACGGGTTGTAATTTATGTGTTGAAGTATGCCCAGCACGTGATCGCAACAACTTTGAAATTAAAGCTATTAACATGCAATCGCGCATCGATAATTTTGATACTCAGCGCACCAATTTTGAATATTTTATGGCATTACCAGATCGTGATATAAAAACACTCGAACGCATTGATGTTCGTACCTCACAATTACTTACACCCTTATTTGAATATTCAGGTGCTTGTGCTGGATGTGGTGAAACCCCATACATTAAGTTATTAACACAACTTTATGGTGACCATTTAGCGATTGCCAATGCCACTGGTTGTTCATCAATTTATGGTGGTAATTTGCCATCGTCACCTTATACCTCCGATCGCGATGGTCGTGGGCCGGCTTGGGCTAATTCGTTATTTGAAGATAATGCCGAATTTGCATTAGGTTATCGCATTACTTATGACCAACATAAAAAACGTGCGTTACGTTTGCTTGATTATGTCGCTGGCGACATTTCGCCAGAAATTGTAATGGCGTTAAAATCATCAGAAACCTCTATCGCTGAAAAACGCCAACAAATCGTATTGCTACGTGAACAACTTGCCCACTTAGCATCTGCACAAGCACAAGAGTTAATCCAAGATGCCAATTACTTGGTTGACAAATCAGTCTGGGCCATAGGTGGTGATGGTTGGGCTTACGATATTGGATTTGGTGGGCTTGATCATGTCATGAGCTTAACCGATAACGTCAATATATTGGTATTAGACACGCAATGTTACTCCAATACAGGAGGTCAACAGTCTAAAGCGACGCCAATGGGTGCTGTATCAAAATTTGCTGATTTAGGTAAACATAAAGCGCGTAAAGATTTGGGTGTTAGCGTAATGATGTATGGTCATGTCTATGTTGCGCAAGTTGCATTAGGTTCACAACTTAACCAAACCCTTAAAGCCTTACAAGAAGCCGAAGCCTATGATGGCCCATCACTGGTTATTGCGTATAGCCCTTGTGAAGAACATGGTTATGATCTTGCTAAATCACATGAACAAATGAAGGATCTCGTTAAATCTGGTTTCTGGCCTCTTTACCGTTATGATCCACGTCGTATGATAGAAGGTAAACCAGGTTTGGTACTTGATTCAAAAGCACCAAATAGCGAATTATTATCAAGCATTTTATTGAAAGAGCAGCGTTTCCGCCGTTTAGAAACATTAGAGCCAACCATTGCAAACACTTTGCATGAGCGTTCCACTAAAATGGTAAATTCGAAGTATAAATTCTTGCAAATGCTGGCTACCTTTTCAGATATTGAGCCTCCTGCCGATAGTTGATCATAACGCATAGCTTATGATTATCCAATCAATAAAACCAGTTATTGCCTTAACAATAACTGGTTTTTTATCTCCTAATATTAAGCAATAAAGCACCAATTAAGTGCATATTTAAATACCAGATAGGAAACCAAATCTGTTTTTTTATCTATATACATATGATCTTTTTATTAAAAATAAGCAAAAAATACAATTTTTTAAAATTGGTATTAATTTTGCAATATCAATAATTAAGTACGTAAGTATCAACTAAAACATGAGGTGTATCATGGTATCTAATATCAATGTCAGTAGAAGAAAACTAATCACATTTTCTAGTGCAGCAATTGCAGGGCTATCTATTAATCAATTCCTATCTAAAGCTCACGCAATAGAAGCACAAAACTCAGTCTCATTCTCTGTTCCCATGCTTGATAAAGTGGTAATACCCAATGTTAACAATCCAGTAAGGCTAAACTTCAACGAAAATGCACTTGGAATGTCGCCAAGTGCAAAACAAGCAGCAATAAATGCCGTACCAAAAGCTAATCGTTATGCCAAAGCCGAAATGCCACTACTTAATAAACGTTTAGCTAAACATCATAACGTTGATGATGCTCAAATTTTGCTAACTGCTGGCTCATCAGAAGGTATTCGTAGTGCTATTGCCGCATTTGTTAAACCCAACACTCAGCTAGTAATTCCCGAACTTACCTATAGCGATGGAGAACATTTTGCAAAGATTTTTAATTTAAATATAACCAAAGTCCCGAGTTTGCCTGATTGGCAAATTGATATCAAAGGTTTACAGAAGGCAGTTGAAGATTATAAAGGTTTTTCAATTGTCTATTTAGTTAATCCTAACAATCCTACTTCAACTATTTTTGCAACGCATCAAATAGAACCTTGGATCAAAAGCAAACCTAAAAATACAATTTTTATTGTTGATGAGGCTTATGCTGAATTTGTTAATGATCCTGCATTTAAATCAGTCGATAAGCTAATTATACAAGGTTGCGATAATATTATCTTACTTAAAACCTTCTCAAAAATTCATGCTATGGCAGGATTACGAGTAGGTTATGTAGTTAGTTCAATTGAAAATATTAAAAATATGGCTCAATATGTCGCAGGTGAAAAGCTCAACTATTGTGGTGTTTGTGCAGCGCTGACATCTATGGATGATCAATCATTTTTGACTTATTCAAAAAAAGCGGTTGATGTATCACGCCAAATCATGGAAAAAACGCTATCAGACTTAGGGTTACACTATCTAAAATCAGAAACTAATTTTATGTTTCACAAAAGCCCTATCGATTTAAAAAATTATCGTGAACTAATGAAAAATAATTTTATATTGATTGGTAGAGATTTTGAACCAGCAACAAATTGGTGCCGAATATCACTTGGTTCACCTGGCGAAATGCTTTATGTAGCTAATATAATGAATGAATTAAAAGAAAAAGGAAAAATTTAACTATAATTATTTTTATGGTAGATAAAAAATAAGCGCTATAAATATTAATTAATTTAAAGCGCTTTTTTCGTTACAATTATTCGTGAAAAATGATAAAAAAAGAAGCTATTTAGCTACCCGTTATGCGACGAGCCATCCAGTAATGCTTCTTCCAATAATCCTCATTCAAGTTTGAATAGATAACCCCTTTTGAGGTTGAAGCATGTAAGAACTTACCATCAGCATAATAAATACCAACATGTAGGCCACTACGGCTACGGCCTGTTTTAAAGAATACTAAATCGCCAGCTTTAGGTGTATTTACTTTAACACCTAATTGAGCTTGTTCAGCTGCGCTTCTTGGTAAGGTTTTTGAAAGTCTATTTTTGAAAAAATTCATCACCAAAGCAGAACAATCACTACCGGACAAAGTTGTGCCGCCATAACGATACGGCGTATTTTGCCATTTTTTATAGTGAGATTCTATTTTAGCTAACATAGCTGAATCTGATTTGATATTTTTAGTAGAAACTTGACCTTGACTAGTACTACAACCAAATAACACAAAGAGAGAAAAGATCAATGTAGTTATTAAAAAACGTTTCTTTACATTAATGCAGTTGCTGAGCAACGTTCCTAATAGTCGATTGTCTTTTTTTGTCATTTCTTTTTGTTCCTTTATTTAACGTCGACCAATGCGGATAACGTCTTGCTACCTTTAGACTTCTAGGTAACACGCCCTTTTCCCATTCATTTTTATCTAATTTAGATAATCTAACAGGGCTCATGTCCGCATGGCTGCGATGATTTAAACTTTCTTTAAGGCGAATTAATCGTAAAGAAAGAAAACAAATAATAACATCATCAACACTTAATTTACTATATCCAGAAAGCTGATACCGCATTCTAGAACCATAATGTTTAGCAGTTTGCATTAAACTACCAACTGCTGCACCAATTAACGCAGCCGAGCCAAGCGAAATACCACCAGTTGCTAAGTCAATACTTGCACCAATTGTTGCGCCTGACACAAAACCTTTAGTCAAATGCATGCCCACCGTTTTTAGTGCATCAACATTAAAAAGGTCAGCATTATAACGACCTTTGATTAAAGGCAAGCTCTCTTCACTCTCTTGAGTTGAATCGAATTGATACAATTTTAATAATTCATTGATCGCTATTTGTTCTCGCTTTCTGACTTTATTTTGCAAATCAGTAATTGCTTGGCGATCGTCTAGTTTAGCCATTTTGTAAAAGGCAGTAACATCAACAAGCGTTTCGGCAATAATCCGATTAGCGGTTTGATTACGAGAATCACGAATTTGTGAGATTTTATCTAGCCAATTATCTAATATTTCTTTAGCTGGTTCAACCAATAAAGCAAGGCTACGATATAGTCGCTCTTCGCCATCTAAAGGTGGAAAAATAGCGTCAAACTTAATAATAGCATGAATCCCAACGCGTGACAGCAATCTTTTCCATTCCTTTTCATTTTGGTTACTATCAGCGATAAAATTTAAAACGGCTAATATTGGTTTATCACTATTAGCTAAAATAGCTAACTCATCGTGATATTTGGATAATACTGGTTCACGCACATCTATCACATAGATGGCTGCATCACTATTTAACAATTGTCTAATAACTTTAGCTTCTTGATTAAATACGTTTTCAGACTCTGGACTTTGTAAAAAAAATGTTAATTTATCAATACCATCAAGTTTTGAATTAGCGGGAACAAGTTGGTTAATGTAATCATAAAGGGCTAAACTGTCTTCTAATCCTGGGGTGTCATAAAAAACAATCGATTTACTATCTTCAAGTGGCAATGTTATTGATTCAACATGTCTTGTCGTGCCAGGGCGATCCGATACCTGACCAAAATGGTTATTCCGAACTAAAGTACGTAATAATGATGTTTTGCCAACATTGGCATGACCAACCACAGCTAATTTTAATGTTGATAACATCTTAAAGGTCCTCGCTTAACCAATCAGGTTCAGCTAACTGTAAAGATAGCAATTGCCAATTATGATACTGCTTACCTTGATTAATAAACCAAATACGACTTTGTTGCGATTTATTAATCAGTTGATTAATAAAATTCAATAGTCCCCTATCGGGTGCTCTATCGGTATCAATTGCAATTAATAATTTTTTAGCAGGTGTTAATTGCAGATAATCTAGAATTTTACTGCGCTGTTCACGAGTATTTAAAAAACCTAAAAATGAAACAAACTCTGGATGATGCCAACTTTCTTGCACATCAATGGCAACCAAAAAAGCGCCTTTTCCATCTTCAATAGAATGTGTTGGCAAATGCCATTGGTGATCGTTGTTGCCAAATTTATCGGCATCTTCAATGTTAATAAGTAATGGCTGTAATTGATTGGCTAATATTTGATAATCTGGATGTGAAATATTGAGCTTAATTTGACGGCAACTAATTAACCAATTAACACCACAAAATACCATACATAAAAATCGCACGACTAACCCGTAAATAATAAACACACCCAACAACCAAATAGCCCACGACGAACGCACTTCACCAGCATTTAAAGCATGTTCACTTAACTTTATTACATCATCTTTAGGAATGTCAAAACCCAATAATGAGGGTAAATAACCTAAATAACGAGTTAAATTAATAATGGTATCAGAACTAAGTAATGTCGTTTGCCATTCAAAGCTATAATGTTTGGTTGAAAATAACACAACTAACACCAACAATGCACTACTTAAAATCACAGTCCAAAACAGATTAAGAACAAAACCAATAAGCCAGCGAACTCGCGAACCAAACAGTTCAACAAACGCAGGAATAAGCTGTTGTACAGTCTTTTTCTGAGATAGTTTTTTCGCTAACCACAACCAGACATGAATCAACAAACTGCCACCAAAATTAGCAAAGAAAAAAAACGAACTAAGCCAAATAGATAATGTAATCAAATGCACACCTAATAAACTAAAAAGTGCCCAATACAAATTGATTGGATTTTGACTTAACGCTCCCAATGCCAAAGAGCTTCCCAAAAACACAGATAACAGCAGTAATAGCACAAAAGAAAATTTAACAGATCTTAACAGTATTTTCTGCGCCGAATATAACCCATTTTGTTTAGACAACATGGTTGCTCGCATCACAATTCGATCTGTGAGCGATATCTGTTCTACTCTTACTTGTCTATTAATATCTTGGTCAGCAAACCGTCCAGATTCGGTCTCAATTAAATGGATGGTTTCGGTCAGCCAGAGTGATTTTAGTTTTTGTTGCATTAAACTTAATCTTCGCCACTATTAACAATTAAGAATAAAAGAAACGCGACCTAAGTCGCGTTAATAAAATTCGAATCAATTATTGCGTAATTTCACCAATTTTACTTAATAAAGTTTGGATACGTTGTTGCCATATTTGTTGATCTTGTTTTAGTTTTTCGTTTTCGTCACGTAGTGCTTTCATTTCATCAGAACTATCATTGATTAGTTGCTCCAACTCGTGATTACCTCGTTTTAAAGTTGCAATTTCTTGTTGTAATGTGGTGATAGTATTAACAGTGTGTTGGATTTTATTCTCTAATTGGTTCAATATTTCTAATGACATATTTTTCCTCAGGCTCAATTTATTTGGTGTATAATGCTAATCATTATACCGAATTCATTCTAAAATCAACACTATTTTAAACCTTAAGTTGGAGAAAATTATGCGTAAACCACTTGTTATGGGAAACTGGAAGCTCAATGGTAGTATCGATATGGCTAAAAACCTAATTGCAGGACTACGGAAAGAGCTATCAAACGACACATCATGTAATGTTGCAATTGCACCACCAGTTGTCTATCTTGATTCTGTAAAGCACCAATTAGATGGAACTAACATCATTTTAGGAGCCCAAGATGTCGGCATTCATCTTTCTGGCGCTTATACTGGTGAAGTATCAGTAGAAATGTTAAAAGATATTGGTGTGACTCACATCATTATTGGTCATTCTGAACGTCGCACTTATCACAAAGAATCTGACGAATTTATTGCTAAAAAATTTGGTGTCATTAAAGAAGCCGGTTTAGTGCCTGTATTATGTATTGGTGAAACTGAAGCTGAAAACGAAGCTGGTCAAACACAAGCTGTTTGCGCTCGTCAAATTGACGCCGTCATCAAAGCGCTTGGCGTTCAAGCATTTAACGGTGCTGTTATTGCCTATGAACCTGTATGGGCAATTGGAACTGGCAAATCTGCAACCCCTGCACAAGCTCAAGCTGTTCACAAATTTATTCGTGATCATATTGCAAAACAAGATGCAAAAGTGGCACAACAAGTGATCATTCAATATGGTGGTTCTGTTAATGACAAAAATGCAGCAGAATTATTTACTCAACCAGACATTGACGGTGCATTAGTCGGTGGTGCATCTTTAAAAGCTGATGCTTTTGCGGCAATTGTTAAAGCAGCAGAATTAGCTAAAAAATAAATCACAATATAACTAATAATAAAAAAGACGTTGATAAGCGTCTTTTTTATTTGCAAATTAATATTATTTTTTTGCTTTTGGTTGATAGCGCGATGGCCAAATTTTTTCAACAGGGAATTGCAAATACTCGGAAATAATTCGTTCATACTTAGGACAATGTCGATATAATGCGTTTCTTAAAGTATCAGCTTGTAATCCACTCGCTCTCGACAATGCTCTTAAATTTCCACCTCTAATTTTAATTTCTCCCACTACTCTAGATGGGGCCCAGTCTTGATCTTGCTCTCTCATTATGAGATCCTCTATTGGTTAAACTTTTGCTGTTGTAAAGATTATCGGTATTACAACGTTCAAAAAAATATTCAAAAGATAAAAATTACAAGCAAAGAATAGCACATAAAAAAACGAATTAAAATAAAAAAAACGAAAAAGCATATGGAATAAAATGAAAAATGACAGAAAACAAAATAAAAAAAACAACAGAAGAAGAAAAAACACGAATCCTAACTAATACAGGAGTTATTGATTTTAAGAAAAGATTAAACTTAGTACTAGAAGGAGTATCGGGTAACGCATTTGCAAAAAAAGTTGGTATGTCAGAAGCTGTGATACGGGATTACCTATCAGGAAAAACCTATCCTGCATTAAATAGACTGGCGATTATTGCCCAAAAATGTGATGTACCTATTGAGTGGTTAGCAACAGGAAAAGGAGAATGTCGATTATTGGCAGAGTCCAAATATAGCAACTTTGTACATATTCCATTTCATCATTTAAACGAAACAAGTAAATCTTATTCGCAAATCGAATCAATCCCATTTGATATGACTTTAATAAAACATCAAGGTTGTAGTTGCGAAGATTTAACTGCAGTATGGGCAAAAGGCGATAGCATGGAGCCTACAATATCAAACCACGATATTCTTATTGTCAACAAAGCGCATTACAAACCAATTGACGGCTATTTGTATGCTGTTGAATATGAAGATCAAATCAGCATAAAACGCATTCAAAATCAAGGCGTCAATTTGGCACTACTTTGTGATAATCCTAAATACCCTGCCATTATTGGCGATAAATATGGTCAACAAGATTTTAAAATTATTGGGCTTGTTGTTTACCTTTTAAAAGATCTTAATTAATTTGATTTGACCTTTAAATAATAGCAGCTTTATAAGTTTTGACTGGTAAAGCTGTTTTAATCTTATGCGATCGCATTTTTTTCTGCGAAAATAAAAAAACAAAAAATCGACAAAAAGCTTCGTGAAAGTATTCGTTTAAATATAAATGTAGTATTAAGTTAATATTAAATTTGTATAAAAAATGAATCAATACAGTAATCTTTATCTGCATAACTTTATGCTTTTTTCCTTAATTATGCTAAAATTGATGTTAAATTTTTATTAATTTTACCTATTAATTATAGTCATTATGTCAAATATAAACACTCGAAAAAAAGTCGTTATCGGTATGTCTGGTGGTGTTGATTCTTCTGTTTCTGCATATTTATTACAACAACAAGGATACGATGTTGTTGGATTATTTATGAAAAATTGGGAAGAAGACGACACCGAAGAATACTGCTCCGCTGCTGTTGACTTAGCAGACGCACAAGCAGTTTGTGATAAATTAAACATCAAATTACATACTGTTAATTTTGCTGCCGAATATTGGGACAACGTGTTCGAACATTTTTTATCGGAATACCAAGCAGGCCGAACACCAAATCCCGATATTTTATGTAATAAAGAAATTAAATTTAAAGCCTTTTTAGAGTATGCCGGCGAAGATCTCGGCGCTGACTTTATTGCCACTGGGCATTATGTTCGTAAACGTGAAATAGATGGTAAAGTTGAATTATTACGTGGCATAGACACTAATAAAGACCAAAGTTACTTTCTTTACACTTTGAGCGAAACACAACTAAGCCAAAGCTTGTTTCCCGTCGGAGAGCTTGAAAAGCCTGAAGTACGTAAAATTGCCCAGCAACTTGGTTTAGCTACCGCCGCAAAAAAAGACTCAACGGGTATCTGTTTTATTGGTGAGCGCAAGTTTAGTGACTTTTTAGCCCGATATTTACCCGCTCAAGCAGGTCATATTCGCACAGTTGATGGTGAAATTATAGGCCAGCATCAAGGTCTGATGTATCACACATTAGGGCAACGTAAAGGACTAGGTATCGGTGGTTTAAAACAAGCCGATGACACACCATGGTATGTAGTTGACAAAGACCTAACCAATAACGAATTAATTGTGGCACAAGGTCATGACCACCCAGCACTATTTTCAGACGGATTAATTGCTCAACAACTCCATTGGGTTGACCGTAAAGTGGTAACCGAACCATTTAACTGTACGGTAAAAACGCGCTATCGCCAACAAGATATCGCTTGCCAAGTAATACCTCTAGCTGACGACAAAATTAATGTCATTTTTGACAACCCTGTTGCGGCTGTTACACCAGGTCAATCTGCCGTCTTTTATAAAAATGAAGTATGCCTTGGTGGCGGCATTATAGAAGAACGAATAAAAAGCAGTAAGGAGTACTAAAGTGAATAACAAATACCATCATATTGCCATCGCCCTAGCAGGTGCTACGCAAAGCGCAATATTAGTGCCACAACTTGCCAACACAGGGGTTTGTAGTGCAATACTTTATGAACGAGCAATAAAAAGCGTGTTTAAAACTTCACCGAAAACAACGGATGATGTTTATGATGGTATTGAAAATGTTAAAACAGGCTTACAAACGTTAATACAACTATTATCATCAGGACAAAAAGAACAAGTCCAAATTATTCGTTACATATTTGGCACACTTAGTATTACAAGTAAATTATTAAAAAATAACGATGCATTAGATAAAATAGACCAGCGATTACGACGCATTTCAGGGCTTTATTCGGAAATGAACGATGAAACTGTTAGTGCTAATGTTGATGATCTGTCTTATTCATTAGCGGGAATTTATTCTGACATTATCAGCCCAATATCAACTAAAATAAAAGTTACTGGTAAAATCGAATTTTTACAAAACTCATTAGTGCAAGCAAAAGTAAGAACTGCGCTTTTGGGGTGTGTTCGATCAGCCATTTTATGGTATCAAGTTGGCGGTAGTCGCTTTCAGTTTATTTTTTGCCGTAAACGTATTTGTAATGCTGCACAACAACTGCTGGACCAAATTAATCGCGCAAGCTAATTTACACTTTATAATTGATATTTCAAAATAGCAACGGAGTTAAACCGATGGAATTATCTGCACTTACTGCCCTTTCACCAATTGATGGACGTTATGGTGACAAAACAACAGAATTACGCACCATTTTTAGCGAATATGGCTTATTAAAATACCGTGTTCAAGTTGAAGTTCGTTGGTTACAAAAGTTAGCCTCTCAAGCAGATATTTTAGAGGTTCCATCCTTAAGTCAATCAGCTATCGATCACCTTAATAAAATTGTTGAGCAATTTAGTGAACAAGATGCTAAGCGTATTAAAGAAATCGAAAGAACCACAAATCACGATGTCAAAGCGGTAGAATACTTTTTAAAAGAAAAAGTCAGCACCAATGAAGAATTACATGCGATTAATGAATTCATCCATTTTGCCTGCACATCAGAAGACATCAACAACTTATCTTATGCATTAATGCTAAAAACAGCGAAAGAAACGGTATTAGAACCATATTGGAACAAGCTGATTGATAAAATCACCTCGCAAGCCAAAGCTTATCGCGATTTACCGCTGCTTTCAAGAACACATGGTCAGCCTGCTACACCATCAACAATTGGTAAAGAATTTGCCAATGTCGCTTACCGTTTAAAACGTCAACTAAAACAACTAAAATCAGTTGAAATACTGGGTAAAATTAATGGTGCAACAGGCAATTATAATGCACATATGGTTGCTTACCCACAAGTAAATTGGCATAAATTCAGCGAAGAATTTGTTAGCTCGCTAGGATTAAAATGGAACCCTTATACCACCCAAATTGAACCCCATGACTATATTGCCGAGTTCTTTGATTGTGTAGCACGTTTTAATACCATTATGATCGACTTTGATCGCGATGTTTGGGGATATATTTCGTTAAATCACTTTAAACAAAAAACCATTGCTGGAGAAATCGGCTCTTCAACCATGCCACACAAGGTTAACCCAATCGACTTTGAAAATTCAGAAGGAAATTTAGGTATTGCCAATGCAATCATGAACCATTTAGGTAGCAAATTACCTATTTCCCGCTGGCAACGCGATTTGACCGATTCAACAGTATTACGCAATCTAGGTGTAGGTATTGGTTATGCCATTATAGCTTACCAATCAACCTTAAAAGGCTTAAATAAACTTGAAGTTAATCATGATTACTTACTTGAAGAACTTGATCGAAACTGGGAAGTATTAGCAGAACCAATTCAAACCGTCATGCGCCGTTACGGCATCGAAAAGCCTTACGAAAAACTAAAAGAACTAACCCGAGGAAAACGTGTTGATGCTAAAGGCATGCAAGAATTTATTGACTCGTTAGATTTACCCGAAGACGAAAAAACACGGCTAAAACAGCTAACACCGGCTAACTATATTGGTTATGCAGTTAGCTTTGTTGACGATTTAGCCTAACTGTTTAAATGTAATTAGCCTAATGCAAATCACACTGCGTTAGGCAATATTACTATTCAAGTGATCGATATAAATCAAACGAAAAATGCACTTGCGCAGTAAATATAAATCACCTAATAAAAAAAGAAAATAGAGAAATCCATTGAACATTCGCATTGCAACACGAAAAAGCCCTTTAGCGCTATGGCAAGCTAATTTTGTTAAGCAACAACTGCTAGCTGCTCACCCTAATTTAACGGTGGAATTGATTCCGATGGTCACTAAAGGCGACGTATTACTAGACAGCCCCCTATCAAAAATTGGTGGAAAAGGACTATTTGTTAAACAGCTTGAACAAGCGATACTAAATAACGAAGCGGATATCGCTGTTCACTCAATAAAAGATATTCCTGCTGAGTTTCCTGAGGGATTAATGTTAGCAACAATTTGTCAACGCGACGAAGTACGTGATGCTTTTGTGTCAAACCAATACGCCAACTTAGACCAATTACCCAATGGTGCAATTGTAGGTACATCAAGTTTACGACGCCAATGTCAGCTACGAGCTAAATACCCCCACTTACAAATTAAAGAACTACGTGGCAACGTTGGAACACGTTTAGCAAAGCTTGATAACAATGAATACGATGCTATTATTTTAGCGTCAGTTGGACTAAAACGCTTAGCGCTTGAACACCGAATAAAACAGTATATTGATATCAATTTAATCTTACCTGCGGTTGGTCAAGGAGCTATTGGCATTGAAACACGAAGTAATGACGAATACCTATTATCGCTATTAGCTCCACTTGATGACAACCACAGCCGCCAATGCATTATAGCAGAAAGAGCAATGAATGAAGCGCTACAAGGTGGATGCCAAGTACCTATTGCCTGCTATAGCCAGCTAAATAATGACACGCTAACTTTACAAGGATTTGTTGGCTGTGTTGACGGGTCAAAAATAATCAGAGCTGAACTAAAAGGCCCTGCAAGCCAAGCCGAACAACTGGGCCACAACCTAGCCAAACAGCTATTAAACCAAGGTGCTGACAAAATACTACGGGAATTAATAGGCGAATGATTTATGTAACAAGACCCTCGCCCGATGGCGAGGAACTAACAAAACAACTGAATCAAGCCCATTTACCGGCAACTCACCTTCCCTTATTTGATATTTTACCCAGCTCTGAGCTGGTTGATTTACAGCAACAACTTAACCGCCTTTTGCCATCAGACATTGTTATTGCGCTATCGCCACAAGTAATTTATACCATCAAAGCACATTTGCCCGATTTATACTTTCCAAAGCATGTACATTATTTCGCAATTGGTAACAAAACGGCACATTTATTAAGTCAACTAACCACAACTAAAGTCAGCTACCCTAAACAAGAAGATAGCGAAGGCTTATTAGACTTACTCAAAAACATAATGCTAGCACATCGCACCGTACTCATTTTACGGGGTAACTCAGGCCGGCAATTATTAGCAGACACACTCACAACACAACAAGCACAAGTTAAATTGCTAGCATGTTATCATCGAAAGCCAATAACCTATTGTGACAATATTTTGGCTAACAATATAAACAATCAAATTATCATTATTACCAGTGTTGAACACTTAATACAGCTTGAACTTTATTGCCAAAGACAACACAAACAGCAGGCTCAGCTCGTTGTCACCAGTGAACGAATTTTAAAAAAAGCACAACAACTAAACTGGCAAAACGTTTTGCAAATAGTAGGTGCAAATAATCAAATTTTATTTAAAACAATGTTAACTCTATGTCATAATGCCAATATCAATTTTGAATAAATCTAAATGAGGTTATTTATGCCGCCAAAATATTATGGTGCCAACGCAACACTCTCAACTATTAACACAACTTCATTTAGTCAACCAACGACAACAACGAATCAAAATGAAGCGAATAAGATTATGAAAGAAGACAAAAAAAATCAAACAGGCTCACAATCTACTACAACTTTAGAATCTAAAGCTCAGCCCCAAGACAGTAATAACAGTCACACAAACAAAGTGCCGGTATCAAAACTATCAATACTGGCGATAGCATTAACCGTTTGCTTAAGTGGTATTGGCTTTTATTATGGTTACAACCAAGTTGAAATGCAAAAAAAGACCATCTCGACATTACAAACAGAACTAGCCAATTTAAAACAAACCACCAAGCAGAGCATAACAGACGACCTTAACAATAGTATTAGCGATGCGGTTAACAAACAAAATCAACAATTCAATACATTAGAACAGCGTGTAGAGCGTGAACTTGGCGATCAGCAAAAAGTACAACAACAATTAAGCAACCAAGTGAATGATACCTTAAAGCTCAACGAACAAAGCTTACAAAACATCAACGAACGTTTAGCGGCTATGTCAACCACAGATCATAAAGTTTGGTTGATTTCACAAGCAAACTATTTGGTACACTTAGCGGGACGTAAAATTTGGAATGACCAAGATTATACATCAGCACGGCTACTTCTTAAAAGTGCTGACGAAAGTCTAGCTCAAGCTGATGATCCTAGCCTATTACCTGCTCGGCAAGCGATCAGTAAAGATATTAACTCACTTGCTCAAGTAAGCTTTATTGATACTGACGGCATTATTATTAACTTAATTGGATTGTCAGATTCGCTTACCGAATTACCTTTAGTGGGTCATTACCAAGAAATCGATCTTGGCATGACCCAATATAACGAAGACTCAACCAATACAAACGACAACAAAGAACCACAAACCGAAATCGCTAACGCAGCAAGCAATCAGCATGCACAAACAAATAATACAGCTGACAATACAAATAGCGAAATATCCTCATCAACCAGTGATTGGTCTAATAATCTATTCAATAGCGCCAAGACTTTTATGGATAAATTCATCACCATTGAAAAGCTTGATAATAAAGACAACAGCTTCAAAGCATGCTTAGAACATGCTGGCCAAGATGAAAAACAAATCATCCATTGCCAAATATTAAAAGCGCCATTAAGCATAGAACAATCGCTTTACCTGCGTGAAAATATCCGTTTCCGCCTATTGATTGCAGCACAAGCGGTACCAAGGCATCAAGATCTTATTTATCAACGTGCACTTAGCGATACTGCAACTTGGGTGAATGCCTATTTTGATGGTAATGCACCAAGCGTTAAAGCATTTATTAATGAACTTGAGACTTTACAAAGTCAATCAATCAGCGACCAAAACGTTCCTGAAAATCTAACTAGCATCAGCGAACTTGAAAAACTAATGCAATCTCGCGTTCGTTCAATGTTGGCAAAATAGGAGAATAATAATGATAAAAATACTAATTATTTTCTTAGTGCTAGTGGGTGGATTTTTTCTTGGACCATTATTACAAGGACACCAAGGTTCAGCGGTATTTGAATTTTTAAATTACCGTGTCAGCATGTCGTTTAATTCATTTATGATACTTGAATTAATTGGTCTGCTTTGCCTTTACTTAATTTATTCTATTTTCAATAAAATTTTAAATTCTAAAACTGTATTAGGTAATTGGTTACGCTTAAAATCACCTAAAAAATCGATAAAACGCATTGAACAAGCGCAAATTTTATTGCTAGAAGGTGATTATCAACAAGCTGCAAGACTTTTTGTAAAAAGTGCCAAAGGAGCAAAAAACACTACTTTATCGTATTTACTCGCCGCGCAAGCGCAAATTGACAACGACGAATTAATTCCGGCCAACCAATCGCTAGAACAAGCGGCTAAAAGCTGTCAACCTAAAGAAATGTTTGCCTTTCAATTAGTACAAATTCGGTTACAACTAAAAAACCGCGAATACACTGCTGCACGTAGTGCGTTAGAACAGTTACTAAATGAAAAGCCCCGCAATGTCGAAGTGCTTAGATTAGCCGATCAACTTTATTACGAAACTGGTGATTACCAAGCTGTTATAGATCTATTACCAGTAATGTATAAAGCTAAAGCATATAGCGAATCGCAACTCGATCAGTTTAAACAAGCGGCTTATATTGCCAGAATTAAGCAATTATCGACCGACAGCGATACGCAAGCACTTATAAAATGGTGGTACTCACAACCACGAGCCATTATGAACAACATGACTTATCAAAAAGCGATGGCGACCTATCTTAATCAATTAGGCCAAAATAACGAAGCCGAAAAGCTATTAAAATCGATTAGCAAACTAGAACAAAAAGAAAGAACATAATAGAAAAACAGGGCAAATAGCCCTGTTTTTTTAACACATCACAAAAACAACAATAAACGTCTGTTCAATTGAACTAAATTAAACCACAAAATAACGAATCAGTGCCATAAAGCACATACCTGCAACTACAATGCACATTAAATTTTTCGTGATAACAGCAACAATGATGGTCGGAATTGTCGCCAAACAATATTCCACATGAAAACTAGGAAACTGCCCCTCTTTTGCCACAAACAAATTTTGCACAAACAGTGCAGTTAAAATACACAAAGGCACATACGACAAAAAACGAATCACCACATTTGGCAACTGCAACTTTCGAACCAACATAAAAGGAATCACTCTTGGCAACCAAGTGACTAAGCCACATCCTAAAATAATCAATAGACTATAAACTGTCATCTATCACGCTCCATTGCCATACCCATAAAACAGCCACCAAAAGTGCTAATTAAAATCGCCATTTCAGGTGACACAAAACGCATTAACAAAATTAACATAACAGCAACGGTAAGCATTACTAACAGTCGATTTTTAAGGCTCTTACTTTTATCGCCAATCAATTGCAAATAAAGTAAACCAATAAACATGGCAACTAAGGCATAATCTAAACCAAACAAATTAGGATCGGGTAACCATTCACCAATTACCGCACCTAAAAAGCAAGACATAATCCAAGTCAAATAAGCCGTAACATTAAGCCCATGCATCCAAGCAGCATTTACAGGCACTTTATTGGCAATGGCATTCATCACAACAGCAAAGCTTTCGTCGGTTAACAAACTACCAATACCGATATTATTTAAAAATGAAAATTTACGAAAAGCAGGTGCTGTTGCCATACTCATTAAAAAATGACGGGAATTAACTAAAAAAACAGTAAAAATAATAGCAGAAACAGGCGTAGTCACCATCATCAAACCCGCAATAATAAATTGCGATGCACCAGCATAAACAATAATAGCCAGTAATGTAATTTCAAACACAGATAGATTTGCCGACTTACCCACAACCCCTGCAGCAATGCCAATACCAATATAGCCTAATAACGTTGGAATACACGCATAAACGCCATCTTTAAAAGTCAAAGACATAATCATCCCTTACGATAACATACACCTATACAGAATATTACAAACAAGCAACAAAGCGCTTATCAACAAAGATCTAAGCACTAAATTAAACTACTTAACTCACAATAAGCAACAATATATTGCCAAATTTTGCTATAATATCGTTTAACTTGTATTAATGGCAATCAAAACAAATAACTCAATAGCAACCAACGTGGCAAACATATCTATGTATACAGGAACTCTATTTATCATCTCTGCGCCTAGTGGTGCAGGTAAATCAAGTCTTATTCGTGCTTATCTAAACCAACAACCACATCAAGCCAAAGTATCAATTTCGCATACAACACGCGAACCACGACCTGGTGAAACACATGGCGAACACTATTATTTTGTCGATCATAAACACTTTGAATCCTTAATTGATAAAAATGCATTTGTAGAATATGCCAACGTATTTGACCACTATTACGGCACATCCAAAGCCGAAATAGAACAAAGCCTATCACAAGGAATTAATGTCTTTTTAGATATTGACTGGCAAGGTGCACGGCAAGTACGCAAAAAAATGCCTCAAGCAAAAAGCATCTTTATATTACCACCTTCACTAAAAGAGCTAGAAAACCGCTTAATAAAACGTGGACAAGATAACAGTGCCGTCATAGCCAAAAGAATGCAAAAAGCGCAGGCCGAAATTTCGCATTATAACGAATATGACTATATCATTATTAATGATGATTTTGATACTTCATTAAACGCATTAAGCGCAATCATTACCACGGCTAGCTTAGAGCAACAAAAACAAGCAATTATCAACAAACAATTATTAGCTGATTTATTGAGTAGTCAATCGAATTAAAAACAAAACATATCGCCAAAACACCGGCGATATACTATTGGGACCGGTTAATGACCTAAGGCTTGATCAGCCTGATCGTTTTGAATCAGCTCTAACTTGTAACCATCAGGATCTTCAACAAAAGCAATAATCGTTGAACCCCCTTTTACTGGCCCTGCTTCGCGTGTTACTTTACCTCCGGCTTGCTTAACGGCATGACACATTTGGGCGACATCATCAACACCAATAGCAATATGACCAAATGCCGTTCCATGATCATATGTATCTGTGTCCCAATTATAAGTTAGCTCAATAACTGAGCTCGTTGTCTCATCGCCATAGCCGACAAAGGCTAATGAATATTTGTATTGTGTGTTTTCGCTTGTTCTTAGCACTCGCATCCCCATTACACGGGTATAAAAATCGATCGAACGCTGCAAATCACCAACTCGGATCATCGTGTGTAAAATACGCATTGCTTATTGTTCCTTTAAACATAACAAATAAAAATCACATAGAGTTTATACGTTAGTATTTAGACAGGCAAATTTTTGTTATTGAAAGGGGGGACATTATGAAGAATAATAATTTCAACTTAAATATTGCTCACCATCAAGATGAGCAAAATGAAGTATTATATTTTCAACTCGTTATTATTTTGATTGGTTGTTATAACGCGGTGATGCACTAATTTTCTTACCATTAGTAACTAAACGAACCTCTTGACCAGCAAAGAAGTCTTTAGCTGAACCTTTTTGTACAATAACAATATTTGATCCATTTTCTTGTTTAATTTCTAATTCAACAGCACTAGCTTGGCTAGTTTTATCTTGAATAGTATCACCCAAAATTGCACCACCAATAGCACCTGTTGCAACAGCTAACACTCGGCCAGTACCACCGCCAATAGTATTACCTAATACACCACCTAAAACCGCACCGCCTAAGTTACCTGCTACGTTTTCGCTCTTACCGTCTGATGATGCATTAGCTTGAATTTTAACTGGACGTACTGACACAATTGTACCATAACTCACTTGCTGAACTTGTTTGGCTTGATCAGTAGTATAAACATCGCCAGAATAAAGATCACTATTGCTACATCCTGATAAAATTGCAGCTAAAATAGTTAATGTGACGATTTTTTTCATAATTAATTCCTCATATCATATCGGTATCTGCTTATTATACCTTCTTTAGCATAATATTGTTTTAGAAAAACGACAACATCATTTTCATTATTTTATCGATAGCCAATACAATTTATCTTTAAGTTAGGTTATACTCAGCGCAATAGTTTATAAAGCGAACAATGAGTATATGAAACGGTTATTTTTTCCATTAATATTATCAGTTATGATAACGGCTTGCCATGATGCAAATCAAACGCCCCAAAAAAATGATAGTGCTGAATTAAAACAACCATCAGATAATTGTTTAAACCACACATCGGCTAATAATTTGCATTTAGATAGCACTCCTGCTTTAGGATGTCCCGTAAAATAATTTAATAGGCACATGTAACACAATGAAAACGATAGAAATCGACGAAGAATTATACCAATTTATTGCCGGCCAAACTAAACACATCGGCGAAAATGCATCAAGTATATTACGACGTTTATTGAATATAGATCAGCCGACCTTGGCAAAACAAAATATCATTGCACAAAAAGAAAGCCATTATACGCCTTTTAATGACTTACTAACTAGCGATACTTTCACAAATGAAAAATCCATTATTAATCGCTTTATATTATTACTTAGTGCACTGTATAACTATAATCCAGCACTCTTTGCCATTGCTGCCACCTCATTACACGGCAGCAAACGCCAATATTTAGCCAAAGACAAACAATTGCTAGAAACATCGGGTAAAAACACCAAACCCCGTGAAATCATTGGCACACCTTATTGGGTTATTAGCAACACCAACACTGCCAGAAAACAATATATTATAGAATCAATAATGAGTGACATGGGCATATCTGAAACAATGATAAACCAAGTCACCAATGCTTTTTTACCTTAACCGGACAAATAAAAACAAATAAAAGCTAAAAACGCGACACGCTTTAACTCGTTCACGTTTTTAGCCATTATAAAAATACTATTTTATGAAAGAGGATTAAAAAATGGCCAAGCAAAACCGCGCAGGAATGTTAGCTCAACCATCAGATCTTATTAACGTTGAAACATTACGAAATAACTATTATCAAATTCAACCTGACACGGATAACGCTAGCCAACTAGTCATATTTGGCACCTCTGGCCATCGTGGCAGTTCAAACAAAGGCACATTTAACGAAGCACATATATTAGCCGTAGCTCAAGCCATTGCTGAATACCGCAAAGCCAACAATATCACAGGACCATGCTTTATCGGTCAAGATACTCATGCATTATCAGAACTCGCATTAAAATCAGTACTCGAAGTCTTTGTTGCCAACGAACAAACGGTTGTCATGGCGCAAGATTGGGGTTATACACCAACGCCTGTGATATCGCATGCTATTTTAACCTACAACCAAGGCAAACAAACTCAGCTAGCCGACGGCATTGTAATAACCCCATCGCACAATCCACCAGAAGATGGCGGAATAAAATACAACCCAACCAATGGCGGTCCTGCGGATACGGACATCACCAAACAAATTGAAAACCGCGCCAACGAACTATTAAAAAACAAACTCAATGAAGTCAAGCGCGTAACTTTAGACAAGGCCATAAATTCAAATTACATTCATACCAAAGAGTACGAAACCGACTACATCAACGACCTTGAAAACATTTTAGATTTAGCGCTGATCAAATCATCATCGCTACAAATTGGCGTTGACCCACTGGGCGGTGCTGGCATCACCTATTGGCCTCGAATAGCCGAAAAATACGGTATCAACCTCAACATTGTAAATAACAAAGTCGATCCAACATTCAGCTTTATGCACCTAGATCATGACGAAGTGATTCGAATGGACTGCTCAAGTCGCTGGGCCATGGCAGGGTTATTAAAATTAAAAGACCAATTTGATTTAGCCTTTGGCAATGATACCGACTTTGACCGCCATGGTATTGTCACACCTAAAGGACTAATGAACCCAAATGCCTACCTATCAACTTGTGTCAATTACTTATTCCAAAATCGTCCACAATGGCACAAAGATATCGCTATTGGCAAAACACTAGTTACAAGCTCGATGATCGACCGCGTGGCAAACAGCCTCAACAAAAAATATCTAGAATACCCTGTTGGCTTTAAATGGTATGCCGATGGGCTTTACAACGGCAAACTAGGCTTTGCAGGCGAAGAAAGCGCAGGTGCATCGTTTTTAAGAACCAACGGCAAAGTATGGGCAACCGACAAAGATGGTATTATCCTATGCCTACTTGCAGCCGAAATGACAGCCAAAATGGGCAAAAACCCACAAGAACAGTACCAAGAACTCGAAGATAAATTTGGTGTTTCTTATTATGGACGAATCCAAGCGCCTGCATCGTTTAGCGAAAAACAAAAACTAGCTAAACTTGATGCCAGCCAACTAACCACCGACAACCTAGCCGGTGAAAAAATCACTCAATGCCTAACCACTGCACCGGCTAACAATGCTGCAATTGGTGGACTTAAAGTGATAACCAAAAATGGCTGGTTTGCCGCTCGTCCTTCTGGAACAGAAGATGCTTACAAAATTTATGCTGAAAGCTTTATAAGTAATGAGCATTTAAATACGCTACAGCAAGAGGCGCAACAAATTGTGGCTAAAGCGATTAAATAATCGAAAAAAACAAATGCAATAAAAAAACAGCAGCTATTTGGCTGCTGTTTTTTATGTAGGTTTTTATGTAAAAACACAAAATAAAAACTTTAATAAAATCAATATGTTTTCCGACTGATTTTTGGGCGAAAAATCAGGCCTTTTTGGGTTGGGGAATAGGATGGATTGGGTGCGGTGGTTTCGGACGTTTTGACCTATAGTGAACAAAATAGCTATCGTGACCACGTCCGAGCTAAGGGAATTAGAGCGAATTCCCTGACAACCCACGCTTTGGCTGCAGAATGTGGCCTGCGGCTACGCTACTCGTATCATCCTGATACTCGCCTCTTCGAGGCCACCTTCACTATGCTCAGGTGTTCAAATTTGTTCCAGACAAATTTGTCCGACGCCGGAATAGGACAAACAACATAACTATCGTTTTTGGGATGGGTTATTGTGTTTTATAAGGTTTTTTTGTTAAAAAAACAGTCAGAAAAAACTTTAATGAAATCAATACCTTTTCTGACCGATTTTTGGCGGAAAATCAGGTCTTTTTTTTGGGTTGGTGAATAGAATAAATTGGATGCGCAGGTTTCGGACGTTTTGACCTATAGTGAACAAAATAGCTACAGTGACCACGTCCGAGCTAAGGGAATTAAAGCGAATTCCCTTAGCAATCCCGCGCTTTGGCTGCAGAATGTGGCCTGCGGCTACCCGACGCCGTCGCTCGGTCTTAACGCACCGGCTATTATCCGTTCCAGACGGAGAATAGCCTCGCCAAACATCCCTGTTTGGCGTGCTAACCTCGCTCTGTTGTCGGCACATTCTGACGCCGGAATAAGACAAATAACATAACCATCGTTTTTTGGGAATATTGTTGTGTTTTTATAATTATATGGTTGATTTTATTTAAATTAAACGCCTACACGGCGTTAAGGCTCCTTATTTTTAATTCCAATTTTATCAGAAATTTCTAAACCGCCTATACGGCGTTAAGGGGTTACAGTTTTACAAGTTGGGATTCAGATCATTTCTAAACCGCCTATACGGCGTTAAGGTGGCAGCGGCTCAGCTTGATACGATTATTGCATTTCTAAACCGCCTATACGGCGTTAAGGATTGTTATCTGCTAAAGCTGCGTAATGCGTTTTTTCTAAACCGCCTATACGGCGTTAAGGATTGATTGCCGATGTAGATGGCTGCATGGTTATTTCTAAACCGCCTATACGGCGTTAAGGAGTGGTGGCGATTTCGGACGAGACAAATTTGGTTTCTAAACCGCCTATACGGCGTTAAGGTGTGGTAGTGTCATCTTCCCATATGTCAAACATTTCTAAACCGCCTATACGGCGTTAAGGTAGAGCTCAAGATTTGATAAATCTTGCTGTATAAAGATAAACAACAATTTCATCTTTGAAAACCCTTTTTTTGAGGTGTTTTATAATTTATTGATTTTATTTAATTTTAAATTATCGTTAAAAAAAGGGTTTGGAGCGGTTAAATTGCTGTTATTAGGCCGCTATTCGTGGTTTTGTTGATTTGTTGTATGTCGGCGCTTTGCTTAGGTTGTGTAAGCGATTGATTTTCCTTGAAAATACAAAAATAAAAACTTCAATAAAATCAATACCTTTCCTGACCACTTTTTGGATGTAATTACATTGCTTTTTAACAAAAAACAATTCACCCAAAATACCTAAGATTATGTTATTTGTCCTATTCCGGCGTCAGAATGTGCCGACAACAGAGTGAGGTTAGCACGCCAAACAGGGATGTTTGGCGAGTTTGTGCTGCGTCTGGAACGCATCACAAACGGTGCGTTAAGACCGAGCGGCGGCGTCGGGTAGCCGTAGGCCACATTCTGCAGCCAAAGCGTGGGTTGTCAGGGAATTCGCTTTAATTCCCTGACTCGGACGTGGTCACTGTAGCTATTTTATTCACTAAAGGTCAAAACGTCCGAAACCACTGCACTCAATTCATTTTATCCACCAACCCAAAAACACAATAGGATAACGTTTATTAATAACATTAGCCGGAAATCCACCACATACAACGATTTGGTCAAGTTTTTTAATATGCTTGATTATCGGTTTTAGGTTAAAACCTAATAATTGACTCATGACATAAAATGACTGGTTATAAGCCTTTAAAAAAAGGCCTTCTTTCAAAAAATGTATCGGATTTTCACTTAATGCTAATTTTTGTTCTATTTCCATTACATGACTTCTCTTTATTTATTTGATTTTACCCCTGAGCCACCGCCATCGACACTTTCAGCGTCGCCGGCGGGGGGCGGCGCGATTGTGGCTTCGCCGCAACAGCGCAACCCTAAGGAAAATGCCCCAACTGACGCGGGGGCGTTATTCTTTGTTAGATTGTCCTCTCAGGCACCATAACCGCCCCCGCGGCCCAAGGATTAAGGACTAAACGCTAAAAACTAAGGTGTGGTGCAAACAGCGTAAAGACTGACGGAAACAAGGGAGTAGCGGATGTTGCCGTAGTTCGAGCTGACACCGAAGCCATCGATACCTGCCGCGTCACCCGTCCAGTAGAAGTAGTCGTAGTCGAAGCCCGCACCAGCGTAGTTGTGCATGTGGCCCCACTCAGTGAAAAAAACAGCACCTATGTGACGCTTGTAATCATTATTAGATGAACTAGGTGTGGCGCCTAAATTACTATAGTTTGAATTGGTCAAATCACTTACCCTAGCAAGACGATAACCCAAACGACTACACCAAGTGGATTGGTTAGACCGATTATCGAGAACATAACCTCGATTGACGAACCACTTCTGTAACACAAATCCATACCTCACCTCATTACCACGACTATCTCTGCCCACCAACTCAAATCTCTGTGGCAAAGAGGGTACATCTAGAGGACGAGGATTATTTGTGTATATTTGAGCACCATTTGCCCTAGGACCGCTTAACTTAACTCGTGCGACAACATTTTCAAAAACATTTGTCACCGTAACCGTTATTCCACCACGAATGACCGGAGACCACGTTAACCAACGTGCATCGACTCCACCTATGAGCAAATCAAAATACAAACCATCAGCACCTGTAGTTGGAAAGTTTCGCTCGTAAGATGAAGAATCGTTTGACTGAGTTAAAAAACCCTTTGTAGGAGACCATATGTTAGCTGGGCCTGCATAGCGAGGATCATCATTAGAATCGATGCCAGTTGTACCACCAAACAACAAACTCGGCCTTGCGTAACAAACACTAGGACCACCATACGGATTAATATAATAATTCACCGTAGCTCCACTAAAACTGGTTCTATTAGGAACACCATAACGTGTCTGTAAATATCCCCTTGTACTACTTAAAGTTACCCTATAAGGAGCATTACATATACTTAATGCATCGTTACGATTAACTCTATTGCCATTTTTGTCCGTAAACGATACCGATATATTCCCCGATGCGGTAACACCATTAGCACCCTGTCCATCCCCATCATCATCACGCCAATAATTATATCGAGTGACTAAATCACTTAAATCAACTGAACTAGCCGATGACGGGACTATCATATCTATATGACTTAAATTACTCCCAACATACGGCAAACTTATTGGATTTGTTGAACTTGATGGATTGGTTGACGGCGTGATTACCCGACCATCCTGCAACCGAATAGACAACAAACTATCCGTTGATGTTGCCCTTGTTTGGCCATTGTCAAAAGTTAAATACGGCGCACTACCCACGATATACCTTGATGTATGTGCCGTTAATGCCACAGAACCCTGTGTATAGGACAATAACAACAATGATGCAAAGAATAATGCCGATTTAGATAACAATGAAAGTCTAAACCATAATGGCGGTTTTAACAACCACTTGGATATCGACGATAATTTTGCCGAAGAGGTTGTCGAAGAGCCCGCCGAAAACATCGCCTGAAAAAACCGCGATGACGGCGTCGATTTCGCTACGCGAAATGACTTCGGTGATGAAAATAAGAACTGTGTCTGATTTAGACTACGGTGAAATTGAAAAAGATTTAGAACATAGGTTTGGCAGGCCATGTGCCATGTGCCATGTGCCATAAATGGTAACGCATTTCGATTATCCTGTCAAGTAATTTTTTGTTTTATTTGAATTTTTATAATTGACCGCTCAACTAATGAGCACTCCCTTGCTTTAAAAGCGCTTAAATTATAATCGTTTAATTAATAATACGCTAGTTTTTTTGTTAAAAACTTGTAAAGTTTTGTTAAGAATCAGGTTGAACTTTTGTTGGTGTGTTTTGAGGGAATGGTTTTGGTGATGTTTTTTTGAATAAAAACCACCAAATAAAAACTTTAATAAAATCAATATCTTTTCTGACCGATTTTTGTGGGAAATAAGACCATTTTTTGGTTGGTGGATAGAATGAATTGGGTGCAGTTCATTTCACAAAAATCCCCTAAATCGGACGTGGTCACTATAGCTGTTTTTTCACCAAAGTAAAAACGCCCGAAACCTTGCCGAACTAAAATAGACCACAGCTTTAAACCACCACAGGTAATCCACACGACTGCCAACTACACTTTCAGCGTCGGCAGCGGAAGCGTTTTTTTTACTTTTAGTCATGAAATCACTGGATTCGCAGGCTTTGTCTGCTCAAAGCCCCAACTTTCTCAGGGGGCTTTATTCTTTATTAGATTAACTTCTATTGGTACCATAAACGCCTTCCGTGCCCAAAAAATTAAGGACTAAGAAATAAAAGCTAAGGTGCGGTGCAAACAGCGGAATAGCTATTGGAAACGCTGGGGCCGTTGACGGCGCCTTCGTACGAGCGGACAGCAAAACCATAGCCACCTGCCGCGCCGCTTGCCCAATAGTGGTTGTGGACGAAGTCCCCATCAGCGTAGCTGCCCACGCGGCCCCACTCCGTGAAAAAACCAGCACCTATGTGACGCATGAAATTATTACCAGATGAACTAGGCGTGGCGCCATCTACACCATTTATACATGAGAAGTCGCTACTAACACCACACCTAGCGTTAGTTAAATCCTCGACCTGTGGCAAACGATAACCCAAACTACTACACCAAGAGGATTGGTTAGACTGAGTATCCGTATTAATACCCCGATTGATGAACCACTGCTTTAACACAAATCCATATTTAACCATCACATTACCCCCACTATCCCTACCCACTAACTCAAATGTCTGTGGCAAAGACAATGGAGTAAGAGGACTAGGATTACTTGAATTCCACTGACTACGACTCACTCTAGGACCGCTTAACTTAACACGTGCGACAACTTTTCCTCTATCAGCACTAGGAATCCATCCATCACTAGGTGTAACACTTGTCACTGTAGCTATTATACTACTACCATTTGTGACAACAGACCACGTCAACTGACTTGCATTAATTCCACTTATGTCTAAATCAAAATACAAACCATCAGCACCTGTTGTCGGAAAATTTCGGTCGTAAGATGATGAACTCGTTGACTGAGTTAAAAAACCCTTTGTAGGAGACCATATGTTGGATAGACCTGCGTACTTGGAATCGTCACGGAAACCATCAACAGTAGCACCAGTACCACCAAAGTACAAATTTGGCCTTGCGTAACAAACACCAACATCAGCATACGGATTGATATAATAATCCACTGTAGCTCCACCGAAATTACTACTCCTTGGCACACCATACTGGGTAGTTAAACTTCCTCCCATACTTCTTAACGTTACCTTATAAGGTGCACTGCAAATACTTAATGTATCACTACGACTAACGGTATTGCCATTTTTATCCGTAAATGATACCGATATACTCCCTGTAGCAGTAACACCATTAGTACCTTGTCCATCTCCATCATCATCTCCCCAATAATTATACCTAGTGACCAAATCACTTAAACTCACTGAATTCACTGATGATGGGATTACCATATCTATATCTCCCAAAGTACTTCCTGCATAAGGTAATCTTATCGGATTTGTAACACTTGATGGATTAGTTGACGGTGTGTACCTTGTTCCATCCCGCAACTTAATAGACAATAAACTATCTGTTGATGTTGCCTTTGTTCGACCACCGTCGAACGTTAAATACGGAGGAGTACCCTCTATATACGCTGATGTATACGCCGTTAATGCCACAGAACCCTGTGTATATGACAACAAGAACAATGCCACGAAGAACAACGCGGATTTTGATAATAACGAAAATTTAGATAACAATTTGGGAATCGGTGATAACCTTGCCGACAACGTCGCCGATTTCGCTACGCGAAATGACTTCGGTGATGATAATAAGAACTGTATCTGATTTAGACTACGGTGAAATTGAAAAAGATTTTGGGCGTAGGTTTGGCATGCCAGATGCCAGATGCCAGATGCCATGCATGGTAGCGCATTTCGATTATCCTGTCAAGTAATTTTTTGTTTTATTTCAATTTTTTTAAAATTTTCGCTCAATTAATGAGCTTTCTCTTGTTTTAAATGCGCTTGAATTATAACCGGTTGATTAAGAATACGCTAGTTTTTGTTAAAAATTTTAAGGTTTTGTTAAGTGTGTAAGGTTAAACTTTTGTTGGCCTATTTTTTTGGGGGGATGGTTTTGGTGATATTTTTGGCTAAAAACCACTAAATAAAAACTTAAATAAAATCAATATCTTTACTGACCAATTTTTGGATGTAATTACATTACTTTTTAACAAAAAAGCAACTCACAAAAAATACCTAAGATTATGTTGTTTGTCCTATTCCGGCGTCAGAATGTGCCGACAACAGAGCGAGGTTAGCACGCCAAACAAGAATGTTTGGCGAGTTTGTGCTGCGTCTGACAAATTTGTCTGGAACAAATTTGAACATCTGAGCACAGCGAAGATGGCCTCGTAGAGGCGAGTATCAGGATGATACGAGTAGTGCCGCAGGCCACATTCTGCAGCCAAAGCGTGGGATTGCAAAGGGAATTCGCTCTAATTCCCTTTGCTCGGACGTGGTCACAATAGCTATTTTGTTCACCCAAGGTCAAAACGTCCGAAACCACCGCACCCAATTTATTCTATTCACCAAAACAAAAAGGCCTGATTTTCCGCTCAAAAATTGGTCAGAAAAGATATTGATTTTATTCAAGTTTTTTATTTGACTGTTTTTTAACAAAAAACAACGATTACAAAGTATACTTTCCCTATCTGCCTCAATATAGTATCCTATTCGCTATTATCCCATTCAAAGTTCATATACCGTGCACGGATTCATTTTGACTTTACGCAAAGTCTTTTATAGTAGCAACCTTCTTTTTAGTCTTCGAATGTTAATTAGTTTGACTGGATCGACTTTGGTTCCTTGGTATTTGGGGCAAACATCGCTTGTGATTCCCCTTACACTTGGAGTGGTTGCGGCAGGATTGACCGAGATTGATACGCGTTTATTAAGCCGTTGTATTAATTTGGTCTTTACGTTGTTCTGTTTTGCTATTGCGACTTTTTCGGTCGAGCTGTTATTTGATCTTCCTGTGTTATTTATTGTCGGTTTGGTGTCTTCGACTTTTATTTTTATTATGCTTGGGTCGCTTGGTCAGCGTTATGGGGTGATTGCTTTTGGGTCGCTTTTGATTGCGGCTTATACCATGCTTGGACATAACCTATATACCGACAATTATACGTTGCCTTGTTTTTTGTTACTTGGCGCGCTTTGGTATAATGTTGTTTCGTTAATTGAGTCGATCATCCAACCCATTCGTACAACCCAGCAGTCGCTGTCACTGTGTTTTATTTATTTGGCGCAATATCTTGATGCTAAGGCGGCAATGTTCGATCCTGATGAGACCAACGATTTTGTAAAGCAGACATTGCAGTTGACCGATAGTAATAATCAGCTTGTGAGCGCATTTAATCACACCAAGCGTTCGCTATTTAATCGGTTAAAAAGCTATCGTGGGCAGGCTTATATTAGGAAGATGCTGAGCTACTATTTTGTGGCACAAGATATCCACGAGCGCGCAAGTTCGGCACATGGAAATTATCAAGCATTGAGTCTGCATTTTAAACATAGTGATATCTTGTTTCGATTTGCGCGTATTTTAAATTTACAGGCGAAGGCATGTGCTCAGTTGGCAATGGCGATTAAGTTAAATCAGACTTATCAGCATGATTCGTTGTTTTCGCGTTATTTTTTGTATCTTGAAGAGGCAATTAATCAGTATCACGCAAGCAATAAAGCCGATATGATGATGGTGAAGGCGCTAAGAAGTTTGCATCAAAATTTGCTATCTATCGATCTGTTACTTGCCAATATTGATACCGAGCAACATTTATCAAAAGAGCAAGAAGATAATCAGTTAATTGACGAGGAGTTAACCCGTTTTCATGATATTTTTGTTAAAATCAAAGGGAATTTGACGGTTAAGTCCGCACTGTTTCGCCATGCGATTCGTATGTGTGTGGTATTTTTTGTGGGTTATATGGTCATTTGTTTTTCTGATTTATCACATGGGTATTGGATTATTTTAACCAGCTTGTTTGTGTGCCAACCAAACTATTCCACCACAAAACATCGCCTAAAATTGCGCGTAATGGGGACAATTTTGGGGATCATAGTGGGTATTCCGTTAACGTTTTTATTTCCAAGTGTACCTGAACAGTTGGTGTTAATTATTATTACCGGTTGGCTATTTTTTCTATTTAAGAATTCACAATATGCTTACGCGACAGCATTTATTACATTACTCGTGTTTTTTAGTTTTAGCTTGATTGGCGAAAGCAGTATTGCGGTGGCTGTTTCGCGCATTATTGCAACGTTGATTGGTTGTTTTATTGCTTGGTTTGCCGTGAGCTTTATTTGGCCTGACTGGCAGTTTAGAAATCTGCCTAAACTCGTTGATCGTGTTTGTCATGATGATAGTCACTATTTGGCGTTAATTGGACGCCAGTATTTGTCTGGCAAAACTAATGATCTACAATATCGATTAGCAAGACGAGCTACGCATGATAGTAATGCAGATTTATCGTCGTTAATTAGTTTGATGACCAAAGAGCCACATATGAATCCGGTGGTTATTGATCAGGGATTTCGTCTATTGACGCTTAATCATACGTTAATTAGTTATCTTTCAACTTTAGGCGCACATCGTGATAAATGTATCTCAAAACAGACGCTCGATCTGTTTGACGATTTGTCGGTCTATATTATTAATCTGTTAAGCGATAAAAAGATAGATGGCGAATACCAATTCATTAAGAAGTCTGTTGTCGATTATATCGATACCATTTCCGTCAATTCAGTAGATGACGATAAAGCCAATAATGATCTGCTTGTAATGCAACAATTAGCTTTGATTTTGGATATTTTGCCGGAAATAATTGAACTTGTAACGCAATTGGAATAATGAAACATGTTTAAACATTTATGCAATGTTTAACCTAGTTTGTGGGTAAGCATTACCCACTTTGTTTATAGTCAAATAGAAAATATAATAATTTTTATGCATTTATTTGCTGCTTTAACCAGCTTATTTCTTGCGCCCAGATGTCGGGATCGATGGTTTCTAAAATAAGGGGAATTTCATCAATTCTTGGATCTTGCATAATGTATTTAAAGGCTGCTTCGCCAATATTGCCTTTGCCTAAGCTATGATGACGATCAACATGGCTAGCAAATTCGCTTTTGGCATCGTTTAAGTGCATGCCTCGCAAGTATTTGAAACCTACAATTTTTTCAAATTCGGCAAAGGTTTCTTGGCAGGCTTTTTCAGTACGCAAGTCATAGCCAGCAGCAAAGGCATGGCAAGTGTCAATACAAACGCCAACTCGGCTTTTGTCTTCAACTTGGTCGATGATCTGGGCAAGATGTTCAAATTTATAGCCTAAGTTAGAGCCTTGCCCCGCAGTATTTTCAATAACGGCAACCACATTTTGTGTTTTATCAAGCGTGATATTAATCGATTCGGCAATACGTGCTAAACATTCATCAACCGAAATCTGTTTTAAGTCACTACCGGGGTGAAAGTTAAGTAATGTCAGCCCTAGCTGTTCGCACCGTTGCATTTCGTCTAAAAAGGCGGTGCGTGATTTTTCGAGCTGTTCTCGATCTGGGTGGCCTAAATTAATTAAGTAACTATCGTGAGGCAAGATCTGTTTGCTAGTAAAGCCATATTTTTCGCAACGCTTTTTGAAGCTGTCGATAATTGTGGGCTCAAGCGGTTTGGCGTGCCATTGTCGTTGATTTTTAGTAAATAGCGCAAATGCGGTTGCGCCAATTTGATAGGCGTTAATTGGGGCATTGTCTACCCCACCTGCTGCACTGACATGTGCACCAATGTATTTCATGTTTTGTCCTAATAACGTTGTTGGTTGATAATTAGTTGGAACCGCTATTGCGTTGTAGCTGATCACGTAAATTAGGTGGTACACCTTTAATTACTAGGGAGTCAGTTTGCGGATCCCACTTAATGCGTTCACCTAATAAATTTGAATCAAAGCTTAACGTTAATCCCCCACCACTACCGGAGAATTTTTTAAGCTGACGCAGTGCACTACGATCAACGGGAAATGTTTCTTCTAAATCATATTCACTGTTTTTAATAAATTCAATAAAGTTATTGTCAACACTGGCAGGTAGTTCGTTGGCCAGATTTTTCAGTTCAATTTCTTCGCCTGCTTGTAATTGGGCTTGGCAGTAGTTATAAACGTTTTCGCGCGCGCTGGTTTTGTCTTGCTTGTCAAATTGCATTTCTTGGCAGTAATCATCGACCGCTTTAACCAGTGTTTTGTTTTGCGCTTTTGCATCTAATCCTTCGCTAGCACCTAAATAGTCCATAAAAAAGTCAGATACTTTGCGCCCTACTCGTCCTTTTAAGAAAGTTAAATAGCGTTTTGAGTCCGCTTGGGTTTCCCATTCGGTAATGTCGATACGGGCAATAATATCGGCATGGTCAATGTCTAAGTATTGTGTTTCGCTGATATCTAAATCTTCATTCACTAACATACTTAAACAACTATTTAGTACAGCAATAATCAAGTATTCAACCGCCAAATAACGGTACTGACAAAATACAACCGTTCCCCCTTCCGCAAAAGGGTATTTAGCCAATTCGTTACGCAGTTGTTTGGTCGATTCTTGGCTAAAATGTAAGAAGTCTTGATTGCCAAGGCGTAGTTCTTTTAGTGATTGTTCAAATAAGCTATCGCTATTAAATAGTCCATAGGCTTTGCTTTTGTTGTTGTAGATACGGTTGATATCTTCGATTAGATTAACAACGGCTTGCTCATTACCTAGCATTGATTCACGAAGTTGTAATTCGATTTCGGTGTCGCTTTTTCTAATTAATTTATGCAATATGATCTTTTCTATTTGTACGCTCATCGGTGAGGTTCCTATTTTGATCGCAATAATCAGTAAGAGCGTTATTCTATCAAAGCGTCAAAAAAGTGCTATTAACAATTTATCACTCTGTTAAACTAGTGCTGTTAACTTGCATTAAATCTATACTGAAATGCATGGTTATCTGAAATTTTTTGACAAGATTTAACTACACAGTAACAATAGAAAAGTTTAGATAATTACTATAAGCTATAATCATAAAAAATAAGTAAAAATAGTAAATCCAGTATATTATTTTGGTAATATAGCCTATACGCAGCCATGATCATATCATGGATAATTCGAATAATAATGATACTGCCTTATACTCAAACGTATAGCTACCTAAAACTTCTTTACAATATTAGCAGCGGAAAAATAAAAGCAATGGTTCACTCTCTTGATGTTTATAATGATTTTAAAAATAAAAAAATCAGTTTATTATTTTGGCAATATGCACTGCCTGCGGTAATTGGCACAATTGTAAATACGCTGTATAACATTATTGATGGTATTTTTATTGGCCATTGGATTGGTCGTGAAGCATTGAGTGGTGCAGGCATTATTTTGCCAGTTATGAACCTCACTGCAGGCATTGGTATGCTGGTAGGTATTGGCTCGGCGAGCCGGATTTCGATTTTTTTGGGTCGTGGCGAAAACGACAAAGCCGAAAAAGTCGCAGGTACCTCGTTTATGCTAACCGCAGTTCTGAGTGGCATTACGCTTTCGTTATTGCTCTATTTTGTCGATCCCGTTTTACATTTTGTCGGCTCTAGTGCGACTAATCATGTATATGCTCGAGAATTTTTAGAGGTTTATTTACCGGGTAGTATTTTTATTACGTTAACGTTTAATTATAACAATATGATGCGCGCCAGTGGTTATCCATTTAAAGCAATGGTTACCATGTTTATTAGTGTAATTGCCAATATTATTTTAGCACCGATTTTTATTATTGGTTTAGGCTGGGGAATGCGTGGAGCGGCTTTTGCAACCACGTTATCCATGTTTATTAGCTTCTTATTTGTTATGCAACACTTTATCAGCAAAAACAGTAATATTAAGCTATATCGGCGCAATTTCACCCTTAACTTGACCTATATTAAATCGATTATATCAATCGGTATGTCTCCATTTGCCATGCAGGTTGCAGCTTCTATAGTGGTGGTTTTTATCAACTGGCAATTAGTACATTATGCACCACTGTCTAACGTATCAAGTGATGATGCTATTGCGGGCTATTCTAATGCCAACCGATTGATCACATTAGTAATTATGATTGTTATTGGGATTAATCAAGGTATGCAACCCATTATTGGTTATAATTACGGAGCAAAAAACTATTCGCGTGTCAAAACCACTTTTTTCTATGCCGTTAAAGTAGCAACTGTAATTACCAGTATTGGCTTTATTCTTGGGTTTTTTATTCCGGATATTTTAGTCCGTGCATTTAGTGCTGACGAGGATTTAATCTCAATATCAGCCATTGCACTACGCTATACCACACTTTCTTTTGCTTTTATTGGTTTCCAAATGGTGACCACAAGCTTTTTCCAATGCATTGGTATGGCAAAAGTATCGATTTTACTCAGTCTTTCTAGACAGATCCTTATTTTATTGCCAACACTCTATATTTTGCCATTATTCTTTGGGCTTGATGGCGTTTGGGCAGCAGCACCAACGGCAGATTTGTTATCAACTTTTACAGCTTGCTTGATACTTTATTGGTATTTTAAATCACTCAAGAAAAGACATTGTTGTAATTAATACTGCCGTTTAAGTTAATCAGGGCTTAACGCCCTTTTTAATTTGGCCCAATTTTATTTACTGAAGTTGTTTTTATTTTTGTTCACAAAATTCATGCTTAACTCCATTTTCACAAGCTTTTTTAAACAATTCTTTCGCTTTTTTGGTATCTTTTTTAACATCATAGCCATTAAAATATATCACGCCAAGATTCCATTGTGCGTAAGGATCATTTTGCTCGGCCGCTTTTTCCAACCAAATTTTAGCTAAACTATAATCTTGTTCAACAACTTTACCATCAAAATACATATCACCTAAAGAATATTGAGCATTTACATTGCCATTTTCACTCGCTTTTTGATACCATTCCAAAGCTTTCGTTATATTTTGTTCAACACCTTGGCCTTTTTCGTACATATACCCTAAATTAAATTGAGCTTCGTCGTCTTTTTCTGCTGCTTTTTGAAACCATTCAAAAGCTTTGGTGTAATCTTGTTCAACTTCTTCACCTTTATAATATAAGCTAGCGATATTAGTCATAGCATATACAATACCTTGTGCCGCAGCTTTTTCGTACCATTCTATTGCTTTTTGCGCATCTTTTGTGACAGAAATACCATAAAGGTACCTAACGCCAAGATAAAATTGTGCTTCTGGATTATTTTCTTCTGCCGCTTTTTTGTATAATTCGTCAAAACTCAAATCTCGAAAATCTTGAGCATAAGATGGGCTTGAGAAACATATGAACAATAAAAATAATGCAACTAATTTTTTCACGTTATATTCCTTATTAGCAAAACTTAATGAAGTTAAAATATATATTCTAAATTATTATAAACTAAAATTACTGAACTATTTTTAGTAAAATCAAAATAAAACCTATTAATTCCACTCAGTATCTCGTATTGTAGCCTTATTATGTCTAAGGCGATGAGTTTGTAATACTTGATAAGGTCACAAACATAAGACACAGAAAAATCAATATAACCCCAAACCACCCAACTAATGACATTTGTTCACCAATAATTAACATCGCTAATATGGCTGCAATAACCGGCTCTAACAAGCTAATAGTAATAGCTGAACTGGCTGATATTTTAGATAAACCATAGCCATAACATAAATACCCAAGAAACATGGGAATCAATGCCATATAAATGCAAACAGTCATATTGGTTAATGAGTCAAACAATGCAGATCCTGTAAGTAGCATAACAGGTATAAGTAAGATGCCACCACAACCAAAAGTCGCGCCCATGGCCGCTTTTGTTGCGATACCTTTTAACATTAATTGCCGTGCAGACCATGAATACAAGGCATAAGTGAATCCAGCGATTAAGCCTAGCAAAATGCCAATAGTGATATGATCATATTGATTTGTAGTAGAGTTATTTTCTGAAAAGGCAAGTAAAATTATTCCCAAAATGCCACAGCTAGCTCCTATTAACCATTGTTTAGTTAACCGAAAATCACGGCTAATATATTCAATAATGGCTGAAAGAATCGGCGCAGAACCAATAGAGACCACCGTTCCTATTGTCACACCAGACAACCGCATCGAGCTATAAAAAGCTAAAGGGTAAATCATTACCGCAATGGCACCAACAATAAGAAAACCAAAATGTTTGGTTAACAAATGACGCTCTTTGATTATTTTGGGTATCGCCAATGTGCATTGTAAAATGCCACCAATGCCCATTGCTAACGAGCCAATAAGTAAAGGAGAAAGCGAGGGAGCAAATGTAGCTGCTGTGCCCGTTGTCCCCCACAAAACAGATGCCAATATGACGGCTAAAATGCCAAGTATTCTATTCATTGAATAAATGATCACTCAATGTTTTGTACTTGCTCTCTGATTTGTTCAATAAGCACTTTGAGTTCAATCGCACTGGCTGTAACATCAGCATTAATTGATTTAGACGCAATAGTGTTAGATTCTCGATTAAATTCTTGCATCATAAAATCAAGCCTGCGCCCTACTGCTTCGTTCTTTTTCAAGATTGAATAAGTTTCTTTTACATGAGTCATTAATCGATCAAGTTCTTCGGCAACATCAATGCGCTGTGCAACCATAACAATTTCTTGTTCTAGACGGGAATTGTCAAGTTCAATATTGGCTTCTTCTAATTTACTTTTTAGCCTTTCTTTTTGCCATTCAAGAATTTGTGGCATCCATTGGCGGATTTTGTCAACTTCTACGGTAATCGCTTCTAATCGTTTGATAATAAGATCACAAAGCGCTTTACCTTCGCGCTCACGTACCGCAATAAACTCATCAATTGCGGTGTCAAGTAGAGCTAAAATTTCTTGTGAGATAGTATCTAAATTTTGCTCTTTTGCCGACATAACACCCGGCCAACGTAATACATCAATAGGGTTAATTTGAGCTGTATCTTGTTCAGTTTGAATCCAACTTGCAGCATTAATTATCTGTTTAGCCAGTTCTTTATTTAATGAAAGTTCTTGATGTTGTGCTGAAGGATCTAATTCAAAACGCAAATTACATTCGATTTTACCACGAGTTAGGCGATTACGTAATTTTTCGCGAACGATAGGTTCAAGTGAACGAAATTGCTCAGGCAAACGAATATACGTTTCTAAGTAACGTTGGTTAACTGAGCGTAATTCCCAAGAAGCCGTTCCCCATGGTTGATTGGCCTCTTTTCTTGCATAAGCAGTCATGCTTGAAATCATAATAACATCCTAAATTTGTAAAAAACTTGCTGGGCATTGTATCATAAATTCTGTATAATGCGCTCTTAGCTTAGGCTAAACATCGCTTAAATCTTGTTGATGTCCTCCTAAATGATTAACTCAAAACGATAATTTTTAATTAAAACTGCTGGAGAATTGCATGCGCCCGTCTGGTCGATCTGCGGAACAAGTCCGCCCAATCAAAATAACCCGTCATTATACTAAGCATGCAGAAGGTTCTGTATTAGTCGAATTTGGTGAAACCAAAGTACTTTGTAATGCCACTGTTGATGAAGGGGTCCCCCGCTTTTTAAAAGGACAAGGCCAAGGGTGGGTAACGGCTGAATATGGCATGTTACCGCGTGCAACCAATTCACGTACCCAACGCGAAGCAGCTAAAGGCAAACAAACTGGCAGAACAATGGAAATTCAACGGTTAATTGCTCGTTCATTACGAGCAATGATTGATCTAAAACTGCTCGGTGAGCATACAATTACACTTGACTGTGATGTGATTCAAGCCGATGGTGGTACTCGAACCGCATCAATTACTGGTGCTTGTGTTGCTTTAAACGATGCTATCAACCAAATGCTTGCCAATGGAAAAATAAAACAAAACCCAATTAAATCATTAGTGGCCGCAGTATCTGTTGGTATCGTTGAGGGCGAAGCGATTTGTGATTTGGAATATATAGAAGATTCAAACGCAGAAACCGATATGAATGTTGTTATGACAGATGATGGTCGTATGATTGAAGTGCAAGGCACTGCCGAAGGCGAACCATTTAGTCATGACGAATTATTAAAACTGTTAGAATTAGCAAAAAATGGCATCGCAACAATTATTGATGCTCAAAAACAGTCCTTAAAAGATTAATTGGAGAAAATCGATGAAATCATATAAAAGTGAATTTATTGAATTTGCTTTAAATAGACAAGCATTAAAATTTGGTGAATTTACCTTAAAATCAGGACGCAAAAGCCCCTACTTTTTTAATGCAGGATTGTTTAATACCGGTAAAGATCTAGCTTTATTAGGTCGTTTTTACGCAGCTGCACTCATGGATGCCAATTTAGAATACGATGTTATTTTTGGTCCAGCTTATAAAGGTATTCCTATTGTTTCATCAACCGTTGTTGCACTCTCTGAACAGCATAATATTGATGTGCCTTATTGCTTTAACCGCAAAGAAGCCAAAGACCATGGTGAAGGTGGTAACTTAGTTGGTAGTTCAATCTATCAGCAACGCGTTATGCTGGTTGATGATGTTATTACCGCCGGTACCGCAATTCGAGAATCGATGAGAATATTAGAAGATAACCAATCAAAACTTGCTGGTGTGCTCATCTGCCTAGACCGTCAAGAAAAAGGTCGTGGTGAACTATCCGCAATTCAAGAAATTAAACAAACCTATCATTGTGATGTTATTTCAATTATTACGCTTGATGATTTGATCCAATACCTCTACAAAGATCCAGCGCGAAAAGAGCAAGTCATACAAGTTGAGGCTTATCGGGCTGAATATGGAATAAAATAAGCTATTAGTATTTGAATATACAATGGCAATATATAATTATTGAAAAACCTCGAATAATATCGAGGTTTATTTTTTGTTTAGCAAAAAAATAAGCTTTTTATTGAATCCCTTTACAGCAAACTAAAAAACCCCACTAACTCATTGCTATTTTCTTTATATTTCAGGCTATGATCTGTACTTAACAAAGCGCCTACAAAGATGAATATAAAAAAGTGCTATTTTGTCAAAAATGTTTTTTATTTAATTTTAAATAAAAAATAGCTGTGATATAACCGTACTGTTGTATTAACTCTCATAATTAGGAGCGAATCATGTCATACCATACAAGTAATGAAGAACACGCTATAGAGATCGTTAATATTGCTTCCTTAGAAGCATTAGTTAAAGCAAGAATGGAGGCTGGGGCTTTTGGTTATATCCGTGGTGGTGCCGAAGACGAATGGACAATGCGAGAAAATACCTTATCGTTTAATCGCAAAAAAATTATTCCTCGTGTATTACAAGGTATTGATCACGCAGATTTATCAACAAAATTGTGGGATATCCCCTTAAAAACACCCATTATTCAAGCACCATCAGCTGCCCAAGGATTGGCTCATGAGCAAGGCGAAAAAGACACCGCTAAAGGCGTCGCTGCGGCTGGTTCTATTTTCTGTATTAGTACTTATGCAAATACATCTATTGAAGATGCCGCAAATGCCGCGCCCAATGTACCGTATTTTTTTCAACTCTATATGAGTAAAGATGATGATTTTAACCGTTTTATTATCGATAAAGCCGTTAAAGCAGGCGCAAAAGCAATCATTCTAACAGTTGATTCAACGTTAGGCGGTTATCGCGAAGAGGATATTGTTAATAAATTTCAATTTCCACTCCCTATGAAAAATCTCAGTGCTTACAGTCAATCAAACGGCAATGGTGATGGTTCAGGTAAAGGCATTAGTGAAATTTATGCCGCAGCAAAACAAGGTATTGTTCCTTCTGATATTCAAAAAATTAAAGAAATGGCAAATTTACCTGTTATTGTAAAAGGAATTCAATCACCTGAAGATGCATCAATTGCAATATCAGCCGGAGCTGATGCGATTTGGATATCAAATCATGGTGGGCGACAATTAGATGGCGCTCCCGCTTCATTTGAGGTATTGCCTAGTATTGCAGCTACTGTTGCCAAACGTGTTCCAATCATTTTTGACAGCGGTGTACGACGTGGCGAACATGTATTTAAAGCATTGGCAAGTGGCGCTGATCTTGTTGCTATTGGACGCCCTATTCTTTATGGTCTGAATTTAGGTGGAGCTGAGGGAGTAAAATCCGTCTTTGATCATCTTAACAAAGAACTGTCTATTACCATGCAATTAGCTGGCACAAAAACGATCGAAGATATTAAAAATACCCTATTAATTTAATGGTAGAAATTACTTGCTTCGGTTACAGTAGTTAAAAAAATGACTGTAATGAATATACATAAAACAAAATTATCGCCGTATCATCAACAAGTGCTATGGCGATAATACCCTAGAAAAAATAACCATCATTATTGATTTGGCTAAACGTATATGACCAGTTGCTATCCAACCACTGAAACACCCAAAAACCTAATGAAGTATCAATAAACATGTCACCCATTACATATACAACACAAAAACAAGCGGCGTAATTTTACTAACTTGTATGCTTATTATGAAGTAGTTACACAACTGTTACGTTTTAGGCTATATTTTTGTAAAAAACATTCAGGATTCTATACCGTTTCGTGATTAATTAAAACTGCCTACACGGCAGTGAACTAGAAGTTAATATACTATCAATATTGTATGTAAAAAGGCAAATAGCTATTTAGGTTTTAAAAACCCTTTTTTGAAGTGAGTTTTTAATTATTTGATTTTATTTATTTTTAAAATATGGCAAAAAAAAGGGTTCTGGTTTTTAGTTTTTGGACTTTATGATGACGTAGTACTACCCAAACCTAAAACTCAAAAGACCAATTTGCTTAGATTTTTAATAAAAACCTTAAAAATAGCGTTAAGCGTTTTCGAATTTTATCTACCTATAAATAGAAAAATAGCCTATATCAATTAACTTATTTTCTATCTTTCTTAAAAGATATTGGATGATGTTCATCAACAACTTTCAATCAGCAATAGAATCAAGGAGCGCGACCAGATCGATGTTTTTTTGATATGTGAAAAATGGAAGAAATTATTAACCTTAGATTTATTCAAAATAAAGCAATAAAAAAGCCCGCAGATAGAAAAATAACAACAAATCAGCTATGATATAGACCTATAACAGTTAGCAATAAAATGACTAATAAAGAAGTAAAAATCGATTACTTTCTTATTAGGCAATACCTATTTTTTATTTAGGAATTTTGAAAATATGACTTCTAATAACGCCCAATCAATGTCCGGAACGCAACAACGTGATCAACTACAACGCCAAATATGGAAAATTGCCGACGAGGTTCGCGGTGCTGTCGATGGTTGGGATTTTAAGCAATATGTTTTAGGTTCATTATTTTACCGATTTATTAGTGAAAATTTTGCCAATTATATTGAAGGTGGTGAAGAAGGTATCGATTACAGCACATTATCCGATGATGTCATTACCGATGAAGTTAAAAAAGACGCAATAAAAACCAAAGGCTATTTTATTTATCCTAGCCAATTATTTTGTAAAATTGTAGCTCAAGCCAATACCAATTCAAGTTTAAATACTGATTTGGCCAATATTTTTAATGCAATTGAAAGCTCAGCTAATGGTTACCCGTCAGAAAGCGATATTAAAGGATTATTTGCCGATTTTGATACCACCAGTAACCGATTAGGTAATACAGTTGCCGATAAAAACAAACGATTAGCGGCGGTACTTAATGGTGTTGCCGAACTCGATTTTGGTGATTTTGCCGACAATCAAATCGATCTGTTTGGCGATGCTTATGAGTATTTGATTTCTAATTATGCCTCGAATGCCGGTAAATCTGGTGGTGAATTTTTTACACCACCGAATGTATCGAAACTAATCTCACAATTAGCCTTACATAATCAAACAAAGGTCAATAAAATCTATGACCCAGCGGCAGGTTCGGGTTCTTTATTATTACAAGCGAAAAAACAGTTTGATGAACATATCATTGAGGATGGATTCTTCGGTCAAGAAATTAATCATACCACCTATAACCTTGCTCGAATGAATATGTTTTTACACAATATCAACTATGATAAATTCGAAATTGCTTTAGGCGACACATTACTTAATCCAAAGTTTGGCGACGAAAAACCATTTGATGCAATCGTTTCGAATCCACCCTATTCAATTAAATGGATTGGCAGTGACGATCCAACCTTAATTAATGATGACCGATATGCGCCCGCTGGCGTGCTAGCACCAAAATCGAAAGCCGATTTTGCCTTTATTATGCACGCACTAAGTTATCTGTCCGAGTGTGGGCGAGCTGCGATTGTTACCTTTCCGGGGATATTTTATCGTGGTGGTGCGGAACAAAAAATTCGCAAATATTTGGTCGATAATGATTTTGTCGAAACTGTAATCTCGCTCGCACCCAACTTATTTTATGGAACAACGATTGCGGTTAATATTTTGGTGCTTGCCAAAAATAAAACCGTCAAAACGACACAATTTATTGATGCCAGCAAACTGTTTAAAAAAGAGACCAATAATAATGTGCTCACTGATGAACATATTCAAGAAATTATGCAAGTATTTGATAGCAAGCAAGATATCGAATATTTTGCTAAATCAGTCGATAATCAAACCATTGCTCAAAATGACTATAATCTATCCGTCAGTTCGTATGTTGAAGCCAAAGATACCCGTGAAGTGATTGATATCACCCAGCTTAATGCCGAAATAAAAGATACGGTAGCTAAAATTGATAGCTTACGTTCCCAAATTGATGCAATTGTGGTGGAGATTGAAGCATGATTAAGAGTAGCAATATAACTGAGTTGCTAAAAGGTGTTGAGGTTGAGTGGAAGACGCTGGGGGAAGTGGCTAAAATATCTTCAGGAGGAACACCAAAAACAAATATTTCTGAATATTATGGCGGTGATATCCCTTGGTTGCGAACACAAGAAATAAATTTTGGAAATATTTGGGATACAGGTGTAAAAATTACAGAAAAAGGAGTAAATAATTCAAGCGCAAAATGGATACCGAAAAATTGTGTAATTATTGCTATGTATGGTGCTACAGTTGGAAAAGTAGGTATTAATAAAATACCCATGACGACTAATCAAGCATGTGCAAATATAAATCTTGATAGAAAGATAGCAAATTATAGATATATATTTCATTTTTTATCTAGTAAATATACATATATAAAATCACTTGGTACTGGTACACAAACAAATATTAATGCTCAGATTATTAGAAAACTTGAGATCCCCATCCCCCCTCTACACGTTCAAACCGAAATCGTCCGTATTTTAGACACATTTACAGCCCTCACAGCAGAGCTCACAGCAGAGCTCACAGCGGAGCTTACCACACGTAAAAAACAATACAACTATTATCGGGATAAATTGTTGACCTTTAAAGAAGATGAGGTTGAGTGGAAATCTTTAGGTGAAATTTGTACTATTGGTGATGGTTTGCATGGAACCCCAAATTATGATAATTCAGGTGATTATTATTTTATTAATGGTAATAATCTTAATAATGGAAAAATAATTTTTAATAATAATACAAAAAAAGTTGATGACATAACTTTTAAAAAAAGTAACAAAACATTTACTGTAGAAAATACCGTTTTTTTATCAATTAATGGAACAATTGGAAATGTTTCACTTTTTAATAATGAAAAAATTGTTTTAGGAAAATCAGTTGCTTATTTCAAAATAAGGTCAGAAAGTTTATCTGTAAAGTTTTTATTTTATTTTTTACAAACAGGTTATGCCCAAAAGTATTATGAAACTCAGAAAACAGGTTCTACAATAAAAAATTTAGGCTTAAAAGCATTAAGAGAGTTTAAAATCCCCATTCCCCCCCTCAAGGAACAAGCCCGTATTGTCGAAATCTTAGACAAATTCGATGCGCTCACCAATTCAATCACCGAGGGTTTACCGCGTGAGATTGCATTACGCCAAAAACAATATGAATATTATCGGAATTTATTATTAGACTTTCCGAAAGTGCAAGAATAATAAGATAGAGTTATAAAAAAATGAATACCACATTAAGGAATATTGCTGAAAAGCTGGATAAAAACAATAGAAAAGTCCAATTAATCTATGCCTTTAACGGTACAGGTAAAACGCGTTTATCTCAAACCTTTAAGAATTTAATTATATCGCAGCATAAAGGCGATAAAGAGAATAATACCGCCTTAACAAGGCACAAAATCCTGTACTATAACGCCTTTACTGAGGATTTATTTGCTTGGGATAATGATAAACACCAAGAGGGTAAACATCAATTAATCATTCAACCTAACTCATTTACTGACTGGATTTTGAAAGACCAAGGACAAGACCAAAATATTGTTCGTTACTTTCAATCCTATACTCACCAAAGATTACTGCCACATTTCAACGAGGATTTTTCTGCTATTACTTTTTCGCTAGCTGGGGATAATGATCAGCGTATTGATAATATTAAAATCTCTAAAGGCGAAGAAAACAATTTAATTTGGAGTGTTTTTTTTACACTGATTAACTTAGTTATCGCAGAGCGCAATATTACTGACAAAAGCGAACGCTCGACTAATGAATTTGACCATTTACGCTATATTTTTATTGATGATCCCGTCAGTTCATTGGACGAAAATCACCTTATCCAATTGGCGGTAGATATTGCCCAATTAATCACATCCTGTGAATCTGACATTAAATTTATTATTACGACCCATAACCCGCTGTTTTATAATGTGCTTTATAATGAATTAACTTCAAAAGATAGTTATATTTTAAGACGATTTGAGGACGGTAAATTTGCATTAGAAGAGAAAAAAGGCGATTCAAACCGTAGTTTTTCCTATCATCTTTATTTAAAACAGTTGCTGCAAGAAGCGGTTAAGGAAAATAAAATTGAAAAATATCATTTTACCCTATTACGTAACTTATATGAAAAAACCGCCTGTTTTTTAGGCTATCCGCAATGGTCAGACTTATTGCCTGACGATAAACAACTTTACTTAACACGGATTATCAATTTTACCAGCCATTCAACCTTATCTAATGAAATGGTTTCCGAACCTTCTGAACCTGAAAAGCAAACTGTTGCATTTTTACTTAATCATTTACTTAAAAATTATAATTTTAAATAGCTGGAATAGAATATGACGACTTATACAAAACCAATTGCCGAAACCAATAGCTATATTATTTTAGATAACTACGACAAGCTTGAAGAAACAGCAGCTGTTTATCAGACTGAAACGGATTTAGAAAACGAATTTATTCATGATTTAACTCGACAAGGCTATGAATATTTACCTAATTTAAACACGCATGCAAAGTTATTAGCCAATATTCGTGAGCAGTTGCAAACACTAAACAAAATGCAATTTACCGATGATGAATGGCGACGTTTTGTATTAGAGTATTTAGATAAACCCAATGAATCGATGATCGATAAAAGTCGCAAAATCCACCACGATCATATTTATGATTTTGTTTTTGATGATGGTCATATCCAAAATATCAAGCTGTTAGATAAAAAAGATGTCGCCAATAATAAATTACAAGTTATCCGTCAATTTCAGCAAACTGGCAATTATGCAAATCGTTATGATGTGACTATTTTGGTGAATGGCTTACCCCTTGTGCAAGTTGAATTAAAAAAGCGGGGTATTGCCATTCGTGAAGCCTTTAACCAAGTGCATCGTTACAGTAAAGAGAGTTTTAATCAAGACAATTCACTGTTTAAATATTTACAACTGTTTGTTATCTCAAATGGCACCGACACCCGCTATTTTGCTAACACCACTAAGCGCGATAAAAACAGCTTTGATTTTACAATGAATTGGGCAAATGTTAAAAATGAACCGATAAAAGATCTAAAAGACTTTACTGCCACCTTTTTTGCCAGCCGCACGCTGTTAAATGTGTTACTGACTTATTCGGTGCTTGATGTGAATGACACATTGTTAATTATGCGCCCTTACCAAATTGCCGCCACCGAGCGTATATTGTGGCAAATCATTAGCGCTTATCATGCCAAAAAGTGGAGTAGCTTACAAAGTGGCGGTTTTATTTGGCACACAACAGGATCAGGCAAAACATTAACCAGTTTTAAAACGGCACGCCTTGCAACCGAATTAGAATTTATTGATAAAGTCTTTTTTGTGGTGGATCGTAAAGATCTGGATTATCAAACCATGAAAGAGTATCAAAAATTTTCAAAAGATAGTGTCAATGGCTCAAATAGTACCGCTGGGCTTAAACGCAATATTGAGAAAACCGATAATAAAATTATTGTCACAACGATTCAAAAACTTAATAATTTGATGAAAAGCGACGATAGTTTGGCAATCTATGATAAACATGTGGTATTTATTTTTGACGAAGCGCACCGCTCCCAGTTTGGCGAAGCGCAAAAAAACTTAAAGCGTAAATTTAAAAAGTATTACCAATTTGGTTTTACTGGCACGCCGATTATGCATACTAACGCAATAGGGACGCAAACCACGGCAGATGTTTTTGGTCGTGAACTACACGCTTATGTATTAACCGATGCAATTCGTGACGAAAAGGTACTAAAATTTAAAGTTGACTATAATGATGTGCGCCCTAATTTTAAATCGATAGAGCAAGAACAAGATCTCGAAAAACTTAGCGCTGCTGAAAATAAAAAAGCACTACTCCACCCAAACCGTATTGAGCAAATCACACAATATATTTTGAATAATTTTAAACAAAAAACACACCGCTTAATGGGCAAAAGTAAAGGGTTTAATGCCATGTTTGCAGTGAGTAGTGTCGATGCGGCTAAACTCTATTATGAATCATTCAAAAAATTACAAAAAAATGCCAATCAGCCATTAAAAATAGCCACCATATTTTCTTATTCTGCCAATGAAGAACAAGATGCACAGGGTAATTTTGCCGATGAAAGTTTTGAAACCGATGCCTTAAATCAAAGTGCTAAAGAGTTTTTAGCTGCTGCGATAGCAGATTATAATCAGATGTTTAAAACTAACTTTGATGTCAGTTGCGATCAATTTCAAAACTATTATCGTGATCTGTCTTTAAAAGTCAAAAATCAAGAAGTCGATCTATTAATTGTCGTTGGCATGTTCTTAACTGGCTTTGATGCGCCAACGCTCAATACGTTATTTGTCGATAAAAACCTGCGATATCATGGGTTAATTCAAGCCTTTTCACGCACCAATCGTATCTATAATGCCACTAAAACCTTTGGCAATATTGTGGCGTTCCGTGATTTAGAACAAGCTACCATTGATGCAATAAAAACATTTGGTAAAAGCAATACTCGTGAAGTGGTGTTAGAAAAAAGCTTTAAGGAATACATGGAAGGGTTTACTGATAAAAGTTCAGGTGAATTGCACCATGGCTATTTAGCTATCGTTGCCGAATTGCAAGACAAATTCCCACGTCCTGACGAAATTATTACCGACAAAGATAAAAAAGCGTTTGTTAAATTATTTGGCGAATACTTGCGTGCTGACAATGTGTTGCAAAATTATGATGAATTTGTTGCATTAAAAGATTTCCAACAATTAGATATGACTGATGAGCAAGCGGTTTTAGCGTTTAAAAACAAGCATTATGTGACTGATGAAGATCTGCAAAAAATGCAAGCAGTTAAACTACCGACTGATCGCGCAATTCAAAATTATCGTTCAACCTATAATGATATTCGTGATTGGCTACGCCGAGAAAAAGAAGCCAATCAACAAGATCAGCAAAGGGTTGACTGGGATGATGTAGTTTTTGAAATAGATCTATTAAAATCACAAGAGATCAATTTGGATTATATTCTTGAGTTAATTTATGAACAAAATAAACAAGAAAAAACCAAACAGGACATTGTCGAAGATGCTCAGCGATTAATTCGATCAAGCTTAGAAAATCGAGCTAAAGAAGAGCTAGTTGTCGAATTTATAAAACAAACTGATCTTGATGCTATTCCAGATAAAGCCTCGATTATTGATGCGTTTTTCTTGTATGCACAGCAAGAGTTACAGGTAGAGCTTAATTCCTTAATTGAAGAGGAAAATTTAAATGAAGCAGCCACAAAACGCTATATTGCATCGTCGTTAAAGCGAGAGTATGCAACTGAAAATGGCACAGAGCTGAACGAGATTCTACCTAAAATGAGCCCACTGAATCCCCAATATTTAATTAAAAAGAGCCGAGTCTTTGAAAAAATCGCCGCATTGGTTGAAAAGTTTAAGGGTGTTGGTGGTAGAATTTAATTGTTAACAGTTAAATTTGCTAATAATTAAAGGAAGATGAATGATCGATTTCTTATTCATCTTCCTAATAACTCATCACTGAAACTTACTTTGAGTGATTTTGTATGCAAAATCTTGCATTTTCATAATGATAAATGATTTTTGAAAAATCAAATGGTTCACCTGATGAAGTATAAAATATTTCTTCAACACAAAGTGCTGGCTCACCGGCTTGCAGTCCTAAATATTGCGCCATTTCAGCATCAAGCTTTATTACTTGCATATATTTATCAGAAAAACCAATATTAATATTGTAATTTTCTTGAATATAATTAAAAATTGAATTTTCAACGATCTCTTTATTTAAATAACAAATGAGCTTTTTGCGATAGTATGACTGCTCTAAGCCATATAATTTGCCTTCAACGTAACGTAATCGCTTAACAAAATAAACTTCTTCATCGTCATCACATTGTAGGTTTTCTTTAACCTTTGAACAGGGCTTGATAATATCGACATTAAATACTGTCGATGAACCATAAACATCTTCTAAATCAACGGTAAAACCATGACTTTGTAAAAAATTGAGGTAGCCTCTTTTTTTGCGTTCACGAACAAAAATGCCACTGCCTTGCACTTGATAAATAACGCCTTGTCGTTCTAGACAATTAAGTGCTTTGATAATTGTGCTACGACTTACCTGATACTGATTAATTAACCCTTCAATATTGGCAAGTTGGGTGCCCTTAGCTAATTGCTGCTGATAAATCGTCTGTTTGATTTTTTTTGCAACATCCTGATATTTAATCATTTTTATATCTTTTATTTAATGAAAAATTTAAACATTATTTTATACAAGTTATTTTAACTTTTAAATTAAATGATGTAAAAGTCGATCAAGATCACAAACAATATAATTGGTAATTAACAATTTTGAAATTGTCGATAAAATAACCTTACTAAATTGCTTTTAGGAGTATTATGGATGTCTTCAAAAATTAGAGATTATAACAAACTAGCTGTCGATATTTTAAATGAGCTAGGCGGTGAAAATAATATTGTGACCGTTTCTCGCTGTGCAACGCGTCTTCGCCTTGTTACCCAACATACACCAGATCACGCAAAAGAGAACATCGCTAAATTGCCGGGCGTGATTACCGTTGTTGAAAAAGGTGGTCAAATCCAGGTGGTTATTGGTACACATGTTGATAAAGTTTATAACGCCTTTACTCAACTGATTAATACTGATAAAAAAGTAACGAATGACGATAAAGCGAATATTTTAAATCGTGTTATTGCGACGATGTCAGCTGTTTTTGCGCCGTTTGTTTACGTTTTAGCCGCTTCGGGGATTTTACAAGGGATCTTAATTTTAATTAAATTAGCCTTTCCTGAACTTGAAACAACTAGTACTTATAAAATTTTTGACTTTATTTCTTGGGCACCTTTTTTCTTTCTCCCAATTTTTATTGCTATTACTGCTTCACAACATTTTCGTTGTAATATTTACATTGCGGTGGCTTGTTGTGCCGCATTACTTTCACCCACTTGGACAAAATTGGCAGAATTAATCAAAGCAGGGACAGAAATCGATTTATTTGGTATTGCATTATCAGAAACGCCTTATAACTCAACCGTACTACCGCCACTTTTTTTGGTGTGGCTACTGTCGTATTTAGAGCGATTTTTGGAACCACGATTACATAGTATTATCAAACCTCTTTTAATGCCTTTAATCTGTTTAGTGATTATGGTGCCATCAACACTTATTGCTATAGGACCAATAACTGCAAACGCAGCTCACTATATTGCTAATGGTTATAATTGGGTAGTTAATCTTGCGCCTTTCATTGCGGGTGGGTTGATTGGTGCTGTATGGCAAGTATTGGTTATTTTTGGTGTACATTGGGGAATAACACCTGTCATCACCGAAAATATCAATCAATATGGGCAAGATTCTTTCCAAGCATTCCAAACTATTGCCGTAATTGGTCAAGTGGGTGCTGCACTAGGTTTTTATATAAAAACTAAAACACAAGAAATGAAAGGTGTTTCATTATCTGCATTTATCACTGGTTTATTTGGTATCACTGAACCTGCTATTTATGGTGTAAACTTACGTTTTAAAAAGCCATTTATTTATGGATGTATCTGCGCATCTTTGGGTGGCATTGTTGCTGGGTTCTTTACACCTTATTACTATACTTATGCAGCACTACCAGGACCATTAACCATTGTCAATGCCATTAAACCCGATAATATGAGTTCATTTTTTGGTGTGGCAATTGGTTCAGCAATTGCATTAATTGGCCCTGTAATTTTAATCCAAATTTTTGGCACTGGCGAAACGATACAAGATAATTTTAACAACCAAAAAACTATCAATAACCAAGACGATAATCCTAAAATTCTTCTTGATGAAGTTGACATTAAAAGCCCAATGACAGGTCATGCTTTACCATTAAGTGAAGTGCCCGATCCTGCTTTTTCAAAAAAACTAATGGGTGAAGGAATTGCAATTGAACCTACTGATAATCACGTTTATGCGCCTTTTGATGCCGAGGTAACTGCGGTATTTGAAAATTCTAAACATGCCATTGGATTAACATTAGATAATGGCGTTGAGTTATTAATTCATGTGGGAATTGATACGGTTAATTTAACCAATAATGAGTTTGCATATCACGTTGAATTACACCAAAAAGTTAAAAAAGGTGATTTACTAATCAGCTTCAATCCTGAGGCAATCAAGCAAGCTGGCTACCCGTTAATTACCCCAATTATTATTGTTAATACCGATCAATTCCAATTCATTTCATTAACTGATAAAACAGAAGTTACAGTTGATGATATCATATTTAAAATTAAGCAATAACAAGGAATCAAAAATGACTAAAAAACCATTTTTATGGGGCGGTGCTTTAGCCGCTCACCAATTTGAAGGTGGCTGGAACGAAGGCGGTAAAGGACCAAGCGTGGTTGATGTTATGACTGCAGGCGCACATGGCGTTGCAAGACAAATCACCCAAGATATCGAAGCAGGTAAATTTTATCCAAACCATACCGCGATTGATTTTTATCATCATTATAAAGACGATATCAAACTATTTGCCGAATTAGGTCTTAAATGTTTACGTACCTCGATCGCCTGGACTCGAATTTTTCCAAAAGGTGATGAGCTTGAACCAAACGAAGAAGGACTTCGCTTTTATGATAACGTTTTTGATGAATTAATTGCGCACGGCATTGAACCTGTTATCACCTTATCGCATTTTGAAATGCCGTTACATATTGCTCGCCAGTATGGTGGTTTTAGAAACCGTAAAACAGTCGAATTTTTTGAACGTTTTGCCACTGCATGTTTTGAGCGTTATAAAAATAAAGTCAAATACTGGATGACATTTAACGAAATCAACAATCAAATGGATACCAGTAACCCTATCTTCTTTTGGACTAACTCGGGCGTACAAGTTAAACCGGGCGAAAATCCGCAAGAAGTCCTGTACCAAGTTGCTCACTATGAACTATTAGCCAGTGCTAAGGCAGTGATTGCTGGTAAAAAAATCAATCCGGATTTTCAAATTGGTTGTATGGTGTCACATGTGCCAATTTATCCATATTCTTGTAACCCTGAAGACATGATGGCATCAGAAATTGCTATGCATCAACGCTTCTTCTTTCCTGATGTTCACGTTCGTGGTTATTACCCTGCTTATGCTTTAAAAGAGTTTGAACGTGAAGGCTATAAGCTAGATATCACCGATGAAGATCTAACTTACTTAAAACAAGGCACCGTTGATTACATTGGCTTTAGCTACTATATGTCAACGGTTGTAAAAGCGGATGCCAAAAATGATAATCGCGATAACATCGTTAACGGTGCACTACCCAATGCAGTTGAAAATCCTTATATTAAAAGCAGTGATTGGGGCTGGCCAATTGACCCTGAAGGTTTACGTTATACACTCAATCGTTTGTATGATCGTTATCAATTACCACTGTTTATTGTGGAAAATGGTTTTGGTGCAATTGATGAACTTGAAAATGGCAATCAAGTGCACGACAAACCACGTATTGAATATCTAGGTGCACACATTAAAGCCATGCAAACTGCAATGGATTATGATGGCGTTGATGTGATTGGCTATACCGCATGGGGGATTATTGATGTCGTATCATTCACCACTGGCGAAATGAAAAAACGTTATGGCGTGATTTATGTTGACCGTGACAATGCTGGTAACGGTAGCATGAAACGTTATAAAAAGGATTCATTTGAATGGTATAAACAAGTGATTAGCACCAACGGTGCAAGTTTAAAATCATAATTATCAGTTAACAGAAATATTATTACGAGGATGCACTAAGATTTTGCCTGCATCCTCATTTTTTTGATAAAAAATACCTAAAACGGAAAAATTAACTGTTTTTCAACTTGTGGATCAATTAACGTTACATGAAAACCAATTAACCGAACACCACGACCATTACGTCGTTCTAACCAAACTTTATGCGCTTGTTCAATCAAATCGGCTTTATCTAATTTAGACCATACATGCTCTTGAGTTGTCAGTTGAAAATCGTCAAACTTAAATTTGACACCTTGCCGAGCGATCGATAAGTCAGCACGCACTTTACTTAATCGTTTTTCTATCTCTTCAAATAATGGGTCAAACTGCAATAAACACTCATCCCAACTATGGATGTCGTCAGTTAAAGTACGCTCTACCCCAACGGATTTACGTTGCCTGTCATTATAAATTTCGCGATCATCAATACCTTGGCATCGCTCATACAATATGCGTCCAAATTTACCAAATTGATTGAATAATTTTGTTACGTCGTAATTAACGACATCTTTACACGTAAATAGCCCTAATTGTGCCAGCTTCTTTTCTGTGACTTTACCTACACCAGGGATTTTTTTTAAAGGAAGCTGCGCAATAAAACCATCGACCTCATCAGGTGTTATCACATACTGGCCATTAGGCTTATTCATATCTGAAGCAATTTTTGCAAGAAATTTAAGTGGAGCAACACCAGCAGACGCCGTTAATTCAAGTTCCTTAAAAATAGCTTGGCGAATATCTTGAGCAATTAAGGTAGCTGAACCGTAACAAAGCTTGCAATCGGTCACATCAAGGTAAGCCTCATCAAGCGATAAAGCCTCTATAGATTCAGTATACCGCCTAAAAATTTGGTGGATCTGTTTTGACACTTCTTTATAAACCGCATGCCTACCTGGTATAATTTTAAGATTAGGGCACAATTTAATAGCTTGTGCCATTGACATAGCACTATGTATACCATATTGACGAGCTAAATAATTGGCAGTGGCAACTACACCACGTTTACGGGGATCACCCCCAACCGCAATGGGCAAATTGCGATAACGGGGATTATCTCTCATCTCAACGGCGGCATAAAAACAATCCATATCGACATGAATAATTTTTCGCATAAAACGGCTTCACAACACCAAAAAATACTGTATAAATATACAATATCACAACTAAAACTGTTGTGTAAATAGCCTTTACGGTTACTTAGCCAATTTATCAAAATCAATTAAACCATTTTTATCATAAGGATCGCCAATCCAGCGCGTTGATTGATGAAAATTAGGATTAACAATACTTTTTTCAGGAACGTATAAGTTATAGCTTAACCCCGCTAAATCAGACCACGTGTGAATCAAATCTTGCGTACTAAATTTGCGATCCACATAATGTTGATAATGATTCGGATGAGTTGCTACCCATGTTGGTGATTGCCACAGCATAAATGGCACAGTATACATGGTGCGAGTTGGTGCTTTTTCGTTTCGCCCTAAGATATTGTGTGGAGAGGTTTGATAAACATCTTCGCCATGATCTGAAAAGTACAACATAAAGCCATTTTCTTGGCTATCTTTAAAGATATTAAAAAGCGTTGTCGTAATATAATCGTTATAACTTATGGCATTATCATAAGTATTATACACATCGACTTTATCGTCATCGATATTAAATGTAATGCCTGTTTTATCTTTAAAACGATCATGCTCACCATCTTTTGGGTAACGGAACGCGTATTTCATATGCGTGCCTAGCAAATGAATAACAATGAATTTCTTCTCACTTGGATCATTCAACACTTTTTTAAATGGTTCAAAAACGGACTCATCATATCGCCTTGCACTTTGATTACGATCGTTATTCATATAAAACTGTTCATCCGTTTGCTGAGAAAACATCGTTAACATCGTATTACGCCTAGTCATCGTTTGCTGATTGGTGATCCAAAACGTTTTATAACCAGCTTGTTTCATTAAATGGATTAAAGACGGCGTTTTTAAATATAAATCTGGGTGCTGTTCATCAGCAAAAGTTAACGCTTGTTGCAAAATTTCAATAGTATAAGGTCTTGATGAAACCACATCATTAAATACCACAAAATTCGGATTATCTTTTTTAAACTGCTCAATTTGTGGTGTAGTATCCCGCCCATAACCATAAATGCCCATTCTATTGCGTGTTGTTGATTCACCTATTACTAGCACTAACGTTCTTGGGGTATTACCGTTGGCATCTTTTAAATTTTCTAACGGGGGTAATGTTTGCAAATGGTTTAAAATATCTTCCATATTTGATAATTGTGAACGATAGGCTAAATAACTATTAAGTAATTGCCATGGTACGGTTGTTTCCATACGTGTTAGCAGATGCGATCCCGCTTTCTTGATAGATGATTTTTTTATTGTGACACTAATAAACACCGGCATAATGGCATAAATCACAATTAACATTGATACAATCCATTTAGTATAGCTTTTGACATAAACTGGTTTTACTTTAGTCCACAGAAAAATCCCAACCAAGCTATAAATAATCAAAATCACAACTAATTTAATGCTCAAATACTGCTGAATAAACTCACTAGACTCAGTAAAGTTTGATTCCGCCATAATAAAAAAGACACTTTGCGAAAATTCCTGTCGATAAATAATAAAATATCCGATAGAAATCAAAGACAAACTACCCACAATCATCCCCAAAACAGTCGCAATACTCCGCGTATAGTTAGGAAAAATTAAAACAGGAATAAGCCAAATCAAACTATAAATAATAGAATCACGCAATCCAATAACATTAGAATGACCAGAAAAGAAAATATACAATTGCAACGCACTAGAAAAATAAGTAAAAAATAGAATATTAAAGATAAGTGCTGATCGACTAAAAGAACAATTTGCTTTGGTGTTTTGCATAGATATTAAATAAGTTTGTTATTAATTATTAAAAACAATCTACGCAAAATAGATTAATAAAACCTTAAGATATAACAATTTTAATTTAAATAATAAGTTATCAACAATAAATAGTCGTGAGTTAATAATTTAGAAGAATAATCGATAAATAGTCAGCTAAAGACCTTTATTTAGCCCCTAACGACTACTGTTTATTAAACGTTAAAACCCAACATTTTGGCAATGTGATTATTTTCAGATTGTTTTAGTTGTTTTGGCAAACCATTAAAAACAATCTGCCCATTATCCACAACCAAACAACGCGAAAAGTAACTGAGCGAATCATCAAGATAATGTGATACCATCATTAAGGTTAAATTAAACTTATCACAAATTTGATTAACTAATGCTAACATTTCATAACGTAGAGCTTGATCAAGCGCTGAAAACGGCTCATCCAATAATAAAATAGGCCGATGTTGAATTAAACAACGCGCAAGTGCCACTCGCTGGCGTTGCCCACCTGATAACTGTTCTGGATATCGTTTGCCAAATCCATCCAATCCCACTTGAATTAAAATGTCACAAATAGTCTGTTGCTCAGTTACCGTTAATTTTAATGATGGCTTAAGTCCTAAAGCAATATTTTGTTCAACAGTTAAGTGACTAAATAAATTGTTATCTTGAAACAACATTGATACAGGGCGTTTGCCAGGGAGTAAGTTATTTGCGTATTGTTTATTAAGAATGATATCGCCCGATTCTGGATGAATAAATCCAGCAATTAAATTTAATAAAGTACTTTTACCTGCACCACTAGGTCCAACAATGACGACACGTTCTTTTGTTGGTATATCAACATTAAAGTGTATTTTAAAATTATCATATTGATAATTAATTTGATTCAGTTCGATCATAATCTATCACAGCCAACAAACTAAAAGATAATATTAACAATAATGCAGCCGTTACGGTACTTTCTTGATAATGATAATGAGAAATCTGTTCATACAAATAATAGGGTAGCGTAATGACAGACTGCCCACCAAACAACGCAACAATACCAAAATCACCCAATGACAATATCGCAGAAAAAGCAAAACTCTGAATGATTAATTTTTTTAGCGCCTTGTATTCGATCAAATAAAAATGTAAAAACCCATTAATATTAAGTGATTGGCTTAATTGCCAGTAACGTGAAGTCACATCATACATTGGTGCGGCAAGATTTTTTAATACAAAAGGTAATGCCATTAACCCATTACACAACATAATTAAGACACAAACAAGCACAGAACTATAAGCATACGAAAATAACATTAAAAACATACCCGACGCCAGTGCCATACTTGGAATAATTAAAATCAGCGTTCCAATCAACATTAATCGATTACTCCACTTTATTTGCTGATTAATCAATAGGCGGCTGTTGGTATAAAGTAATAATAAAGCAAGTAGCATAGCAAGCATTGCCGATCCCAAAGCAATTAATACCGAAAACATAACAGCATTTTGAAAAGTCGCCGTTAAAAATGACAACTTAAAAAAATAAATCCCTTCAATAAGTATTGTAATGATGGGTAAAATAATAAATAACCCACCAATAACAATAATCACCATACTCAACAACGCTAAGTGAAACGAAACCGGCACACAATAATTTTTCCTAACGCAGTTCACACTAAGTCTTTTGTTATAATTTGTTTTTTGCATCAACCGCATAAAACTAACGCAACAAACTAACTGCAAACAGGCTAAAAATACAGCTTGCATCAAATCAAACTCACGAATAGATTGATAAATAGCCACTTCAATTGTGGAATATTTTGGTCCACCACCAAGCGTTAATACTATGGCAAAACTCGAAAAACAAAGCATAAAAATAAGCGATGCCATCGGGAACAATTGCCGACGTAGCAGTGGCCATTCAACCAATTTAAAATAAGTAAAACTCGAAAAATTTAACTGCGTCGCTAACTGTTTGTGTGCGACTGGCACGTTATTTAAGGTTTGGTAAAATAAACAACAAGCATACGGAAAATTAAGAAACACATGCGCAAGTAATATACCTTTTAAGCCATAAATGGATGTAATAAATGGCAACCCCAACCAATTGAAAACCCCAGCCAATAAGCCATGTTTTCCATAAACAGACAGCAGCCCCGTTACAACAACAAGTGTGGGTAAAATAAAGGTAATAGGCATTATGCGTAACAATAACCGTTTACCCCAAAAATTGACCATTGATAAAGCTTTCGCCATTAATATGGCCAATAGGACAGATAATAATGTCGATAGCATTGCTTGAAATACTGTTATCCAAATCAAATGCATCAAATAACTATCAAAATAGACAGTTACATTATTAGATTTGATAGCGACCAAGCAAAGCGCACATAGTGCTGTGCCTAATACAATTAAGATGAAGCTTGCAGCGCTAAAACCTGGAAGTAATGTTCTTAATTTCAACATTGGGCTAAATAAAACTACTTACTAATGGTGGCTTTCCATTCACGTACCCACGCTTTTTGATTCTGTTCAACTTGCTTGGCATCAAACTCAAGCGGTTTATTGACTGGCTTAATTTGTTGAAAAGCTTCGGGTAATGGAATATTAATAATTGGATACATGAAATTTTTTTCAGCAAATTGGCGCTGTATTTCAGGGGTTAATAGATATCGCAAAAATGAACGTGCAAGTTCTGGTTGTTGACTATACTTAGTAATGCCCACAACTTCAACTTGGCGGTAATGGCCTTCATCAAAAATAGCCGCCGCATAACGATGATCATTATCATTCATAATATGCGCAACAGGTGAAGTGCTATAACTAAGCACAAAATCGGCCTCTCCTTTCAAAAATAGACCATAAGCTTCGCTCCAACCTTTGGTCACTGTCACGGTATTATTAGCTATTTTTTGCCAAGCAGATGCAGCATCATCACCGTATATCTTCTTCACCCAAAATAATAAACCTAACCCTGGTGTACTGGTTCTTGGATCTTGATAAATAATATTCCAGTTGGCTTGATTATCAACTAGCTCGTGCATACTCCTTGGTGGATGATTAATTTTTTGTTGATTATAAATAAATGCAAAATAGCCAAAATCATAAGGCATAAAATCACTATCCCACCAGTCGGTATTTAAATTATTGGGCTTACTAATTTTATGAGGAATAACAATACCCGCCTGTTTGGCTTGGTCTAAAAGGTTATTGTCTAACCCTAAAATCACATCGGCATTGGTTCTATCGCCCTCAAGACGAATTCGATTTAAAACCGCTACGCCATCGCCTAATGCAACAATTTCAAGTTGGCAATCGCACTGCGCTTCAAACCCCTGTTTAATCGCCTGACCAGGTCCCCATTCTGAAATAAACGAATTGTAACTATAAACGGTTAATGTAGGTTTTTCGTTGGTAGCATTGGCGTTATTGAGCATAAAAAGCGCAAACAAGCCTAAAGGTAATAAGACATTTTTAAAAAACATTTTGCCTCCAAAATAGCAAATAAAAGACAAAAGGTTTGAGCAGGTATAATAACTCAAATCCCTCCGCTGGCATGATCCAGTTCAGGTTCGACGGGTTATGTTAGCCAATCTAACATTCTCAGCCCTACTGGGCACCCCGTTGAGAACGCCGAGTAGTTTAGAGGTTAGAGTGGGGATTGTAAATAACGAAAGTGATAAAGGGGGTGGTTTGTGTTTTTTTTAAGCATCAAAATAAAAATATGATTAAAATCGATATCTTTTTCAGACGTTTTTTTAGTTAGTTAAATGGTTCTTATTATGGTTCCCTATTCGTAGTTTTGTTGATTTGTCAGATGTTGGCACCTTGTCAAGTTTGTGTAAACGATTGATTTTCCTTAAAAACACCAAACAAAAAACTTCAATAAAATCAATACCTTTCCTGACTGATTTTTAGCAAAAAAACTTGCGTAAAAATCAATCAAGGCTATTAAGTTTGTCTTGTTCTGGTGTCAGAATAATGCCAACAACAGAGTAAGGTCACCACACCAAACAAGGATGTTTGGTGTGGCTATACTTCATCGGGAACACAAATTTGTTTGAAGCGAAGTTGAACATATGAGCAAAGCAAAAGTGACCTCTTAGAGGCGAGTATCAAGATGATACAAGTAACTATAAAAAGACCACATCATACAGCCTTGCGTTGTTTTTTAAGGAGTTTGGCAAAAAACTCACTCAAACCAAATCATCGATGCCATCCGCCCTGTTTTATTTTCACGACGGTATGAAAAAAACTTGTCTTGTTCAGTATAAGTACAAAAATCACCTCCAAAAATCTTAGTTACTCCTATTGACTGTAAGCGTTGTTTAGCAATTAAGTAAAGGTCGGCTAAGTATTTTTGTTCAGCAGGGTTGATTAATTTAAAAGCAATTTTTGCATTGCGGTCGATTTTTTCAAATTGTTCCTTGACGTCAATACCAACTTCAAACTTTTTGGCGCTGATTGCTGGCCCAAGCCATGCGATGATGTTTGACCGTGGCGAGGCAAATTTTTTGACGGTTTCTTCCAGTATTCCATTACATAATCCTCGCCATCCTGCATGTGCTGCCGCAACTTCGTCACCATTGGTTGTACAAAACAAGACTGGCATACAATCGGCAGTGAGTACGACGCAAACTTGTTTGGGTTGATGGGTATAAGATGCGTCGGCTTCTATGGTTTGGTTAGGAATGTTGCCTGTTGCTGTTTGTAAAGCGATTTGCGATATATCCAGCGTTATGGTGCTGTGGGTTTGAGTTAACCAATAGGGTTCGCTAGGTATCTGTTCGGTTTGTATTAGGCGCTGACGGTTTTGCGCTATGTGTTCTAAATTGTCGCCTGTTCGACTCCCCATATTTAAGCTCGCAAATGGCGCCATGCTGACACCGCCTATTCGTGTTGTAGTGAAAGCTCGGACGTTTTTGGGCGCTATCCAATACGGGTAAATCGATTTTATCATGTTGATTACCAATCTAGTTCATCTTTGTGTTGTTCGGTGTCTTCTTGCAAGGCTTGAATTAGTGTCTGCATGTCTTGCGGTATTGGTGCATTCCATTGCATGAGTTCGCCTGTGATGGGGTGATACAGGCTTAACATAGTGGCATGTAGTGCTTGACGGTCAAAGTCGCGCAAGGTTTGAATAAACGATTCGCTTGCGCCTTTGGGCGGTCTTGGGCGTCCACCATAAAGTGGATCGCCAATTAATGGATGAGCAATATGTGCCATATGTACACGAATTTGGTGAGTTCGACCTGTTTCTAAGCGTAAACGTAATCGGGTATGTAAGCGGTACTTTTCCATCACTCGGTAGTGTGTAACCGCTGGTTTGCCGGTCGGGAATACCGCCATGTGGGTACGTTTGGTCGGGTGGCGAGTGATGGGTTGATCAACCGTACCCCCTGCGGTGATAATGCCCATAGCAACTGCTTCATATTCACGGGTGATTTCTCGGTGTTGAAGCGCATCAACTAAATGTGTTTGGGCGTTAATGGTTTTAGCAACAACCATCAGGCCAGTGGTATCTTTGTCAAGTCGATGAACAATACCAGCTCGCGGTACACGCGCTATGTCCGGATGATAATGTAATAAAGCATTTAATACCGTTCCATCAGGATTGCCGGCACCAGGGTGTACGACTAAATCACGCGGTTTGTTGATAACTAAGATGTCGTCATCTTCATAAACAATATCGAGTTTTATGTCTTCAGCCTGGTGATAGGTTTCTTCTTCGATTTCGGCATTGATTGTGATTTTTTCACCACCTAAGACCTTTTCTTTTGGTTTGTTAACTATATTGTTATTAACAGTGACTTTATTATTGACGATCCAATCTTTTATTCTTGATCGTGAATAATCGGGGAAAAGTGCTGACAACGCTTGATCTAAGCGCATTCCTAATTGGTGTTGTTCAATTTCGGTTGATAATTTTAACTCATGCATGTGTAATTTATCTATTTTAAGCTGTTTTGTTTTAGAGTATTATATACCAATCATCGCCTTTTATGTTTAATTATATTTGGATTGAAAACTGAATGAAATTGCGCTTACACTCTTTGTTAGCTATCGCTTTAACTGGCATGCTAATTGGTTGTACTTCTTCTAAGCCAGATGTTGAAAATGTACCCGAAATTGAGCTTTACAATAAAGCTAAATCAGAGCTTGAAAATGGGAATATTAAATCCAGTATTAAAGTATTAGAGTCATTGGATAAAAATTATCCATTCGGTCCTTATTCACAACAAGTGCAGCTTGATTTGATTTATGCTTATTATAAGTCTGCCGATTTGCCGTTGGCGATTGCCTCAATTGACCGATTTTTAAAATTGAATCCAACACATCAAAATATTGACTGGGTTATTTATATGCGTGGCCTTTCAAATATGGCGCAAGATGACAATATGATCCAAGGTTGGTTTAATGTTGATCGTTCAGATCGCGATGCTAATTACGCGGCAGCTGCGTTTAAGGATTTTACGTATTTAGTGTCTAGCTTTCCAAGTAGTCAGTATGCCGCCGATGCACAAAAGCGTCTTGTATTTTTGAAAAACAGATTAGCGCGCTATCAGTTAAAAGTAGCTCAGTTTTATACTAAACGCGGTGCTTATGTAGCGGTAATTAACCGCGTGACTGACATGCTATCGATGTTCCCAGATACCGATTCGACTAAAGAAGCCTTGCTGTTAATGCGTAATGCCTATAACGAATTAGGGTTAGTCAACGAAACACAAAAAGTCGATCAACTCATTCAAGCCAACCTTGAAAACATGCCAAAAGAAGAGCAACGTTCATTTTTATCACGCTTTACTAGCGTTTTTAATGGTGGTTAGGCTGTTTTAGATTTGAGTTCCAACCATTAATAATTCTGTATAACATTAATTGCTATTTAAGTTTGATTAAATGGCAATTAATTAGCAAACTCAAATGGAACATTATTAGCTGAAGCTTCAGAAATATTGATTCCATTGTTGTAGGTATTAGAGAAAACAATATGTGGAATAAAAAAGTTATTATCTAATACTCTATAGTCATATTTTAAACTAACTCTTGATTCACATATCGTTTGTAAAACGTGTAAATAACCAATACAATTAGCAACATATTTTTATTAGCAATAGTAGATAGGACATTAACTCGTCATGCAAGAACAATACCGCCCAGATGAAATTGAAGCCACAGTGCAAAAACACTGGCAAGACAATAAAACTTTTCACGTTACCGAAGATCCATCAAAAGAAAAATATTACTGTTTATCGATGCTACCTTACCCATCTGGGCGTTTGCATCTTGGTCATGTTCGCAATTACACCATTGGCGATACCATTTCACGTTACCAACGCTTAAACGGTAAAAATGTACTACAACCAATTGGTTGGGATGCATTTGGTTTACCTGCTGAAGGGGCTGCTGTTAAAAATAATACTGCACCGGCAAAATGGACCTACGAAAATATTGCCTATATGAAAAAACAATTACAGCTTTTAGGCTTCGGTTATGATTGGGATCGCGAAGTGACAACTTGCCGCCCAGAATATTACAAATGGGAACAATGGTTTTTTACCAAGTTATACGAAAAAGGTCTAGTTTATAAAAAAACATCTGCGGTTAACTGGTGTCCAAATGACCAAACCGTACTTGCTAATGAGCAAGTGGTTGAAGGCTGTTGTTGGCGTTGTAGCACCCCCGTTGAACGCAAAGAGATCCCACAGTGGTTTATTAAAATCACCGAATATGCCGAAGAGCTACTTAATGATTTAGATACCTTAGAGAGCTGGCCAGAACAAGTTAAAACCATGCAACGTAACTGGATTGGTCGCTCTGAAGGGGTTGAATTTGATTTTGCTGTTGAAAATTATGCCGATAAATTACGTGTTTATACAACGCGCCCTGATACTTTAATGGGGGTTAGCTTTGTGTCAGTTGCAGCAGAACATCCTCTTGCACAATTAGCTGCAAAAAATGATGCAAAAATTGCTGAGTTTGTTGCTGAATGTAAAAACACCAAAACCGCCGAAGCCGATATGGCAACAATGGAAAAGAAAGGCATTGCAACTGGCTTTTATGCTATCCATCCATTAACAGGCAAAAAAGTCCCTGTTTGGATTGCTAACTTTGTGCTAATTGAATATGGTACAGGTGCGGTCATGGCTGTGCCGGGTCACGATGAGCGCGATTATGAGTTTGCCTCAAAATACAATTTACCAATTAATCCTGTTATTTTAACTCAAGACGGCAATGCGCCCGACTTATCTGAAAAAGCATATACTGAACATGGCAAATTATTTAATTCTGGCGAGTTTGATGGTCTGGATTTTGATCAAGCGTTTAATGCAGTTGCCGATAAATTAATTGCGCTAGGTATTGGTCAACGTAAAGTTAATTACCGTTTGCGTGATTGGGGAGTTTCCCGCCAACGTTATTGGGGGGCGCCTATCCCAATGGTGACGCTTGAAGACGGTACAACGATTCCAACACCAGAAGATCAGTTACCGGTTATTTTGCCAGAAGACGTCGAAATGAACGGTATCACTAGTCCAATTAAAGCCGATCCTAACTGGGCAAAAACAACGGTGAACGGTCAGCCTGCTCTACGTGAAACCGATACGTTTGATACCTTTATGGAGTCATCTTGGTATTATGCCCGTTATACTTGTCCACAATTTGACGAAGGTATGTTAGACGAAAAAGCGGCTAATTATTGGTTACCTGTTGATCAGTATGTCGGTGGTATTGAGCATGCGATTATGCATTTGCTTTATTTTAGATTTTTCCATAAATTAATGCGTGATTTTGGTTTAGTATCGTCCGATGAGCCAGCAAAACGCTTACTATGCCAAGGCATGGTACTCGCCGATGCATTTTATTATACCAGCCCAACCAATGAACGTATTTGGGTTTCACCAACCGACGTCACTATTGAACGTGATGAAAAAGGTCGCATTGCTAAAGCCGTTGATAAACATGGCAATGAGCTAGTCCATGCGGGTATGACGAAGATGTCAAAATCCAAAAACAATGGAATCGACCCTCAAGAAATGGTTGAAAAATACGGTGCTGATACGGTTCGATTGTTTATGATGTTTGCTTCGCCAGCAGATATGACTTTGGAATGGCAAGAATCTGGCGTTGAAGGTGCCAACCGATTTATTAAACGTGTGTGGCGTTTAGTGTATGAACATGCACAAAAAGGTCAAACCGCTAAACTTAATGTTGCCTCTTTGGATAGTGAGCAAAAATCATTACGCCGTGAGCTACATAAAACCATTGCTAAAGTGAGTGATGATATTGGACGCCGCCAAACGTTTAATACCGCTATTGCCGCTGTCATGGAGTTTATGAACCGCTTACAAAAAGCACCACAAGAAACCGAGCAAGATCGTGCACTCATGAGTGAAGCATTAAATGCGATTGTTCGTTTACTTTACCCTATGATGCCACACGCTTGTTTTGTTATGTGGCAAGCTTTAGGTCATAGCGAATCTATTGATAACACAACTTGGCCTGTTGCTGACCAATCAGCAATGATTGAAGATGAAAAACTTATTGTTGTGCAAATCAATGGTAAAGTCCGTGGTAAATTTACGGTGCCAGCTGATGCTGATCAAGATTTTGTTGTATCACAAGCGAAACAAGAACCCAATATTCAAAAATACTTGAGCGATGTTACTATCCGTAAAGTGATTTACGTTCCGGGTAAATTATTAAATCTTGTTGTGAGTTAAGATTGTTTGATAACTAAATTTAGGCGATTATAGATATGAAAAAGTATGTAGCATTATTTATGTTATTAGCGATATCCTTAACAGGATGTGGATTTCACTTACAGCATGAAACAGAAGTCCCGACGCGCTTTAAGACAATTTCTTATACTAGCTATGACCCTTATGGGCGATTGTCTCGTAATATTAAAGAGTTATTACACGATAACAAAGTGACGTTAACAAATAATGCAACAGCTCAAGTGCCATCACTTAGGATGGTAAGTGAAAATCTAAGCCGCAATACCATTTCGATTTATCAAGATGGTAAAGCTGCCGAATATCAATTGGTATTAACCGTTGAAGCACAAGTAGTTATTGAAGGTCAACAAATATATCCAATCAATGTTCGTATATTTAGGACGTTTTTTGATAACCCATCGCAAGCATTAGCAAAAACAGTCGAGCAAGATTTAATCGAAGATGAGATGTTTAAACAAGCCGCTAAGCAAGTCATCCGTAAATTAAAATCGATTGATGCGGTAAATTAAAGTTGTCATGATTAAAATTAATGCCGATCAAATTAGCCATAAATTGGGATCACCCTATTATTTGATTTTAGGTAGTGATCCTTATTTACAACATTATGTTCAAACCGAATTACGAAAGGCCTTTACTCATGCTGGCTTTGATGAACAACTGACGTTTGTGATTGATAATCAGACCGACTGGACAGCTATTTTAGATAGCTGTCAGGCGATGAATCTGTTTTCTAGCCAGACCTTGATTTTTCTTGATTTTGGTGAGGGTGCATTGAATGCAGGGATCACCGCCAAACTCAATACGTTAAGCGAAGTTTTAACGCCCGATATTGCACTGGTAATTACCCTTAATAAAATCACAAAAGCACAAGAAAATGCTGCTTGGTATAAGGCACTATCAGATAAGCTTGTGGTTGTTAACTGTGTTACACCTGATACTTTGCAGTTACCTCAATGGATTAAAAATCATTTGCAGCAACAACAAATAACCATTGAGCCCAAAGCAATAGAACTGCTTTGTTATTATTATGAGGGGAATTTGCTGGCATTAACGCAAATTATCGCACAATTAAAGCTGTTATACCCAGATCAAAATATTTCTTATGATGAAGTTGAAAGTAATATTAACGATTCGGCTATATTTACCCCATTTCATTGGACTGATGCAATGATTGCCAATAAAACTAAGCGGGCTATTCATATTTTACAACAATTGAAGATGAATGAGTTTGAGCCATTATTTTTATTGCGGATTATCCAACGCGAGCTGATATTGTTGATTAATTTAAAAAAAGGCTTGCAACAAAAATCACTAAAACAAGTCTTTGATGAGTATAAAGTCTGGCAAAATAAAAGAACCATTTATACCAATTATCTAAACCGTTGCGATCTGAAAAGCCTGTTTAATCTACTAGCAAAGCTGACCGAAATAGAAATCAGCTTAAAACATGATAATCAAGCGCGAATATGGGATGACATGTTTAGTTTATCGATACAGTTTATGGGATTAGATAAATGTTAACTGCCTTATTAGGGGGAACTTTTGATCCAATTCATTATGGACATCTTCGCCCTGCTATTTCGTTAGCTAGCGAAGTTGGGTTAAAACAAATTAGTTTATTGCCCAACCATATTCCGCCCCATAAACCACAGCCCGAAGCGAGTACCGAGCAACGTTTGGCGATGTTAAAATTAGCTATTGAAAATTTACCGTTATTTGCATTAGATTTAAGAGAGCTTTTACCTAAAGCTTCAACCCGCCCTTCTTATACCATTGAAACGCTTCAAGCGTGGCGACAAGAAAATGGGGATAGTGAAGGATTAGCTTTTATTATGGGGCAAGATTCATTATTGAGTTTGCCAACCTGGCATAAATGGAAAACGTTACTTAATTACTGCCACTTGCTAATTTGCCGTAGACCAGGTTATGCTGAGCATACCGATAATATTGAACTACAACAATGGATTGATGAACATCAAACCCAAAAAGTTCAAGATTTACATGATTTACCGCAAGGATATATCTTTTTTGCGCACACCCCACTTGAAGATATTTCAGCGACTGAAATCAGGCAAAATATCAACAATCAAAACTGCTGTGAAAATCTATTGCCACCGAAAGTATGGCATTATATTCATCAGCAAGGGCTTTATAACGCAAAGAAATAATATAAAGGGCTTTACATCTGGCAGTTTTTTCGGCATTATTTCGCCGCTGTGTTTATATATTTTAAATTCAGTTTTTTTTGTGTTTATACTTAACTTTGCTTAGTCATCTAATACAACATCAATCAGATGGTAATAGCACGTTATTGTTTTGCCGTTAAACACTTAAACGTAGCAAAACAGTTAGTCAGTTAAATATATTTAATTTGTATTTATTATTAAGAGGCCCCAATGGCAAAAGAAGATAACATTGAAATGCAAGGTACTATACTTGATACACTTCCAAACACGATGTTTCGTGTTGAACTTGAAAATGGTCATGTCGTTACTGCACATATTTCTGGTAAGATGCGAAAAAACTATATTCGTATTTTAACTGGCGATAAAGTTACTGTTGAAATGACACCTTATGATCTGTCTAAAGCACGTATCATCTTCCGTAGTCGCTAATATCGTTATCAAAATAAACTATTTAAAATTATATAACAGTTTATTTCTCTCTTTTTTAATAAAAAAATCCGTCGACATTTGTCGACGGAAAAGTGAAGAATTGGAACTAAACTAGCGAATTAATCCTCTCTGGAAAAATCCATCTGTTTATATTTAACCCATTTTGTCTTTTTAACTATCTTGTAGCCAAAGTAAATCATTAAAAATAATGGGATACCAATATAGGTCGCGATCACACCCTTCCAATCAATGGTATCTTGCAAGAAAGCTTCGTAATTTTGACCAAGCGTAATAATTAAGCATAATACAAAAGCGAAAATAGGGCCAAATGGGAAATAGCTTGATTTATATGGTAATTGATCAACATCATTACCTTGAATAAAGTAACCCTTTCTAAAACGATAATGGCTAATTGCAATACCTAGCCAAGCAATAAAGCCTGTCATACCTGACATATTAAGTAACCATAAATAAACAGCCTGATCTTTATACATCGAGGTTAAGAAACAAAGCATGGCCACAAATGTTGTTGCTAACAACGCAGCACGAGGCACACCTGACGATGATAATTTTGCAAAGATTTTAGGCGCTTTACCTTCTTTAGCAAGAGCATAAAGCATACGCGTTGAAGCATAAAGCCCTGAGTTACCGGCTGATAATACCGATGTTAAAATAACTGCATTCATAAATGCCGCCGCAGATAATAATCCCGCATTCTGGAATACTAGGGTAAACGGACTTACGCTAATGTCGGTTTCGTTATTACGCAACAAGTTAGGATCGGTATAAGGAATAATCATGCTGATAACAAAAATCGCAAGGATATAAAACAGTAGTATTCGCCAAAACACTTGGCGCATAGCTTTAGGTATGTTTTTTTCTGGATCTTTTGATTCACCAGCGGCAATCCCAATAAGTTCCGTGCCTTGGAATGAAAATCCAACCACCATCGCCACACCAATCATTGCTGAAAATCCGCCAGCAAAAGGCGCTTCTTCAATTGTCCAATTTTGCCAACCAGCCCCTTCGATGCCTCGAAAGATGCCAATAATCATTAATAAACCAACTACAATAAAAATAATCACAGTAACAACTTTAATTAATGAAAACCAAAATTCTGCTTCACCAAAACCTTTAACTGAGATATAGTTTAAGCAAAAGATGATGCTTAAAAATAATAAGCTCCATAACCAACTATAAGGTCCTGCATCAAACCAATAAGAGATAACTAATTGAGCTGCAACTAAGTCTACAGCAACCGTAATTGCCCAGTTGTACCAATAGTTCCAGCCAATGGCAAAACCAAACGCTTCATCGACATAACGTGAACCGTAAGTTGCAAAAGTACCTGAAACAGGTAAATAAGCTGCTAGCTCACCAAGACTGGTCATTAAAAAATACACCATCACACCTATAATGGCATACGAAAGCAATGCCCCCCCAGGACCTGCCTGAGCAACGGTTGCACCTGATGCGACAAAGAGCCCAGTTCCGATCGAGCCTCCAATAGCTATCATGGTTAAATGGCGGGCTTTTAAATCTCGTTTTAATTTGTTTTTCATAATTATTTTCTTCTGTCTAAAGAGATTAAGTTTGATAGTAAAATTAATCAATTAATTAATTAATGTGCTTATAAAGCTATATATAACGACCAATCAAACTTAAAAATTATTGATATCTATCATTGGATAATGAAGTGCGGGGAGTTTATCAAAAAAAATACTATGCGAGATAAATAATTCTAATAATCTAACTGTTTTGTTAAGTTTAAGCAATACTTAACCTTTAGTTAGCTGTTCTAATTGAGTTAAATAATTTAACGCTTGTGTTCGATTATTACCGCACATTTCGAAACAAGGTTTTAACCGACCACAAACCGAAGGCCTTGATGGGTGCAAAAATAACTTACATTGATAATTATTATCTAAATGAATGCAAGCAACGCCAGCAGGCTTCCCTTTAGGCATACCAGGAATAGTTGATGAAATCGATGGCGCAATACAACAAGCACCACAGTTTTGCCTGCATTTGAATAAATCTGCCATAGTTTTTCTTTAATTTAAGGCGCTTGAATAAATTTTGATGGTGACAATAGCAAGTTAGCGGTAAAATAGCGAGCTAATTTTTAACTCTTTTATTAATTGTGAAGAATAAATATTATGGCTAAAGCAAATGAAATAAAACGTGGCGATGCTGTCACCTATAATGGTAAATTATTATTGGTTAAAGATATTGATGTTCAAAGCCCAAGTGCTCGTGGTGCAAGTACACTTTATAAAATGCGTTTTACCGATGTCAAAAATGGCGGTAAAGTTGAAGAGCGTTTTAAAGGTGATGATATCCTCGAAACGATTGAACTATCGCGCCGTCCAGTTAGTTTTTCGTATATTGATGGTGATGAATATGTGTTTATGGATAATGAAGATTATACCCCGTATATCTTCAAAAAAGAGCAAATTGAAGATGAATTACTGTTTATTCCAGAAGGTGGCATGAATGGTATTCAAGTCCTAATGGCAGATGGCGAAGTGCTTGCTTTAGAATTACCGCAAACGGTTGATCTCGAAATTGTTGAAACATCGCCAAGTATTAAAGGTGCTTCAGCTAGTGCACGAACTAAACCAGCTACGTTATCAACCGGACTTGTTATCCAAGTTCCTGAATATATTGATAACCACGAAAAAGTTAAAATCCATATTGCTGAACGCCGTTATATGAGCCGTGCCGAGTAACCAACAAAACTGTAATGAATATATATAATCAAAATAAACTACACAAACGATTGCGTCGCTTGACTGGCGAGGCAATTGCTGACTTTAATATGATAGAAGCAGGTGATCGTATTATGGTCTGCTTATCAGGCGGTAAAGATAGTTATACTTTGCTTGATATCCTGATTAACTTGAAAATCAGCGCCCCCATAAACTTTGAACTAATTGCCGTTAATTTAGATCAAAAGCAGCCAGGTTTCCCCGAACACGTTTTGCCTCAATATTTACAATCCCTAGGTATTGAATACAAAATCGTGCAAGAAAATACCTATGGTATTGTCAAAGAAAAGATCCCAGAAGGTAAAACAACTTGCTCGCTTTGTTCACGGCTGCGCCGAGGAATATTATACCGCACAGCTACCGAACTTGGCGCAACAAAAATAGCCCTTGGCCATCATCGTGATGACATTTTAGAAACACTGTTTTTAAATATGTTCTATGGCGGTAAACTCAAAGCAATGCCACCGAAGCTAATGAATGATTCAGGCGAACATATCATTATCCGACCACTGGCTTATTGCAAAGAAAAAGACATCGCCAAATACGCTGAAATTAAACAATTTCCGATTATTCCTTGTAATCTTTGTGGCTCACAACCCAACTTACAAAGGCAGGTAATTAAAGAAATGCTCAATGAATGGGATAAAAAGTTCCCTGGACGCATTGAAACCATGTTCCGAGCAACACAAAATATCACCCTATCCCATCTGTGTGATACCAATTTGTTTGATTTTAAAGGAATTAAAAAAGGTGATCTTGCTGTTAATGGTGGCGATATCGCTTTTGACCGCGAAGATATGGTGCCAACCGTTGGCTTTGATGCTTCAGAGCTTGAAGAACAAGATATGATTTTATGGAAGGAAGCAAAATAGCTAATCCAATCAATAAAGTTTATTGTTCCGCTAAATAACTTTCAAAATTAACCCAGTCTCAAAAGTTATCGGTGAATTTTTTTAATTCACCGATAATATCCCCCCTAAAATTTATGATCTTGCTCACGCATTAGTAAAAAACCACGTTTTTTTATTGTAGAATTATGTATCGTAAAATAAAATTGAAACGTTCCAATTTTAATAAATAGATAAAAACAAAACTCGATAGTGGCAAACTAAACTTATAGGAGAACAATGTGAAACTACAATTTTTGGGAACGGCTGCATCCGAAGGTATTCCCAATCCTTTTTGTAAATGCCAAATATGCGAAAAATCGCGCATTATAAAAGGAAAAAACATACGCACGCGTAGTTCTGTTGTCATTGATGACATAATGCAAATTGATTTTGCTCCAGAATTTAGCTATCAAGTGATGCGTGAAAATATCGATGTCACCAAAATAAAAGATCTGCTGTTCACTCATACTCACCCTGATCACTTCAATGTAGGGGATTTGTTTAGCCGTATGGTGGACTATGGATTTAATATCACCCATCCACTTTATGTGTACGGTAATGATATTGCAATCAATGGTTGCTTAGATGTATTACCAGGATATAGCCACGAACGTTTTGTGTTCAACTTATTAGTACCATATCAATCGGTTATAACATCGGCCGGATATACAGTTACACCACTACTTGCTAATCATGCTAAATGGGAATTTTGCTATATCTATTTAATTGAAAAAGACGGCAAAACCATACTTCACGGTCATGATTCGGGATATTTCCCTGAACTAACTTGGCAATGGTTAAAAAACAGTGGTAAAAAAATCGATTTAGCGATTTTTGAATGTACTTATGGATATAAACAAAATCATCGTACTAATAATCATATGAGTATTGAATCAGTAATATCGGCACAAAAACGAATGCTTGATGAAGGAAATTTTCATAGTAGTACGCAACTCATCACTTCTCATCACTCTCACAGCAGTGGCTTTATGCACGATGAATTAGTTGAGATTTTTAAACCTTACAATATTGAAGTTGCTTACGACGGCTTAATAAAAATAATTTAATAGGGAACTTACTATGTTCAAAATACCTCGTTTACTAATAATGATGTTTTTACAATATTTTGTGCAAGGTGCATGGAATATGGTTATTGGTGCGGTACTTTCCGCTTATGAGTTAAAAGAGATCGTTGGTTCAACTTATTCTGTATTAGGAATTGCAACCATTATTTCACCACTATTTATTGGTATGATTGCAGATCGATTTATTGCCTCACAAAAGATGATGGGGATACTACACATTATTAATGCAGGTGTACTATTTTTAATTCCTAATTTTGTTGAAAGTAGCAATACTGTTGGCTTTTTAATTATGATCTTTATTGTTGGATTACTCTTTTATCCAACTACGGCGTTAGCCAATAGTGTCAGTTTTAGGCATATTGATGGTGTACGTTGGTTCCCGATCATTCGTGTGTTTGGCACCATTGGTTTTATGGTTGTCGGTTTTATTCTTGGCTATACTGGTTTTTCAACATCAATTAACTCATTTTTACTTGCAGCTGGGGCTTCGATCGTATATGGTGTTTACTGCTTTACCCTACCAAACACGCCACCAACAAGCAAAAATAAGAAATTTTCAATCCGCGATGCGCTGTGTTTAGATGCATTATCATTATTTAAAGATAAATATTTCACCATCTTTATGTTATCAACCTTTATACTGATGATAACAAAAACTGCTTATAGTGCTTACTTGCCGGTATATTTACCAGTACTTGGTCTTGAACCAGCATCAATGATGCAAATTGCTATCGCCACCGAAGTTTTATTTATGTTCCTTTTATCATTCTTATTGGGACGCTTTGGCTTTAAAAAGATTATTTTGTTCGGTGCCATTTGCTGGGTCATTCGTAGTTTAATGTTATCTTTCGCTGCGACTACTGATAGTGGTACACTCTTTTATGTTATTGTTGCATTATTGTTACAAGGAGCTTGTTGGGACTTCTTCTTTACCGCTGGAGATATTTATGTCGATAAAAAAGCAGGCCCTGAAATTAAAGCTCAAGCTCAAGGTTTACGTCTTATTATATCCAATGGGTTTGGTCTATTTATGGCGGCATCAGTATGCGGATTTATCAATAACCGAGTAGTTACGGCAAAAACCTTACCAAATGCAGGTCCACAATGGCAAGAGTTTTGGATCTACCCAGCTGCTGTAGCCGCTGTCGTTGCTGTTGGTTTTTGGTTTTTCTTTAGAGATAAAGATATTATTACAACATCTAAAACCACTTCATAATTAAAACACAATAAATAAAGTAAATATTGATATAACAAATGCCATACTGCTAATATATTAACCTTATTAGCAGTATTCTTTTTTTATATGAGAGTTAATTTTTAAAACAACCTGCTCGGAACTATATTGTCCTTTAATCCACTTTGATAAATAATGACCAATAATATGTTCAATATGTCTTAAATTAATAGCTTGATTACCTATATAGTTTTCTCGTTTTCCATTGGCATACTGTAATTGTGCTAATTTCAACCAAGGATAACTTTTTATAATGCGTTGGTTTTGAAGAATACTATTTTGTGCGGTTGTACCGCCTAATAATGCAATTTGCTCACTGATTTCTTTAGAATAAATCCAATCAAAAAATAGTGTCGCCGAAACTGTTTTTTTACTATATTTTGAAATACCTAATGAGCCACCACCAAATAGTGGACTATTACCAGGCACTTGAGCATACCCCACTAATGGCAAAATATTTCGATGATTGATATAACTGAATAAATTAACATAGACCATTATCATAGCCAACCGACCTTGCTCAAATTGATTAACTGACTCTTGCCACCATGCCGTATCTACTTTGTTTGCAATCTGCATAAAAGACTGTAATTGTGTCAATGTTTTAACAGCTATTGAACAATCCAAACCTAATTGTTGATTGCTAAATAGCCCACCTCCCTGAGCGTAATAACGTACTAGAAATTCAGATGCAATAATTTCGTCATTACCTAAGGTTATGCAACTACCAAATTCTATTGGTGATTCAGGATTTTGTGCTTGATTAAAAAAGCCAGCAATTTGATTAAATTGTTTAAAATCAACAGGTACATCTAAATGTTGACGATATTTTTCAAAATAGGTTCGTTTAATTAAGGGATCTTCAAACAGATCTTTACGATAAAATAACATCTGCACGCTGGGATCAAAAGGCAGTGCATAAGCCGTATTATTCACATAACTATATCGTTTAACAATGTCAGGTAAATAGCGACTGAATAAATTAGTTAAGTTAAGATTTAAATCAAATAATGGTTTAAATACCTTTGGGGCAAACCAAGGCAATCCTGCCATATCAATACGAATAATATCAATTTGTTTATATTGCTCAAGCTTATTGAGAATATGATAAATTTTATCAAACGGTTCGATAATTAAATTAACTTTTATTCCGCTCATTTTTTCAAAATGTGGAAGTAACTTTTTTACAGCCTCGGTTGATGGACTAGGTATAATTAATACATTGATTTGCTCATTGCTATTAAATTTGGTATTAGCAACCTGATCAGACAATAAGAAAAAGCCTTTATTATCTAATTTAGAAACTGGCTCTCCTTTGATTAAGCTAATGATTTGCTGGCTTAACATACCATAATTCATATGATATTGATAAAAATTGTTTTCATAAAAAAAACTATCATCAGTAAGCGTATAAATAGGCGGACAAAGTTGCAAGCTACCAAAATAACTAGCATTCCGTAAATAACGCGCACGCTCAATATCCATGGTAATAAGCGCATCAAAAGGTTCAGATTCTTTTGTAAAAAAACTGAAAGACAAATTATAAGTCGTATTTGACGGAATTGATTCAATACTTTTTAATTCAATAGGATAATGTTGTGCATTAAAAGCTTTTTGCAGACCTTTTTTAAAAGATTGTGCATGAGTATGATGATCAGAATTACTCAGTAAACCAATACGTTTATAATCATGTTTCATTATCTGACTAGCAATATCAGCGCCAGCCTTCTCATAATCCAACGTAATAAATTGCACAGCCGATTCAGGTTGGCGATAAACAAAAATAATTTTTTCTTTAGCTATTTTTATTTTTTGATAATAACTATTGGCATTGTCTAAAGTACTAACGGCTATCACTGCATAATCGCGCTTAACAGCTATCTGTTCAATAAGTTTTTGTTCTAGCTCTCTGGAATCATAAGTTAGGTATAACGTTAATTCATAACCAAGTTGATTTAAATCATGAAATAATCCATCATAAAGATTAGCATATTGTTGAGATGAGATATTAGGCAAAACAACCGAAATCGTCTTTGCCGCACCTTCTTTTAGTATTTTTGCTTGTAAGTTAAGCTGATACCCTAGCTTTTGAGCAGCATCTTCCACTAATTTAATTTTTTTAACACTAACATTTCCACGACCATTAAGTACATTTGAAACCGTACCATGAGATACCCCTGCTTGTTTAGCTATATCTTTGATCGTTGTCATTTAGTTTTAAACTCCAAAATTAAACAAATTTTTTTACCAAATTAAGCTGCTAACACAAATATCAGGTTAACCACTTTTGCCAGCTCTGATTAACAATATGTCTTTCTTGCTTAAAACACGAGTTCTCAATCGTGCTTGGTAAAACTTGCAGTGCTAATTGATGGATTTCGTTACGCATATCAATATAAGCTTTAGTTAACTGCTGGGCTTCTTCGTTATCCATAATTTGGTAATTTGCCGCGAGTTCTAAAATGCGGACATTGTCGCTCCATGTTGTCATTTTGGGATATTGATAGGCATAATTAAGCACTAGATATTGCGATAAAAACTCAATATCACCAATACCACCCTCATCAATTTTTAAGTTAAATAAATTGTTTTGAGTGCTACCTAGATGTACTCTCATTTTTTCACGCATTTCACGCACTTCTTTTTTTAATACAACTTCATCACGCTTTTTACAAAGTACATTATGCCGAATTTGGTTAAAGCGTTTGATTAATTCACCTTCACCATATACAGCTCGAGCACGCACCAAGGCTTGATGTTCCCATGTCCAAGCTTCATTCATTTGGTAATCTTCAAACGAATCTAAACTACAAGCAAGAAGCCCTGCATCGCCTTGAGGACGAAGTCTAACATCAACTTCATATAAAATACCAAAGCTAGTACGCACATTAAATAGATGGATGATACGTTGCACAAGGCGTAAATAAAATTGACGACTGTCGATCTGCTTATCACCATTGGTCACACTATTAGCTGGGCAATTATGTAAAAAGACTAAATCAAGGTCCGAACCATAACCCAATTCCCAGCCACCTAATTTACCATAGGCAACCACAACTAGTCCTTTATCATTATCGGCTAAATATTCCGGTCTTCCATAACGAGCAACCATTTGATTCCAAGCCATTTGTACCACAAAATCTAATAAGGATTCAGCCACATAAGTTAGATGATCGCTAACTTTCATCGTGGTTAACACATGCTCAACATCAGCGGCGGCGATATGCAGTAATTGCATCTGCTTAAATTGGCGTAATGCTTCAAGCTGTTGCTCCTCATCATCCAACTGAATGCGTAATAAATACTGATAAAGCTGACTTTTATACTCATTAGGTGCAACGGTTTGGTACAGCGAATTGATATCAATAAGCTCATCTAACAATATAGGATAATGAGCAAGTTGATCGCTAATCATTGGCGATGCGCTACATAGACGAATTAATTGCTTTAAAGCGGTTGAATATTCAAGTAACAGCTCTAAATAAGTGGTACGACTTACAATATTCACTAGCAATGGCAAAATCCTTGCTAGCACCATTGTTGCTTGCTTTTCGCTACAGACAGATTCTAACAAGCGTGGCATTAACTGATCGAGGATTTCACGCCCCCGTACGCCAATGGTACGTTTACCTATATCATCACGAAATTGCACTAACATTTGGTAGATCTGCGTAACTTCTGTTTCTGAATAGGTAGGTAATATTACACTAACATCGCTTATTTGAAGATCAGGCACCCAAAGATCGTCAAATTGATCGTTATAAGGCTTTGTGGTTGAGGTAGATTCTGATTCGTTTTCGCCAATAAGTTCATTAAAAATTTGGCGATTATATTCCATTCGTCCAGATAAATCTTTTTCAAAATCATGCCAATTGTCAAAACCCATACTGGTGGCTAAGCGAATTTGATCAAGTGCATCGTCTGGTAATGTTTGAGTCTGTTCATCGGCAATGGCTTGTAGAAGATTTTCACAACGGCGCAAAAATAGATAATTTTCTCGTAACAATGATACTTCGTTCGATTCAAGTAGTCCTTCTTGTTCAATCACATGAAGCGCATTTAATAGCGAACGAGTTTGTAACCTAACCACTCGCCCACCGCGAATAAGTTGAAACACCTGTACAATAAACTCTATTTCACGAATGCCACCAGCGCCAAGCTTGATATTATTTTTTAAACCACGGCGACGTACTTCACGTTCAATCATGCTTTTCATATTACGCAATGATTGTAAAACACTAAAATCAATATAGCGGCGATAAACAAAAGGCTTCAGCATTTGATACAGTTCGCATACATAAGGGGCGCTCTGATCGCCAAGCACTTTAGCTTTAACCATGGCATAACGCTCCCAATCTCGACCTTGCTCTTGATAATAATCCTCCATGGCAGAAAAGCTAAGCACCAAAGGCCCACCATCGCCAAGCGGACGCAAGCGCATATCAACACGATAGACAAAGCCATCTTCAGTGATCTGATCAAGCGATTTAATTAAGCGTTGACCTAATCGAGTAAAAAAGACAGCATTATCAAGCTCCCGCCGACCGCCTTGGGTTTGCCCATGCTCGGGATAAGTAAAAATCAAGTCAATATCGGACGAAAAGTTCAGCTCCCCGCCACCTAATTTCCCCATACCTAAAATCAGTAAAGGTTGTGCTTGGCCTTGAGCATTGCAAGGGGTTCCCCACTCTTTGCAACTAAGTTGATACAACCAATTACGCGCAGTGACAATGATCACTTCGGCCAATTCGGTCAGTTGCAATAAAATCTGCTCATCATTGCTTATTCTAGCCAATTGTGACCACGCAAGGCGCACCAGCATAAAATGTCGAAATAACCGCAGTTTTTTCATAAAAATAGCTTCATCGGTCACATCTGCCAATTGCGCATCTAACCAAGATTGATAAAATGGCCTTTCATCTGCTTGCGGTGGATTTTGTACTATGTCAGCAAACCAGTTAGGGAATCGGTTAAAAGCATCAACCAAAAAATCACTCTGCACCAAAATATCAAGGTGAGCTTGCACTTGAGCTAGATTGCATTGTTGAAGTTGAGTGGTGACTTTTTGCTTTTGTTGTTCAAACAAAGAAGAAAACGACGAGTTAAATTCTGACATAGGCAAGCTCTCTTAGAAATTAGTACTCTAAATAGCATCAGCAAAACAAGGTTATATTATAAATGACTTTTGCTACTGATATAGTTATTCCTTACAAATAATGCATACTGGCTATCAGCATCAATTTTAATTTGGTATTTATCTCACTAAAAGCAAACGCTTTTATTGAACTAATAGATAATAATGCCGTTTGCCATTGGGCAAATTCCGGTTCGTGAGATAGTGGTTTATTGGTTAACTCATCATTTACCTGATTTAATGTTTGCAGGTAGTATGCTAAATCATCCACTTCTAACGCATATTCTTCGTTTTGTTGCCAAAACTCGAGCAACTCAGCTAAATCACATTGGCTTGAAAGCACATAAACGCATTTTTTAGGTGCCAGATTGTTCAGTAATCGATAACCTCTAGAAGCTTTACTTTGTGAAAATAGATGCAAATTAAATCGAGTTAGCTCAATAGCAAAATTTAGTAAATCTTGTTTATTACCTTGTTTGATTTCCAGTTCAACTTCTTTAATGAGGATAGACTGATTATTTGAGCTGATTTGCCCTTGATCTAACGCAACTTCAATTTCGCTATTGGCAAACGAAATTAACCACGCTTGTCGTTCAAAATCGGTGGTAAAGAGAGGTTGTAAATCCCGTTGTAGTAGAGCAACATCACAGCCATTTGGTAATGCATGGCAAGGCAATACGGTTAAATCGGGGACAGAATCAGGTAAATCAACATTAAATTCTGCACGCTCATGCAACCCCGCAATCGATTTTTTGTCACGTTTTAATGTGATTTCAAAACGTTTCACTAAACCATCATCACTCCCCCTTACGCGAAGTCCACAACCATGATTACGTAAATAATGATCGTTGGTGTCATAATAAGTATTGGTTAAATTTAGCTTTGTAAAACTTCGTTTTGTTGATGATATTGCCGAAAATTCGGCTTTGTCACAATCTAACCATTGTTCTAAAAAAGATTTAAAACTAGCTATATCGCTGGTATTGATTTCAAACTTTAATTCGATTTCGTTACTCATTGTTCTGTTTTATATTGGTTATTTTGCTATATCATATATTGAATAATTTAAGAAATATACTTAAACATGCATTAAGTGTGGGGGGATAGATGTTTGTGGTTTTGTTGATTTGTTGTATGTCGGCGTTTTGCTTAGGTTACATAAGCGGTTGATTTTCTTTAAAAACACAAAAAAACAAAAACTTCAATAAAATCAATACCTTTCCTGACCACTTTTTGGATGTAATTACATTGCTTTTTAACAAAAAACAATTCACCAAAAAACACTTAAGATTATGTTATTTGTCTTATTCCGGCGTCAGAATGTGTCGACAACAGAGCGAGGCTATTCTCCGTCTGGAACGACAAATTTGTCTGGAACAAATTTGAACATCTGAGCAAAGCGAAGATGGCCTCGAAGAGGCGAGTATCAGGATGATACGAGTAATCATAGCCGGTACGCACCGGCGTCGGGCAGCCGTAGGCCACATTCTGTAGCCAAAGCGCGGGATTGCTAAGGGAATTCGCTCTAATTCCCTTAGCTCGGACGTGGTCACTGCAGCTATTTTGTTCACCCAAGGTCAAAACGTCCGAAACCTTGCTGTACTATAAATAGACCACAAATTTAAACCGCAACAGCGCAACCCTAAGGAAAAATGCTCCCAACTTACACGGGGCTTTATTCTTTGTTAGATTATCCTCTATTTACACCATAACCGCCCCCGCTGCCCAAGGATTAAGGGCTAAGAAATAAAAACTAAGGTGCGGTGCAAACAGCATAGTAGCTGAAGCTAGCCCTGAGCCCGTTAACGGCGCCGCTGTCCGAGTAGACATTGAAGCCATTACCACCTGAGGCATCGCCCGTCCAGTAGCTGCCGGGGACGAAGTCAGCATCAGCGTAGATACCCATGCTGCCCCACTCCGTGAAAAAACCAGCACCTATGTGACGTTGGTAAATATTATTACTAGACGACGGCGTGGCACCTACTACGCCTTGACAATATGAACCTGAATTAAAACCAGAACAAGTCGCATTAGTTAAATCCCTAACCTCTGACAAACGATACCCCAAACTTCTACACCAAGAGGATTGGTTAGACTGATTACGCACACTAACACCACGATGGACGAACCACTGCTTTAACACAAATCCATACCTCACCTCATTACCTCGACTATCTCTACCGACTAACTCAAACGTCTGTGGCAAAGATGGCACAATCAATGGATTAGGAGTAGCTGACTGTAACTGAGAGCTATCCGCCCTAGGACCGCTTAACGTTACCCGTGTTACATAACTGGATTTATCTCTAATCCATTCATCGGCTTGTAGAATATTTCCATGTGGGTCTGTGAATGCACCAGAACGCGGCTTTGTCCAACTTACCGTTGCTCTTATACTACCATTCGTGACAACACACCACGTCAACTGACTTCCACCTACTCCACCTATGTCTAAATCAAAATACAACCCATCAGCCCCCGTTGTCGAAAAGTTTCGGTTGTAAGATGATGGACTTGTTGACTGAACTAAAAAACCCTTAACGGGACTCCATATGTTAGCTGGACCTGCGTAGCGAGGATTATCATTAGAAACGATGTCAGTAGTACCACCCATTAACAAATTCGGCCTTGCGTAACAAACACGAGCAACAGTGTTATACGGATTGATATAATAATCCACCGTAGCTCCACCGAAATTACTACTCCTTGGCACCCCATACAGGGTAGTTAAACTTCCCCCTGTACTTACTAACCTTACCCTATAAGGAGCATTACATATATCCAATGCATCACTACGATTAACCGTATTCCCATCCTTATCCGTAAACGATACCGATATACTCCCTGTAGCAGTAATACCACTTGTACCCTGTCCATCCCCATCATCATCCCCCCAATAATTATACCTAGTGATTAAATCACTTAAATTCACTGAACTAGTTGATGATGGGACTATCATATCTATATCATCCAGAGTATTCCCTGCATAAGGCAATCTTATTGGATTTGATACACTTGATGTATTAGTAGACGGCGTGATGACTTGACCATCCTGCAACCTTATAGACAACAAACTATCCGTTGATGTGCTCCTTGTTCGACCACCGTCGAACGTTAAATACGGCGCAGTACCCTCTATTTCCTTTGATGTATTTGCCGTCAATGCCATAGAACACTGCGAATACGACAATAAGAGCAGCAACGCAAAGAACAACGGCAATTTAGGTAATCTAAATAATTTAAGTAAGTCTGGTAATTTAGATAGAAAAGATAAGTGTCTCGGCCTTGGCGATAACTCTGCCGATAAACACGGCGACTTCGCTAAGTGCAATGATTTTGATAATTTAGGTGATAAAAATAAGAACTGAGTCTGATTTAGGCTACAGTGAAATTGAAAAAGATTTAGGGCGTAGGTTTGGCATGCCAGATGCCAGATGCCAGATGCCATGCATGGTAGCGCATTTCGATTATCCTGTCAAGTAATTTTTTGTTTTATTTAAATTTTTTAAAACTGACTGCTTAACTGGTGAGCTCTCTCTTGTTTTGAAAGAGATTGAATTATAACCGGTTGATTAATAATGCGCTAGTTTTTTTGTTAAATGTTTGTAAAGTTTTGTTAAGAACAAGGTTGAGCTTTTGTTAGCATTTTTTGGGAAATGGGTTTAGTTATTAGGAATCGATAGCACTGTTGTGGTAGTTAATCACAACAGTGCCACTCCAACTAACTGGCTTGAGGCTTAACATTGGGGGGCTTGGTTCTTTGGTTGATTGATCTCTATTTACACATAAACACCCCACAGTCCAAGGATTAAGAACTAAACACTAAGGTACGGTGCAAAAAGCATAGCCTCCTCCGGAAATATTGTACTGATTCACATAACCTTCTCTGCGAATATATAAGTGGACTGTATTTGATATTGCATCACTGGTCCAGATGTCACCACGACCAAAACCAGCAGCATCACCGTAATAGGATACATCGCTCCACTCACTTAAAAACCCAGCGCCTATTCGACGCTGGTAATATAGAGTGCCTGACGACGGTGTGGAGCCATCTATACCTCCTACACATGGAAAATAAGAATTATGTATACCACATTTCGCATTGCTTAAATCCCTTATTTGCGAAAAACGATACCCTAAACTACTACACCAAGTTGTTTGCTCAGGAACAGTAGTATATTTCTCTCCCCGATGGACAAACCACTGCTTCAACTCAAATCCATATTTAACGACCACATTACCATTACTATCCCTCCCCTCCAACTCAAATACCTGTGGCAAAGATGGAACTATAAGTTGACTAGGATTACTTGATTGTATTTTAGCACTATCCGCCCTAGGACCATGTAACGTTACCCGCGTTACATTTTGGGATTTATCAGTAATCCAATCATCGTATGTAGTGTAACCCGAGCACCATCGGCATGGGATGGTGAATGAGTCTGAACGAGGTCTTACCCAACTCACCGTTGCTGTTATATCAGTACCATTGGTGACCGTAGACCAAGTTAGTTGACTTGCATCGGCTCCACCAACATCTAAATCAAAATACAATCCATCAGCACCCGTAGTGGGGAAATTGAGACTATAAGACGATGGATTAATTGACTGCGTTAAAAAACCATTAGCAGGATCCCATATGTTAGATGGACCAGCAAAGCGGGGGTTATCGCCATAGGAATTAGTGCCACCAAATACCAAACGTGGCCTTGCATAACAAACTTTAGGCTGTTGTGAATTCGGATTGATATGATATGATACCGTACTTCCACTAAAAGTACTTCTATTTGGTACACCATACTCTGTAGCTAAACTACCATCTGTACTACTTAATGTTACTTTATAAGGTGCCTTACAAATATTTAATGTATCATTACGACTAATGGCTTTACCGTTTTTATCCGTAAACGATACTGATATACTCCCCGTTGCAGTAACACCATTAGCTCCCAGTCTATCTCCATCATCATCTCCCCAATTACCTTGAGTTACCAAGCTACTTATACTCACAGAGTTGGTTGATGGTGGGACTATCATTTCAATATTAGCAAGAGTATCACCTGCATTAGGTAAATGAATTGGCGTCATCACTGAGTTATTATTTTGTGGAGTGAGAACTTGACCGTCCGATAACTTAATACTTAATAAATCATCAGTTGTAGTTAATTTAGTGACGCCACCATCAAGCGTCAAATACGGCGCAGAGCCATTAATAACCTGTGAAGTCCGAGACAACAACGCCTGTGAACTCACTGAATATGGCAATAACAACAATGGTGCAAAAACTATGGCTGATTTGGATAACAAGTTGGAAATCGACGGCAATTTTGGTGATTTCGCTAGATTTGATGATAAAAAGCAAAATGGAGTTTGTTTTTGATTACGCTGAAACTTAAATAGATTTAAGGTATAGCACTGCCAATGCCTGTTATAATGATAGCACACAATATCCGACCTCCTGTTAATTTGTGTTTTATTTTTATAGTTGTTCGTTTTTTTAATGAGCTGTATTTTGCTAAAAAATCATCAAAATTATAGCTAACTAAATACTAAAGCGCCAATTTTTGGCAAAATTTCCTAAAAACCTAGCGCAGGATGCAGAATGAAGCCTTCGGCTGCCCGACGCCGGATAAAAGGCTATATTAACCTTTGGATGTTGTGAGATATTGGTGTGTTTTTTCAGTATTAAACATAAAACTCATCTAAAAATAATAAATGAGTTTATGTTTATTTAGGTAAGTAACTAAAATTTAGATTTTAATGATTAATTGTTTTGGGCGCTGAAACTAATTTTTTTAGAATAAAATTTAAAATCACTCCATAAAGAGGCAAAAAGAATAATCCACAAATCAGAATTTTAAAGCTATAGTCCATTAACGAAATTTCGGTCCAATGATTTGCCATAAATTCATCGCTACTTTGATAAAATGCGATAGCAAAAAAGACAATAGTATCAATACCATTACCAAAGATTGCTGATGCTGTTGGTGCAACCCACCATGATTTATTTTTTCTTAAATAGTTAAAAACAGTGATATCCATCAATTGCCCAACCAGATAAGCGGCAAAACTCGCTAGCGCTATTCGAAATACAAAGCTATTAAATTCAGTCAATGCCGACAAGCCAACCCAATGTGTCTCAAAAAATAATACCGAAATAAGGTATGAAAATAGCAATGCGGGGATCATCACCACAAAAATGATCTTTCTTGCCAAACTTGCACCATAAATTCGAATGGTCAAATCGGTGGTTAAAAAGATAAACGGAAAAGTGAAAGCCCCCCATGTGGTGTGAAAACCAAAAATATCAAATGGGATTTGGACTAAATAATTGCTTGAAGCAATAACTAAAATATGGAAAAAAGCCAACCAGTAAAGCGCTTTTTGCTGTTGCCCACGGGTAAAGTTTTTTTCTATCGATTCGAAATGATTCTTTAAGTACATCTTTTTTCCTTTTTAATGGGGTGAGAGAACCCAGTTATTAATAAATCTATCTAGCCCTAGCCATATATTCTTGCAAGCCCTTATCGCGCAGCAAACAGCTAGGACACTTGCCACATCCCCCTTCAACCCCGTAATAACAGGTGTGGGTATGTTGTTGGACATAATCAAGATAGCCCAGTTTATCGGCTATTTCCCATGTTTGTGCTTTGGTCAAATACATCAGTGGTGTAATAAGATTAAACGCATAATCCATGGCTAAATTCATCGATACATTCATTGATTTAATAAAGATATCACGACAATCTGGATAACCACTAAAGTCGGTTTCACAAACTCCAATAATAATGTCAGAAATGCCCTGCTGCTTGGCATGGCATCCAGCTAATAGTAAAAAGAGCATATTACGCCCATCCACAAAGGTATTAGGATAATCGCCATCTTGAGCTGCTTTAATTTCTTGTGAGTCGTCGATGAGCGCATTATTCGTGGTTTGTTTGATAACTGATGTATCAATGACAGTTTGCTTTATACCTAAATCTTTAGCGATCCATTTGGCTTTTTCAAGCTCAATGGCATGACGTTGACCATAATGAAAGCTGATTGCCTGAACATTTTCACGTCCATAATCGGCAATGGCTTGCAGTAAGCAGGTAGTTGAATCTTGCCCGCCAGAAAATATAACGAGTGCTTTACGAGTTTGCATTAACGGTTCCTGTTTGGATGGATTATAAATTAGCGATTATCCACTTTTTCTGGATACATATCGTGATTAGCTAATCGATTTGCCGCAACTTGTTGCCAATGGGTACCTGATTTGCCATAGTTGGCATAAGGATCAATCGAAATACCACCGCGTGGTGTAAATTTGCCCCAAACTTCAATATATTTAGGATCCATTAATTTAATTAGATCTTTCATGATGATATTAATACAATCTTCGTGATAATCACCATGATTACGAAAGCTAAATAAATAAAGCTTTAGCGATTTACTTTCAACCATTTTGATATTGGGTATGTACGAAATATAAATCGTTGCAAAATCAGGCTGACCAGTGATAGGGCAAAGGCTAGTAAACTCTGGGCAATTAAATTTAACAAAATAGTCGTTATTCGGATGTTTATTATCGAACGTTTCGAGTATTTCAGGACAATAGGTTGTAGGATAGCGAACAGACTGATCGCCTAGTAGTGTAATTTTATTCATGATGTTTCCTTAGTTTTTTAGCGTGGGAGGTTTACGAACCACGTAACAAGCCGCACACCATACTCTTTTTAAATATAAAAGTCTAGTGTGACAAAGAATACAAAATATCAAACTAACCTCATCAACAGTAACTATTGATGGGGTTAATGATAAAAACATAGTGGAAAGGCAATCGACGCGGGTGAATAATCTACTTGTTACCGCTTATCTTAATTTTAATTCTTGATAAAATTTAGCTAATTCAGTTTTTGCTTCATTGAGTTCTTGTTCGGCCTCGGATAATTTTGCTTGTTGTTTGGCAATTTTGTGTTCATCACCTTTTGTTTTTGCCTGATTTAATTCTTGGGTTCTTTTGACAACTTTATCTGTCTTTTCTTGAATTTTTTTATTATATTTTTCTTCTAACTTATCATTTGAACAATAATTATTGACATCATGTAATGCCTTTTCAAGCCCTTGAACTTGATGAGAGTTATTATTTTTTTTAGCATAATCAATCTGTGATTCAATATTTTGTTTTTTGCTTTCACACGTTAATCCTTCAGAATGTTCTGAAGCATAAGCGCCAAGCGAAAATAAACCCACAAAAGTAATAATGGTTACTTTAGTTATTACTTGAATTACTGACTTCATATCAATCCCCCCTTTACCTTATTTTCTTAACTGAACCAAATCCACTTTATGATCTTTACCTTTAGTCAGGATTAAACTCGCCCTTTCTCTTGTAGGTAAGATGTTTTCAACCAAATTTAATTCATTAATTTCATGCCAAAGGCGATTAGCAATGTTGACGGCCTCTTGTTCTGGCAGTTTTGAGTAGTGGTTAAAGTAAGAGTTGGGATCACTAAATGCACCAGCTCTAAATTTTAAAAAGCGGTTCACATACCAATCATGTAATAACGAAACCTCGGCATCAACATAAATGGAAAAATCGACATAATCAGAAACAAAAACACGGTTATTTGCTTGCGGATAATTCAAGGTGCTTTGTAGTACATTTAATCCTTCAAGAATCAAAATATCTGGACTATCAATCACCATTTCTTCACCTTCGACAATATCATAAACCAGATGAGAATACACCGGTGCTTTAACGTTAGCTTGTCCTGACTTTATATCCGCAACAAAATTGATCAGTTTTTTAATATCATATGATTGTGGAAAGCCTTTTTTGTTCATTATTCCACGTTCTTCAAGGCATTTATTGGGGTATAAAAATCCATCGGTTGTCACTAAAGCTACTTTACGATGCTCTGGCCAACGCGTTAACAATGCCTGCAATACCCTTGCTGTTGTGCTTTTGCCTACTGCAACGCTACCGGCAATACCGATAATATAAGGGATTTTGTGACTTTTGCCTAAAAACTTAGAAAGTACCGCCTGCCGGCTAAAGCTATTACTAATATAATAATTAAGTAACCTTGATAAAGGTAAATAGATGTCACTGACTTCATCCATCGATAAGTCTTCATTAATGCCTTGTAAAGAAGTTAACTCGTCAGGGGTTAACGTCATCGGTACAGCATTACGCAAACTTGCCCATTCTTGACGGTTAAATTGCATATAAGGGCTCAAATGATTTTTCATTTTATTTTGTTCTCTAATTCGATCTGACAAATTTATTGGGCTCAGATTATACATAAATCTCTTTTTTTACAATCTTAAATTAGCATGGCTGCTTCATCATAGCTATATTTAAGACTTACTGATAAAATACGCTGGTTAAATGATTAACCCTAATATTAAACAGAGATTGTATGTTAAAGAATAAATCGAAACAAAAAACTAAAAAAAGCCGTCAAGAGATTAATGAAGAGTCTCGTGAGCTAAAGCGCAAACGTAAGCACAAAGGCTTACCAAGTGGCTCTCGCTTTAATAATCAAGATAATAACAAAAATAAAAATTCGACAAGCAAAAGCAAAGATCCACGCATTGGCAGTAAAAAACCGATTTCATTAGTTGTTGAAAGTGCTAGCAATGCAATAAAACCCGTTAAACAACCAAAACCGGCTAAAACAGTTTTATCGCCACAACAAGAATTAGAACAATTAGAAAACGATCCAAAATTAGATATGTTACTGGATCTAGTCGAGCAAAATGCCAAACTCACTAAAGATCAACAAACTTATCTTGATAGCAAATTAAATCGTATTGATGAGTTGATGCAAGAGCTGGGTTATACTGATGATGATTTCGAAGATGAAGACGAAAAGAAAGAAGATATCGTTAGTTTATTAAAACGAAACTCATAAGAGACAACTGTCATTAGTACTTATGAGTATCTTCTCAATGCAAGCAGAAATACGATCCTAATCATTTAATTTCTGCTCATAATTTAAAATTAAAAACTATTATTTTTTATAAAATCTATTAATAACTTAAAAAGCGAGCGAATCATAATGCCAATATTAATTATGTTAAGTTTATATTTTGGGTTATTAATCTGCACATTGTTATATTTAAATAAAACTAATCGAATTAAAATTAAAACAAAAATCAGAAACCAACAAAAACAACCATTAAAAATTCACAAAAATAACAACATTAAACACAGCCCTAAACGGAAGCAAAAGCATGACTGATATGCAATTATGGGATCAGGCGTTAATTGAAAAATATAACTATTCTGGTCCAAGATATACCTCTTACCCTACTGCACTTGAATTTAATGAAAATTTTAATGAGCAAGATTTTTTATCGGCAGCAGCACGTTACACAACAAAGCCATTATCGCTTTATGTGCATATTCCGTTTTGCCATAAGCTTTGTTATTTTTGCGGTTGTAATAAACTCATTACTCGCCAAACGCAAAAAGTCACCAAATACTTAGATATTTTAGATATTGAAATTGCCAAGCGTGCCAAATTGTTTAACAATCGAACAGTAACCCAAATGCACTGGGGTGGCGGTACGCCGACTTTTTTAACTGATGATGAAATCACTCGACTAATAACTTCGCTAAAAAAGCATTTCAATTTTGCCGATAACGCTGAACTTTCGATCGAAATCGATCCGCGAGAAATTACCCCACAAACTATTGATCATTTAGCTCACGTTGGATTTAATCGTTTAAGCATGGGAATTCAAGATTTTAATCATGAAATTCAAAATCTAATTAATCGCGAGCAAGATGAAACATTAATACGTTCTCTTATTAATCAAGCTCGCAAAAATAATTTTGACTCAATTAGTTTAGATCTCATTTATGGCTTACCGAAACAAACAGTTACTAGTTTTACCGAAACGCTCAACAAAGTGATTGATATCTCGCCCGATCGTTTAAGTGTATTTAATTACGCCCACTTGCCGAGCCGTTTTGCAGCACAACGTAAAATTAAAGATGCTGATTTACCTAATGCTAATCAAAAATTACAGATTTTATACACAAGTATTCAAAAACTAACCGAAGCGGGATATCAATTTATCGGCATGGATCATTTTGCCAAACCTACTGATGAATTAGCGATTGCTCAACAAGAAAATCAGCTACACCGTAATTTTCAGGGTTACACAACGCAAGGAGATGCGGATTTACTTGGGCTGGGTGTGTCAGCCATTAGTATGTTAGGTGATAGTTATGCGCAAAACCAAAAAGATCTTAGAGCTTATCAAAGTCAAGTTGAACAAAAAGGTCATGGGTTATGGAAAGGATTTAATTTAAATCAAGATGATATCATTCGTCGAGATGTAATCAAGCAGCTTATTTGCCACTTTTATTTAGATAAAAAAGCAATAGAAGAACAATTTCATATCCAGTTCGATAACTATTTTGCTGAAGACTTAAAATTACTCGCCCCATTGCAACAAGATGGATTAGTCACAGTAAATGACAAGATAATTAAAGTTCAACCTAAAGGGCATTTATTGATACGCAATATTTGCATGTGCTTTGATATTTATATGCGAAAAATGGCAAGGCAGCAACAGTTTTCCAGAGTTATTTAATTTGATATCGTTTTTCAAATTACTGAAACAACGCGAGTGATTCCTATAAAATAAATATTATGATAAGATTTTGTCCAAATTAATAAAAGAAAGTAATAACTTGTTAATTTATTGTGTTATTAAAGGTTAGCCTTTAATAACACAATTTTATTCTTTAAACATGAAATTTTATTTTTAATAAGGAGTATATTTATAAAATGGGATTGACGAATAAATTAGTGGAAGTATTTCCAACTCGCCCTTTAAAAGTTATGAAACTAAAGCAAGAAGGCTCATTCCATCAAATAAGAAGAATAAGTGCAGCAATAATTTTATTTGTGTTAGCTGTGTTTATAGGCATAAGAAATTATCCTGGATTAATTGATGATTATAAAATATCACGGAATCCAGTTGTGGTTAACTATGACGTAGAAGGAACATGTCGTGCAAAACGTTCGGTTGATAACTGTTCAGTGAAAATTACCACTGATACAGGACAAGTTATTGAGCGTGATTATACTTTCATTGGAGGGAAAAAAGGAAATTATCAAGTTGTAACTATAGCTTCGGCCGATGATCCATCTCTAGTAACAATCGATTTAGCTATTGAGAATATGCGAACTGTATTTGTGGCTACTACTGGTCTTATTCTTTTGTTGTTGTTGGTTACATGGATGAGTTTAGGATGTTTCTTAAGAACACATAAAATGACAAAAGTTATCAAGGAAATTAACGGGCAAAAATTAACACCTGTTATTGTGCCAGTTAAATTAGTTTCTTATGGTAAAACAGTAACAGCTTTATATCGTGCAAACAATGCACAAGGAATAAATGCTAAATATGCAGCCAATTTTAATAAAGACTCAAACGGTGGACCAATCATTATAGGTGATAGGATTAGAAATAAATGTAATGTGTTGGCCGTAGTCGGAGAAAGCAACTCTGTTCCTATTCTTCTTGATCAAGAATTTACGCGCTGTGATTTTACCTATAATGAAATGCAGGCATTAAAAGAAGCTCTCTCTTAATCCAGATATGATATCAAGAATAGTGAAATCAGTTTAAGTTTAAATATTTAAATTTTATACATAGGGCGATAACATCGCCCTATTTTTTTAAACAAAATAAACAAACTGCACTTATTAATGGCTTGCTAGATAAACCTTAAATTTTGTCGTTTGGGCAATCACTTCAACGCTTTTGAATGTTTCATCTAAAATGGTTTGATACGGTAAAAATGAATTTGCCACAATGCACAAATAGCCATTTAATTTTAGGTGTTTTTTCGCTTCTTTGATTAACGTATTAACGGCCGTGTAATCAGTCTGTTTACCGTCATGAAAAGGTGGATTCGAAACAATAAGATGATATTTATCATTTAGATTTGAAAAAACGTCACTCGCTACAACTGTGGCATTAACATGATTACGGTTTAACGTGGCTTTACTTGATTCAATTGCTGCACTGCTTACATCAGATAACGTTAATGTAATATCAGGATATAATTTACCTAGCACCGTGGATAAGATGCCTGAACCACACCCCACATCTAATACATTACCTTTAATAATATCAGTACGATCCATCAATGCATTTAAGAGTAATTCACTACCGGTATCTAACCCTTTTTGGCTAAAAACACCGGGTAAACTTTTGATTTCAATATTTTGATTTTCAATAGTTAAATGATAACTTAACCACCACTCATCAAGATCAAAGGCCAAACGGCTATCCGCCTGAAAATGATATAGGCCACAACGCCTTGCACTATCGATTTTTTGAATTGTCCCAAAATCACTCAATAAAGCTTCCACGCTTTTTACACCTGTTCTATTTTCACCAATGATAAAAATATCACTGCCTTTTGGCATATTATGCAATAAATAAGAGAGTTGAAACTGCGCTTCGCTTTTTGTTTTTGGCCAATAGTAAATTAGCGTATCCATACCGGCATAGAGTTCTGCTTCTGGCAATAATGAAAAATAAGTATTCTTGCCACGAGCACTATTTTTTAAACGCAAATAAGTATGAAATTGCGTGCAATGAATCTTAACTTGATTTGCTGACATGATAGCGGGATAACTGTCTTGAATATCACCAACGATGATCACATTTTTATCGTTAAATAATGTTTGATGACGTTCAAGTACTTGACTTGCTGGCGTAAAAGCAGATGTTGCCATATTTCCTCAATGAAAAACCTTTATAAATTGATGCGTTGATTATACAATTAACTATCTTTAATCTCTAATAAAAAACAGTAAGTCAATAATGACACAACAAGATTGGTACCTCAAGCAGTGTAATATAACGCAATATGTTTTGCGCAACACAAATGTCTTTAAAGGCGAAATCGCTACCCATATCAGCGATAATATCCGGCTAATTGTCGTTGCCAAAGAGCAGCCAACCCAAAAAATCTATCTGGATATATTAAATGCGATCCGTCTTACTCAAGATCAGGTGCTAGTATTAACACCATCTCAACTTATTGTATCTGCCAGTGATATTAAAACGGTAATTTGGTTTATCGATATAACGCCTGAAGAATCTTGGCAAAACCCATTAACGATTCAAACCACTAGCTTAGATCAACTTGCAAAAACACCACAACAAAAACGCCTACTTTGGCAACAGTTATGTCAATATGAAAACTATTTCCATCCTAACCGAACATGATTTAGCAAAAGCTTTTGAATTAGAACAAATCTGTCACGCCATTCCTTGGTCAAAACAGACGTTCTTTTCAAACCAAGGTGATTGCTACTTAAATTTTAAAATAGCTATTGATGACCAAATCGTGGGGTTTTGCATCTGCCAACAAGTTGCTGATGAAGCAAATCTATTTAATATTGCCATACACCCCAATTTTAGAAAACAGGGGCTAGCAAAGGCTTTGCTCAACCATTTGATAGACAGGTTAATAACCATAAAATCGCCCTGCCCTATTTCAACGCTTTGGCTTGAAGTCAGACAATCAAATAGCCCTGCAATCAAGTTATATCATGCGCTTGGGTTTAATCAAATAACGGTTAGAAAAAATTATTACCCAACAACCGGCGGTAAACAAGAAGATGCGATTATCATGGCTTATACGTTAGCTTTGTAATTAACCAATCAGGTAAATCAAAAAAGGAAAGCCGATGTCACAAAATAAAGCTTTACTCTTTGTCAATGGTGAGCCGCCATTGTATGACTTTAGCAATTTAGAAAAGTACACCTATATCGCTTGTACAGATGGCGCTTATCATAATTATTTGTCGGCATTATCAATCGAGCCTGATTTTATTATTGGAGATTTAGACAGTTATCATGTTAACAAAACAATTCCGTCTAAAACCAAAATCATTCATACTCCCGACCAAAATAAGACTGATTTTGAAAAGGCTATTTTATTCTTAGCTTGTAAAGGGATAACAGAATTTGATGTTTATGGTGCTTGTGGCCGTGCTAGCGATCACTTTTTGGGCAATATTTCTGTTGCAATGAAATATTATCATCAATATCGAATCACTTTTTACGATAACTATTGCCATTTCTTTTTTGCCAAGTATGATCAAGAAATTACCAATGTAAAAGATCGTATTATTTCACTAATGCCACTTTCTCAAGTGACACAATTGACCATCACGGGCTTTCAATATCCTTTGATTGACCAAACGCTATCGTTAGGTGGACAGGTTAGTTTACGAAATAAAGCGATCAATAATTTAGTTCACATATCTTTTAAGGAGGGACACCTAATGATTTTTATTGAAAATTTACATAATGTTAATTGATATTGACATTAGCCTTTACATTACTTTACAATGATTCACCAAAATAATAAGCATAATTACTGGTCAAAGGATATTCGCCATGCTTTTAAAAAAAATTTCTGTCCTTGTTTGTGCCTCATTTGTTTCCTGTGTGTCTTTTGCACAAATGGATAATGCACAAAACGAAACAGATAACGTAATCGACACATTTTTTCAATGTGACAATCAGTTTTACGAACAGCTTGCCAAACATCAAGAATCAATAAATCAATACGTTGATTTAGCAACCACACCCGATAATGTAACTTATATCCCTGTTGAATCTATTCAAAAAAATGATAAAAACAAAGTTCTATTTAAAAAACCATTGGAGTATCGAGGTCTAAAAATTACTGGCTATCAAAGCATCTATATTCCTACCACTTTATCTGGTCAATATTTGTACTGGGGATTCATTTTTGATAATAAAGAAGACGAAATTAAAAACGCTTTAAATAATATTAACTGGTTGCCATACAACACCAATGTTTATATCGCAAATGCTAAGATTTATGATCTAAACGCAAAAGTAACAGAATGGCAAGATGACCTTTATGCCATTGATGGCGTTGCGCCAAGATTTGGTACCATTAATAAAGCACTTTATTTAGAAGACGTTACCGATAATCAAAGTAGTATTTTCTGTTCTATCCAAGGTGATTTAAAAAAAGAAATCCTTATCGAAGCCCGTCCGGATCTAAAACCAATCATCGAAAAACAAGAAGCTGAACAACAAGAACGCATTAAAGCATATAAAGAGAAGAAGCAAAAAGAAGAAGCAGAAAAAGAAAAGTTACAGCAACAACAATCTCAACCACAAACCAATACGACAGAAACTACTTCAAAAGATGGAGATAATATTTAAATGAAAAAGGCCAGTTTATTCTTAATTCTCTTTTCTTTTGTAACATTTGCTCATGCAGTTGAAGAAAAAAACAACACCGATGCTAAAACAAATACAGCAGCTGAAAGTTTGAAAGATCCAAGAGTAGGTAAGCAATTTATTCCTACTTCCAAATCTAACGAAGATAATATCATTGGTTATTCATTTTTAGATAGGCAATCAATCAAACCGCATCCTTTCAATGAACGAATTCGTGTATTTAGTGAAGTGACTAATTATAGTCCTCAATTAGTACAAAAAAATGATGATGGTACTGAAACACCATATAATTCCATCAAAATTGATTATTATGCCAATTGTGACAAAATGGAGTTAGCAAAAGGTAAACTAAGAACAATCAAAAATAACTTTGGCGATGGCGAATTAGTTAATACCATTGAAATGCCAAACCGCTGGGTAGCGATAACTCAAGACAACGAACAATATAAGTTATTTGTTATTGCTTGTTCTTTACCGCTTGTTAATAAATAATTATTAGATCCACACCCTATTTTACTCTTGCCACCTTGCTGTGGCAGAGTATATCCGTTTATGCTACTATCACTCTATTATTTATTTGAATGATGATACCTTTATGAATATCACACAATTCCATACGCTTGCTGATCAGTTATTTAATAAAATCGAACTGTTTTTGGATGATTATGCAGATGAATATGACATCGATTTAGACTATGAAACCAATGGTAATGTTATTACCGTTAGTTTTCCCAACGGTAGTAAAATCATTGTTAATACTCAAGAACCACTTTTGCAGGTTTGGCTAGCCACACGAAAACAAGGTTATCATTTTGACTATGTTAATGATAATTGGATCTGTAATCGAACTAACGAAACATTTGACCGAATTTTTTCTGAATCAGTAGTAGAGCAAGCCACTCAATAGCATACACAAAAAACGGGAATTAATTTAACCATTAATTCCCGTTTGATCACGTCATGATACAAGCTAACCGAATAAAAGCTACAATAAAGTAAGATTTGCTAATTTAACCACCAGCCATTTAATACCTTCATTGACAAAAGCTATTTGAGCTCGCTTATGATCACCTTCACCATCGATACAAACAATGGTTCCTTCACCAAAACGATTATGTAATACTTTACGACCTAACTTATAACCATCATCAATTTGGCGAGCCTTTTTAGGATAAGCTTTTTTATAGTCACGATATTCGTTTCGATCAGACGATTTAATAGCACCTCGATGGCTGATCTCGTTTAATGCATCCACCGGTAATTCGGATAAAAACCGTGAAGGCAAATTACGCTCTTCACGACCATATAGACGCCTTATCTCTGCTAATGACAGTGTTAGGCGTTTACGTGCTCGAGTGATACCGACATATGCAAGACGTCTTTCTTCTTCCAATTTTTCGGAATCTTGCGCTGAACGCTGATCTGGGAATATGCCGTCTTCTAATCCAACGATAAACACATTATCGAATTCAAGCCCTTTAGCTGAATGCAGTGTCATCAATTGTACGGAATCTTGTTCATTAACTAAATCTCGGCTTTCTAGTGAAGTATAAGCTAAAAAAGACTCTAAAATAGTTAATGGTTTACCTGTTTTACTATCTTCAATAACAGTATTTTCGTTAGAATGATAAAACTGTTCAGCAGCTGAGACCAATTCTTCAAGATTTTCTAACCTTGATTGCCCTTTTATACCGGGTTCTTGCTCATACATCTGCAATATACCCGATAATTTAATAATAAGATCAAGTTGTTTGTAAATTGGTTGTGATTCTATTTTATCAAAAATAAATTCCATCAGTTCTAAAAAGCGACTCAAACTTAAGCATTGTCTTTCGCTCAATTCGTTGGTTTGAATTAGCATTAAACAAGCATCCCACAATGAAATGCCATGCTGCTTGGATACAGATCTAACTCTATCTAGCGTAATACTACCGATACCTCGTGTTGGCGTATTAATTGCTGCTTCAAAAGCCATATCATTATTATGGTCATGCAATAGTCGTAAATAGGCAAGCGCTAATTTAACTTCTTGCCGTTCATAAAAACGAATAGAGCCATAAATTTGGTAAGGTAATCCCGCTTGTAATAATGTATCTTCAAGTATGCGTGATTGTATATTGCTTCGGTACAAAATAGCGCAACTTGAGTAATTGTCACCTTCTTGATGGCGTTTTTTTATTTGATTTGTAACAAACCTTGCTTCATCAACATCATTATAGCCAACATAAAGCAAAATCTGTTCGCCATCGCCACTTTCTGTCCATAAGTTTTTACCCAACCGCTTGGTATTTTGCGCTATCAACTTATTTGCTGCGTCTAAAATATTACTCGTTGAACGATAATTTTGCTCTAATCTAATAATTTCAGTTTCAGGGTAATCATTGATAAATAATTGAAGGTTATCTGCATTGGCACCACGCCAACTATAGATAGATTGGTCATCATCCCCCACAATCATCACATTAGCGGTATTGCCAGTTAGCTTTTGTAACAAGCGATACTGGATCTTATTGGTATCTTGAAATTCATCAATTAAAATATTACAAAAACGATGATGACAATACTTCAATACTTCTTCGTCTCGACAAAGTAGTTCATAAGTTCTTAGAATTAATTCTGAAAAATCAAGGTAACCGAGTTTATCACAAATAACTTGGTAGTCATGATAAATCGTTTGCCACATGACTTGTTTAGGATCTTCAGGAACAATATCATCCGCACGAAGTCCTTTTTCTTTTTGAGCAGAAATAAAAGCAGCACACTGTTTAGCTGACCATTGTTTTTCATCAATCTTTAGTTCACGAAAAATCCGCTTGATAAGCCGAACTTGGTCTTCGGTATCAATCAGTTGAAAATTAGGCGGCAATTTAGCCTGCTCTGAAAACATACGTAATAACCGATGAGTCAACCCATGGAAGGTACCCACCCACATACCATTAAAATAACCTTCACCGACTAATGCTTGAATACGTTCTTGCATTTCTGCCGCGGCTTTATTGGTAAATGTAACGGCAAAAATAGAACCCGGCGAATAATGCTTTTCAAGACAAAGCCAAGCAATACGATGAACTAAAACGCGAGTTTTACCACTTCCTGCACCGGCAAGAACAATGGTGTATTGGTTATCAGTGGTGGCAGCATTTTGTTGTTCTGCATTCAGGTCCTTTAATAATGATTTATTCATTTCCATTATATTCAAACCTATTTTAATAATAAAAAATGCTAACAAGCATTAATATTGAAAATGTTAATATTTTCATCATATCCCGAGATGTTTTTTGTTGACCGTGATCAAATAGAATATAAAGGTAAGAACAAAGCCATCGAGCGCAGCATACCCCCAAAGCTCAACAAAACTTAACTTATCTTTACTTTAGTTTACTATTTGTTTATGCGGATAAAGGTAAAATTATAACAGATTATCTAATTCTGGCAATTGAGTTATTTCGACGTGAGGTATACACCTTGCATCATCAAGCTGTAAAATATCACGCTCATAAATATTAATAAAGCAAGCTAAAAAGCCATTATTGATGGCACCATTAACATCCGTCAATAAATTATCTCCCACATGTAAGATATGGTGTGATGGAATAGATAGTTTGTGACAAGCCAATTCAAAAATCTCAGGAAAGGGTTTGGAACGCCCGTGTTCACCACCACGTAGTGAAAATTGAAAATAATCGCCTAGACCAATTTGGTTAATATCAACATTACCATTAGTGATCACAGCCAAAGAATATTTGGTGGCTAATTTGCTTAATAATGTATGAGTTGACTTTGGGACTTGAATCTTGTGTCGCCAAAAATTGAAACAAGCAATTGATTCATCGATTACATCTGCAAATTTTTGCACTGGTATATTAGTTTTACTTAACAACGATTTGATAGTTTGAATTCGCCAAACAATCACATCGTGATAAATTTCGGGATTAGACACAAGCACGGCGTGCTTTTCAGCAAAATATGCTGATATCGTTAGCGTGCGTAATTGTTCATAACCTTGAAGCGTTTTGACCATTTCTTCTTCTGCTTTTTCAACGATCATGCTGTTATCGTATAACGTATCATCAAGATCGAAAGTTAATGCTTTAATCGTATTAATAGATCGATAAAAGTGCATCGTTATTTTCCTCTTTTTGCTCTTGGATGTGCTGAATCATAAACTTCAGATAGATGTGAGAAATCCAAATGAGTATAAACTTGAGTTGTTGATAAATCAGCGTGACCTAGCAACTCTTGGACTGCACGCAAATCTCGACTTGATTCAAGCATATGTGTGGCAAATGAATGGCGTAGTTTATGAGGATGAACATGACTGCTTAAACCTTGTTTAACGCCCCATTGTGCAAATCTTTTTTCAACATTACGTGGAGAAATTCGTCTGCCTAACTTTGAAATAAACAAGGCGTCGTCTTGCGGAGCAAAACAATTCCGCATTGACAGCCAATGTTTAATCCATTTAATAGATTCTCGACCTAATGGCAGTTTTCGTTCTTTATTGCCCTTACCCATTACGCGAATTTCGCCATCGGTGAGATTTAATTCCCGACAATCAAGACTAACTAATTCAGAAAGACGCAACCCCGACCCATACATGACTTCAAGCATTGCTCTATCACGGACTGAAAGTGGATCGTTATAATTAATATCAAGCAACTGATTAATTTCATCAATATCAATATTTTTAGGCAGATGCTGACCTAATTTTGGATTTAATACTCCTCGAGCTGGGTTAGCGGTAAGAAGCGAATTTTTTACCATCCAATCACAAAAACTACGCAAAGCCGATAGCCTTAATGATAAACTTCTTGCTTGTAATCCTGTTTGCTTACTACGACTAATTAACACTCTTACTGCCGATGAATCTAGATCTTGCCACGTTGAAATTTCAATCTCTTTTGCCAATGAAATAAGTGCATAAAGCTGGCGTCGATAATTGATTTGAGTATTTAAACTGAGTTGTTTTTCTGATTTTAGATAATTTAAAAACTGATCAACAGGTAGAGTTAAGATAGTATGATCAATTTCGTTAGCCTGAACCATGACATTTCCTTATTTTTTTCGCATAATCCATCGGCTAATTAAAATAGGTAAAATTTCACTCGTTTTTTCAAGTAACAATGTACCTTGTCCAGCTTGATAATGTTCTGGATTAGCGCTAGTAAACATTAACAGCCCCAAATCACCAAATTGCCCCAATAAAGATAAAGCCACCGACCCTACATAACCATGTTCAGGTAATAAAAAATCAAGCTCCGTTGAATTTAATGTACCTAAATATTGTTGACTATACTGTAAATGTCTAACACGAATAAAATCAAATTGTGATGAATTTAAAGCTAAGTGATGGTAATTTGACGGTGCACTAAGCAGCCATTTGTCGTCAAAGAGATATAAATAAGCACCGCTAAGCCCTAACGATTTTGCCCATGTATTTAATAATACAATCAATTGATTGAGATCCTGCGCTTTAATCAATTCAATTTGTAAATCCATCAGTTGGCTAAACAACAACTCGTTAGCGCTGGCATGTTCCATCAATAATGAGATTTCGCATTCTAATTGATTAATTTTGTTGCGCTGACGAGCCATATTCCATTCAGGTAACGAAATAATCCCTCTCACAGGATGAGGCACTCGCATACTCTCAACATGCCGTGCATTTCGCATAAAAAAATCAGGATTATCAATAAGATATTGACTTACAACTTCGTCATTTAATTTTACTGATGAAGACTGTTGTCGAGCTTTTTTTGCTCTTAAGTTTCGTGTATTTTTACCAACCATATTAACGTCTACTTTATTATCGTATTATGTTACTACTACTTTTTGGGTTTGATTAATGCGTTGAAAACACAAATAAAAACTTCAATAAAATCAATACCTTTCCTGACCGATTTTTGCTTTATAATTTTTTATCAACAAATGCTAACATTTATTGGTGATGATATTAAAGTTAAGTCGCAATAAAACCATCATACACATGTGTAGCCGGTCCCGTCATATAAAGAGGTTGATTACCACCTTTCCATTCAATGAATAATTTACCTCCAGGCAAATTAACATTAACACTTTGATTTAATAACCCTTGATTGATACCAACTGCAACAGCTGCACAGGCACCTGTACCACAAGCTTGTGTTTCGCCAACTCCGCGTTCAAATACTCGTAAGTTAATATTATTGCGATCAATAATATGCATAAACCCAATATTGGCGCGTTCAGGAAAGCGTTCATGTTGTTCTAATAGTGGGCCAAGCGTTGCAACTTCTGCAGTTACAATATTATCAACTTGAATCACACAGTGAGGATTGCCCATAGATGCAACACCACATAATACGGTCTGTTCTTGTGCGCGAATGATATAAGTTTTTTCTTCTTTAATAGCCTTGAAAGGAATTTTATTGGGTTCAAATATAGGCTCCCCCATATTCACACGTACTGTATCATCGTCATTGATAGTTAAAACAATATTACCTTTCATGGTGCTAACTTTTAATACGCGTTTTCGACTCAGGCCTTTTAAACGAACAAAACGCGCAAAACAACGAGCCCCATTACCACATTGCTCAACCTCAGAACCATCGGAATTAAAGATACGATAATGAAAATCACTCTCTGGCACATAAGGCGGTTCAACAATAAGGAGCTGATCAAATCCAACACCCGTATACCTATCTGCCATACGTTTAATCATTTCTGTCGAAAGATGAACATTTTGCGTCACGGCATCAATAACCATAAAATCATTTCCGAGTCCATGCATTTTTGAAAAGTTCATCGTTAATTTACCTTCTACTGTAACAGGTTATTATTTATTTTCTTTTTTTCTAGTGTTTAGCTTTGAATATTAACCAGCATCCACTTAAATCGGAAATGCGATTATCATTAAGCATTTCGATACAATTTATCAAGATTATAAAACCACTTCACCGCGCCATAAATCTTCGAAAGATTCACGCTCACGGATTAATTTATGTTGTTGTTCATCAATGAGCATCACTTCAGCAGGCCTTGGATGGCTGTTGTAATTCGATGCCATACTAAAGCCATAAGCACCAGCGCTACAAATGACCAACAAATCATCTTGCTTAACCGAAAGCTGGCGCTGATAAGCCAGTACATCGCTTGATTCACATATTGGCCCAACAACATTGTATACAAAAGATTCATCGCCAGCTTGTGGTTGTTTTTCGGGCAATATGTTCATCCAAGCATCGTAAAGTGCTGGACGGATCAAGTCATTCATCCCCGCATCAACAATCGCAAAATGGTTATCATCTTGGTGTTTGGTATATTCTACTTTAGTAATTAACACACCTGAATTGGCAACAATAGATCGTCCGGGCTCAAACAAAATTTCAATATCGGGATAATTAGCTAATTTATTTTTTAACTCAGTCACAAGTTGTGATGCTGTTGGTGGTTGCTCGTTATCATAGCACACGCCTAAACCACCGCCTAAATCGATATGTTCAATAACAATATTATCCGATTGTAGTTTATCCACTAAGGCGAGTATGCGATCGGCAGCATCAAGAAATGGCGATAGTTGAGTTAGCTGTGAACCAATATGACAATCAATACCAACAATATTAATATTAACCAATGATCGTGCCTTTCGGTAAACATCTAACGCTAACTCATAGCTAATCCCAAATTTATTTTCGCGTAGACCTGTTGAGATATAAGGATGTGTTTTAGCGTCTACATCGGGATTGATTCTTAATGAAATCGGTGCTGTTTTATTTAATCGTTTGGCAACTTCATCAATTCGATCCAATTCGGCTTCAGATTCAACATTGAAGCATTTAATGCCAACTTCAAGCGCACGTTCAATTTCAACGATTGATTTAGCAACACCAGAAAAAACGATTTTTTTAGGATCGGCACCCGCTTTTAATACTCGCTCTAACTCACCTTGTGAAACAATATCAAAACCAGCGCCCAGTTTTACCAGTAAACTTAAAACAGCTAAATTACTATTAGCTTTAACCGCATAACAAACCAAATGCTTATTATTGGTCAAAGCCTGTTCATAGGCTAAAAACTGTTTACTTATATGATCGGCCGAATAAACATATAACGGCGTACCATACTGCTTAGCAAGATCAGCTATCGCTATTTGATTGGCAAATAAATGATCATGTTGATAATTTAAAAAATCCATCGCTTTATTCCATTATGCAGTTTTAATCAATATATCAGATTGAATTGGAGCAGTTTTTGTTAGTTTGGTTTGTTGCGTTTGTGCCTTTTCAACTGGCTGATAAAGCGGGCCCTTTAATCCACATCCCACTAATGCCAAAGTAACAAAAAAGATAGAGAGTGATTTTATCGTTGATTTCATACAATATTCGCAATTTTTTTCATTTTTTATGATGCTATCTATATTACACGATAGCCATAACAGTGCAAAGCGCAAATAATCATGTCTAACCAAACAGATATAAAAATGGGTAAACTTATAAAGTTAAAAATTCAAGACTAAAACCATACATCAATTGCGCAATTAACTGTTTTATAACAATGAGTTGGATTGATAACAATATCAAAACATCTTGTCAAATCAACCTATCTAAAGCTTACGCATTAATATATTTTTCACGATTTGGCAGCCAACAATCAACTAATTGCACTGCGCTTTGTGGGTAGTTTTTTTGGATATCATAAGAGGCTTGCTGTACTTCGCTAATCAAATGCTGGTCGCGAATCAGATCTACCACCTTAAAATTAGCCATTCCCATTTGTCGTGTCCCTAATATTTCACCACCACCTCGAAGTTCAAGATCTTTTTGGGCAATAACAAAGCCATCATTACTTTCACGCATAACCTTCATGCGTGCTTGGGCTATTTTGCTTAAAGGCGCTTGATACATCAACACACAATGAGACACCGCCGAACCACGTCCAACCCGTCCACGCAACTGATGCAATTGGGCTAAACCTAACCGTTCTGCATTTTCGATAATCATTAAGCTAGCATTAGGTACATCAACACCGACCTCAATGACCGTTGTGGCAACAAGCAGTTGAATTTTTCCAGATTTAAAGTCTTGCATGACTGATTGTTTTAAATCAGATTTCATTTTGCCATGCACTAACGCAATGCTTAAATGAGGTAAGCGCGCTTGTAATTCAGCAACCAACATTTCAGCCGCTTGCGCATCAAGCGTTTCGGACTCTTCAACCAAAGTACACACCCAATATACTTGGCGATTGTCTAAACAGGCTTGATTTACACGTTCAATGATCTCATCTCGGCGAGTATTAGGTATAACAACTGTAGTAATAGGCGTTCGTCCCGGTGGTAATTCATCAATAATTGAAATATCGAGATCGGCATAAACTGTCATGGCTAATGTTCTGGGAATAGGTGTTGCAGTCATAATTAATTGATGTGGATAAAGATGATCTTTAATTCCTTTTTCCCAAAGACTTAAGCGCTGATTAACACCAAAACGATGCTGCTCATCAATAATCACCAAACCTAATGAATTAAATTGCACTTTATCAACAAATACCGCGTGCGTTCCAATTAACATGGTAATTTCACCATTTAAAATACGCTCATAACGCTGCCGCTTATTTTTGGCAGTTAAACTCCCAGATAACCAATCAACAGAAATACCAAGAGGATCAAACCATTGTTTAAAATTGTGATAATGCTGTTCTGCTAATATTTCAGTCGGCGCCATTAAGACCACTTGGTTACCGTTTTCAATCGCATTTAATGCGGCTAATGCAGCAACTAACGTTTTACCAGAGCCCACATCACCTTGAACTAATCGCATCATGGGCACAGATTTGGTCATATCTTGATAAATATCTTGCACAACTCGTTGTTGAGCGCGAGTTGGCGTAAAAGGCAATGATGATAAAAACGGCTTAATCAAGCTTTGATTTGGAAGAAACTGATGCGATTGCTGGTTTTGGTTATGTTTTTTTATCATCAACATACTCAAATGGTACGCAATCAATTCTTCAAAGATAAATCGTTTAATCGCAGGGTGTTCGCCCGATTCTAACTGCGCAATTTGAGTATCAATCGGTGGATTATGAATAGTATTTAAACACTCTAATGCGGACAAAAAACGACAAGCTAGTTGTGGTGGTAAAATTTCCTCTGGAGGATTGTTTTTCAAAAACAATAACGCCGTCATAATCGACCGTCGAATCACTGTTTGAGATAATCCATAGGTGGTTGAATAAATAGGCGTATATTTTTCTTCATCATCATCTAAAGTGACGCTTTTATCATTCTGATTGGTTTTAAGTTTAAATTGAGGATGAATAATTTCAAGGTGGTTTTTTCCGCGTTTTATTTCACCATAAGCACTGACCCATTTTCCTTTTATTAACGAAGCTTTCATGCCCGCAGTAAAATGCATAAATCGTAATAAAGCAATGCCTGAATGGTCTTGAACATAGCAAACGAGCATTTGCCGACGGCTAAATGTCACTTCGCTTTTGACAATCACACCTTCTATTGTCGTAAATTCACCGATAACAGCATCACCAATAGCACAAGAAGAAGTGCGATCTTCATAACGCAAAGGGAAATGCAATAGCAAATCTTTGGCGGTATAAATCCCTAATGTATTGAATTTTTTTTCTAAACTTGCCCCAATCCCCGTTAATTTTATTAACGGCAAATGGTCTAGAAAGCGATTTATCATAATGACTAATTTATATTTCGTACAACACTTACTACATCAGGCTGAAGTGATATTTTGCGAATTAATTCATTAAGTTGCTGAGTATTTTTTACTTCTATCTGCAAGATAATAGTATAAATTTGCCTATCTTTTTCTTCAGTATTTAGCCATTGCAAATGGGTATTTTCATCATTAATAATTGAAAGAATATCAGCTAAAGAGCCTTGCGTATTTAAAATATCAACCCAAATTTCGGCAACAAAGCGTTGAGAAATATCAGGTGCCCATTTAAGCGAAATATATTTTTCCGGGTTATGTTGATACCCCGTAATATTTCGGCAAGATTCATGATGCACTGTCAGTCCTTTTTCAGGGCTAACATGCCCAACAATGGGGTCGTTGGGGATAGGATGACAGCACTTAGAAAACGTAACCAAAACGCCTTCACTGCCAGTAATAACAAGTGTTTTGTTTGGCTCTGCTTTATTTGCCAATAGCGATTTATGTTCTAAACCTTTTGCAATAAAATGACTCATAATATTGCCTAGCCCAATTTCGGCTAAGACGTCATCAAAAGTGGGCAATTGTGCTAATTCAACTACTCGAGCTTTTTGACTCGATGATAGCCCATTAATACCGCCAGATTTAACTAACGAAAGATTAAGTAAACGCCGACCTAATTCAACAGCATCATCACGTTTAAGTGTTTTAAGCGCATGACGAATACGCAATTTTGCTTTAGCACTCACTACAAAATTTAACCAATTAGCATTAGGTCGCCCTTCTGGTGAGGTAATAATTTCAACCGTCTGACCACTGCTTAAGGGCTGTGATAGTGGATAAGGTTTACGATCAACTATCGCACCAATACATTGATAACCAATGTCCGAATGAACCGCATAAGCAAGATCAACTGCAGTCGCCCCTTCAGGCAACTGAACAATACGTCCTTTAGGGGTAAAAACATAAATCTCTTTAGGAAATAAGTCTGATTTTACGTTTTCGATAAATTCAAAAGAATTCCCTACACTTTGTTGTAGTTCTAGCAAGCTTTGCATCCAGCGCTGTGCTTTAATTTGCGTTGTAGTATTGTTTAATTCGTCAGTTTCGTTGTATACCCAATGCGCAGCAACACCCATTTCTGCCATTTGATCCATATCTTCAGTACGAATTTGCACTTCAACTGGTGTGCCATGTGGTCCAATTAATGATGAATGTAATGACTGATACCCATTTGCCTTAGGAATCGCTATATAGTCTTTAAAGCGATTAAGTCGAGGTTTATATAAATTATGCACCAGCCCAAGCGCACGATAACAAGTATCAACATCTTTAACCACAATTCTAAAAGTGTAAATATCCATAATGGAATGAAACTGCTGCTCACGCAGTTTCATCTTTTGATAAATCACATAAATATTTTTTTCGATACCTGTGACATTGGCATCAATATTTGCATCAAGTAATCGCTGCTTTATTTCAGACAAAATCTGTTGAATAAGTTCTTTTCGGGTATTACGTGCTGTTTTAATCACTTTTTCAATTACTTTAGCACGATTGGGATGCATTGCTGTAAAGCCCAAAATCTCAAGTTCAGTTTTTATATGATGAATGCCTAAACGATGAGCCAAAGGGGCATAAATTTCGAGGGTTTCTTTAGCAATGCGGCGACGTTTGTCAGGTCTTAAAGCCGACAGTGTGCGCATATTATGAGTACGATCGGCAAGTTTAATTAAAATCACGCGCACATCTTCGGTCATGGCAAGAACCATTTTCCGAAAATTTTCAGCTTGCGCCTCTTGCCTGTTACGGAATTTTAATTTATCAAGTTTAGAGACACCTTCTACTAAAACAGCGACATGATTACCAAATTTGTTTGTAATATCTTGAAAAGTGACTGGAGTATCTTCAATAGTGTCATGTAAAAGTGCGGCAATAATGGTCTCATAATCAAGCCGCATCTCAGCTAAATTTGTTGCCACTGCAACAGGGTGAGTTATATAAGGTTCACCACTACATCGGAATTGCCCTTCATGAGCATTTTTAGCAAAAAGATAAGCATCTTGTATCAATTCGACTTGTTTAAGAGGAAGATAGGATGCTACAAGCTCTTTTAAGCTATCAAAATATTGCATAAGCAATTCCAGTCAAGCTAAGCTTATTCGTACGATGGCGTGTTTTCGAGAAGAATCGACTCATGAAGCGTTGCACGCACTTCAGCTTCTTCATCTTGGCGTGCTTGGAAATCGGCAACATCAAGAATTTGCTTATTGACAAGACCTTCTTCAATTTCACGCAAAGCAACAACGGTTTCTTTGTCGTTTTCTTCCGGAACCAGTGGTGATTTATTTTCAACTTGTAGTTGACGAGCGCGTCTTGCTGCTACAATAACGAGATCAAAGCGATTACCAATTTTTTCTACTGCATCTTGAACAGTTACACGTGCCATTTTTACCTCTAAAATTGTTTACTAAAATGCTTCATTTGAAAGATCTAGTATTCTACTTAAATTTGTAGGGCATTGTCTATATTAATATTGGTTTATCTATCGAAATGAAGGGATATTTAGATAAATAAAAAAAAACAAATCTTCCATATTAAATCACCATTATGATAACTGATCATATTCATCGTTAATCTTATTATCCATATGCTCCTTACTTTGAACCAATCTAACCGCAAAATAAAGATCATAAGCAAACTCAATATATTCCTCATCAAGCTTAATATTCATTTTTTTAAACCAGTTTTTGAGCGTTTTACGTCGACCAGATAAAATTAGAATAATGTTTCTTACTTTTAAAGACTTCACCAATTCATCAATTCCCGACAACACACTAACGTCTTTATAAGTAAAACAAGGAATCGCATCAACAATCACATAGTTTATAGGTTCTTGAGCTTCGTCAACATAACTAATAATTCTTCGTTTAAAATACGCAATATTGAAATACGTCAATGGAGAATTAAATCGATAAATCATCGTATTATTGAGTGGTTTTACATCTTGGCTTATTGAATGAATTCGACCACTTTCATCAACGCCTAGTAATTGATCGTTTGGCCTAAATACACGACGTAAAAACAAAAATAGCCCTAATAACACTGCTAACGCCATACCAGGAATAATACCAATAACCAGTACTGACACAAGTGTTGTCAAACTTAAATAAAACGCATCTCGATCAAATTTAAAAAAGCGGATGATCGTTTGAAAATTGATTAATGAAATTGAAGAATAAATTAAAATCACCCCTAATACGCAAGTTGGAATAAATTGCAAAGGAGAAAGAAAAAACAACACAACTATACCAATTAACATTGCAGCAATAATCGAAACGAGCTGAGTTTTTCCCCCATTAGCATCATTCACAGCAGTTCTTGATGAAGTGCCACTAACCACAAAACCTTGAGATAATCCTGCTACAATATTGGCAATACCTAACGCTTTAAATTCGACATCAGCATTGGTTTCATAGTTATTTTTAGAGGCAAAACTACGTACAGTTATCATCATACTCACAAAACAGATGATGGCAATATTAAGTGAAGGGACAACTAAATCACGCATTAAACCTTTATCAAAATCAAGCCATGATTCAGCAGGAATAAAATCACTACTCACATTACCAATAATACGGATATTAAAATACTCAAAATTAAACAGCCATGAAAAAAACGTCATCACAATAACGGCTAACAACGGTGCTGGATATTGAGGCTTTAAACGCTTTAAAACAATTAAAATTAATAACGTAAAAAATGAAACCAGTGCAGTACCTATATGGATTTGTAGTATTTTAAAGGGAAAATACACAATTCGCTCAATCAAATAAGAATAGTCATAACTAAAGCCCAATGTTTTAGCTAACTGATCAACCATAATGGTGATTGAAATACCGTTAAGCAAACCAATTAAAATGGGCTGGCTTAGTAAGTCGGCTAAAGCGCCAAGATGTAGCTTTCCTGCAATGATACACCAAATACCAATCATGATTGTTAATATCACAACTAATTGCCAACGCAAGATTGGATCATTTGCCGCTAACGGTAATACAACAGCCGCAACCACAGCACAAGTAGCCGTATCAGGCCCAACAATAAGTTGCTTAGAAGAACCAAAAAGCGCATACACAATTAAAGGCAAAATGGTCGAATACAATCCTGCTATAGCACCAACGCCAGTCAATTCAGCATAAGCAATTGACACGGGTAATGAAACAGCGGCAACCGATAGACCAGCCTTAATATCAAAACCAAAATACTCGCGTTTATACTGTAATAAACTACTTAATCCAGGCATCCATGAAGTTATTTTTTGAAAAAAAGCACTGTGAAAAAATCTGCCCATACTGATCCTTATTTTCCGGCTATGCTCATATTATCAATCAAAATTGAGCCACATTGAATATTCGTTCTTGTTTCGACATCATTACCAATTGCCACAATATTTTTATACATATCTTTAAGATTGCCAGCAATAGTAATTTCGCTAACCGGATATTGAATTTGTCCGTTTTCAACCCAAAACCCAGTGGCTCCGCGTGAATAATCGCCTGTCACACCATTAACACCTTGCCCCATTAATGAAGTCACTACAAGACCTTTATCCAATTTTTTAAGCATACCATCAAAACCCGCATTATTTTGGCTTGGTGATACAAACCAATTATGAATTCCACCTGCATGCCCAGTCGATGTTAAGCCCAATTTACGCGCAGAATAGTTACCTAACAAATAAGTTTGCAACACGCCTTGTTCAACAATATTACGTTGAACTGTTTTGGTACCTTCATTATCAAAAGGTGACGACCCAACGCCTTTTAGAATATGAGGATCTTCATAAATGGTTAGCCACTTAGGAAAGACAGCTTGCCCAACACTATTTAATAAAAACGAAGATTTCCGATAGATTGCACCGCCACTTATGGCGCCTACTAAATGCCTAATTAGCCCAACGGCAACTTCGGCACTAAATAGCACTGGCGCTTGCATTGTTGCGATTTGTTTAGCGCCTAAATGTGAAATCGCTCTGTCGGCCGCCTGCCTACCAACCCAATTTGCTGATTTTAACTCACTAAAATCGCGTGATGAAGTATAAGCATAATTACTTTCCATCTGCCCTGCTTGTTCAGCAATAACAGAGCATGAAAGTGAATGTGAACTTGCGCAATAACCTTGTAACATTCCTAAACTATTGCCATACACATAAACACCATAGCGACTACTAAAATAACCGCCATCAGTATTAATTAATTTTGAATGATTGAGCGCGGTTAACTCGGCTTGTTTGGCCTGCTCAATAGCATTATCAACATTCAAATCACTTGGGTAAAATAAATCTAAATCGGGTGGATTAAATGCCATTTGGCTTGCATCGCCCAAACCAGAGCAAGGATCGGGTGAGGTATATTGCATAATATTAATTGCCATATCCACAGTCTGCAAAATAGCCTGTTCGGATAAGTCATTAGTTGATGCACTGCCTTTACTTTGATTTTGATAAACAGTTATTGATAGCGCACCATCACTATTAAACTCAACATTTTCAGTTTCGCCACGACGCGTACTTACACTAATACCCGTTGATTGATTTATCGATACCTCAACAGCATCAACACGTGACTTTGCTTGATTAATAGCATTAGCGACAATTGTTGATAAATGTTCTTTTTGGTTTAAGGCTTCTTTTTTAATCTGTTCAATACTCATTTTATTATTTTCTACAATTCTGCTAGTGATAAGTTATAATAAGCCAGAATTGAATATTAGTTAACAAAAGAAATAACATGAATCACAATCAAGAGACAAATCTAGAACCCAATTTTGCTATTGACAATGAAGACGAGGAAATCATTTATGTTAGCAAAAGTGAAATCAAACGCGATGCCGAAGCCCTCAAAAAATTAGGTATTGAGCTTGTCAATTTAAGCAGAAACGAACTAGAAAAAATCCCTCTGGATGAAGATCTTATTTATGCCATTGAACTTGCTCAGAAAATAAAAAAAGAAGGGTATCGCAGACAAATTCAATATATTGGCAAACTGCTACGTAGCCGAGACATTGAACCTATTAGTCAAGCGCTTGATAAACTCAAAAATCGCCACAATCAGCAAATTGCCTTATTTCACAAACTTGAAAAGCTACGCGATGATCTGATTGCAACTGGTGATGCTGAAACCATTATGGACTTATACCCAACAGCTGATCGCCAGCAACTGCGCACTTTAGCTCGTTTAGCTAAAAAAGAGCAAGAAGCCAATAAACCCGTCAAATCGGCAAGGCAAATTTTTCAATATTTAAAAGAATTGAGCGATACAGAATAATCTTTATAATGTGCGCTTATTGTTATTAACAAACACTATATAAACTTAGATAGAGGATACAAAAATGGGACTTTTAAATGTACCAGCAGGTAAAGAATTACCAGATGATATTTACGTTGTGATAGAAATTCCAGCTAATGCTGATCCAATAAAATATGAAGTCGATAAAGACACTGGTGCAGTATTTGTTGACCGTTTTATGGCAACAGCAATGTTTTATCCATGTAACTATGGTTATATTAATCACACATTATCATTAGATGGTGATCCAGTTGATGTATTAGTCCCAACACCATACCCACTACAACCGGGCTCTGTTATTCGTTGCCGCCCTGTTGGTGTATTAAAAATGACTGACGAAGCTGGCCAAGATGCAAAACTAGTTGCAGTGCCTCACAGCAAACTATCAAAAGAATACGATCATATTAAAGATGTTGATGATTTGCCTGAATTACTAAAATCGCAAATCAAACACTTTTTTGAACAATACAAGGCATTAGAAAAAGGTAAATGGGTTAAAGTTGACGGTTGGGATAACGCTGAGGCAGCTCGTAAAGAAATTATTGAATCATTTGAACGAGCCAAAAACAAATAAAATTAAGTAACAAAAAAACTTAAACAAAGCCATAAATACCATTTATGGCTTTTTATTTTGTATAAAAGCTGTTGATCTTTCATTATCAAGGTACAGATAAGTTAAATTATATCAGCATAGTCGGGTTAGCATATTGTATGATGTGGCTAAAAATGCAAAGGAGGATTATGATTAATACAAAAAATCAACAGCCTCTAATATATCGACTTTCGAAATAATTTAAAAGATTCAATTACACAACAATTTACTTTTTATTAATTAATAAATGACTATCTAAAAATTTAAGAAAAACTGCATTCTAAGTAAAAAAAAATTATTATTAACATCTTGCTTTCGATTATAATTTATGCGGTAATAGCAATGGGTAAACAACAAAGTAAAAAATTACGGAAACGATTCACCTTAATTAATGTAATCTTGAATACATGATTATAGTTTTGAGCTACATAATTGATACAATGTTAATACCCATACGAGCCGAAAGGCTAATTATTAATTATTGTTAGGATGTCTAGTAAATGAATAAGAAAACAGGCCAAGTGAAATGGTTTAATGAAAGTAAAGGTTTTGGTTTTATTACCCCTGCTGATGGAAGCAAAGATGTATTCGTTCATTTTTCTGCTATTTCAGGTGACGGTTTCAAAACCTTAGCTGAAGGGCAACAAGTTGAATTCGCTATCCAAGATAGCCCTCGTGGACCAGCCGCTGCTGAAGTTGTTGTTATCTAATAACTGAAGCTTTAAAAATTCATTTCCATACAGCAACGCCCATTCACAAATGGGCGTTTTTTTATATTCTAAAATTACCCAATTTAATGCATAAAAAAAGCGACCCTAAGGCCGCCTTTAAACAAAGCTAAATGCTAATTATTTTTTAGAAATAACAGCAATTAAGTCTAATACTTTGTTTGAATAACCCACTTCGTTATCATACCAAGAAACAAGTTTTACAAAGTTATCGCTTAATTGGATACCAGCTTTAGCATCAAATACAGATGTACAAACTTCACCTAAGAAATCGGTAGAAACAACATCATCTTCAGTATAGCCAAGAACGCCTTTCATCGGGCCTTCAGCAGCTGCTTTGATTGCTTTACAGATATCTTCGTATTTAGCAGGTTTTGCTAAACGAGCTGTTAAGTCAACAACAGAAACGTCTGGAGTAGGAACACGGAAAGCCATACCTGTCAATTTACCATTTAATTCAGGAATAACTTTACCTACTGCTTTAGCAGCACCAGTTGATGAAGGGATGATGTTTTGAGCAGCACCACGACCACCACGCCAATCTTTATGAGATGGACCATCAACAGTTTTTTGAGTTGCTGTGGTTGCGTGAACAGTAGTCATTAACGCTTCAACAATACCAAAGTTGTCGTTGATAACTTTAGCTAAAGGCGCTAAACAGTTAGTAGTACATGATGCGTTAGAAACGATATCTTGACCTGCATAATCTTTATCATTAACACCGATAACAAACATTGGTGTGCTATCTTTTGAAGGACCCGTTAAAACAACTTTTTTAGCGCCAGCTTGGATGTGCTTACGCGCAGTTTCGTCAGTTAAGAATAAACCAGTTGCTTCAGCAACAACATCAACACCGACTTCGTTCCATTTCAAGTTTGCAGGATCGCGTTCAGCAGTAACACGGATTGCTTTACCGTTAACAACCAATTTACCGTCTTTAACTTCAACTGTACCGTCAAAACGACCGTGAGTTGAATCATATTTAAGCATATAAGCCATATATTCAACATCTAATAAATCGTTGATTGCAACAATTTCAATGTCTGAACGTTTTTGAGCAGCACGGAAAACAATACGGCCAATACGGCCAAATCCATTAATACCTACTTTGATTGTCATAACAATTACCTTCTTTTTTTGTGTTTTTAATGTTAAAAATCTTTCCTGTAAACTATCAAATTTTAAAGATTTATTCAAGAAGATTCCTAATAATTAAACACGAATTGATTAAATAGATTAGACCAAGTGTAGATAAGATAAATTATCGCAAATAAAATCATCGTGTTATTTAAAATAACGGCCCAGTATGATAAGACATACTATAGTTAAACATTATTGTAAAAAGTTTATATGCGCGATAGATTCAATTGGATAAAAAGCAGGCTGAAACATTTTCCTTTAAATATCTATTAAAACGACAAAAAACTATATTATATGCTAATAACCTAGCTTAGTTGTTGGCGCATTCTGATGCTGAAATAAGACAAATAAAATAAATTATTGTTTTTTTATGCTTTGCATTTTTTGATTGGGTGTTTTTTGTTAAAAAACACCAAAAAACTTTAATAAAATCAATACCTTTTCTGACCGATTTTTAATAAAAAATTGAATCCTTTTTTGAGAGTTAAAAGCGATTATTGCTTTGGTTGTTTGGATCTTATGTTGTTGTAGTAATTAACCACAACAACACAAGCCCAGTTTTACTGGTCCGCCCCAACTACGCGGAGGGCTGTTCTTTGTTAGATTATCCTATACCTGCACTATAACCCCCCCCCCGCGGCCCAAGGATTAAGAACTAAAAAATAAAAGCTAAGGTGTGGTACAAACAGCATAGTAGCTGTAGCCGGCAAAGAAGTAGTCGACCTTACCGAAGGTCGTGCCGACATGGAAGAAGCGATTACCACTAAAAGCGTCGCTCGTCCAATAGGCGTAGTCGATGAAGCCCAAATCAGCGTAGCGGCTCATGCTGCCCCACTCAGAGAAAAAACCAGCCCCCATGTGACGCATGTAATGATCATCAAATGAGGTTGGTAAGGCGCCATCTATGCCATTTACACATGGGAAAAAAGGAAGCGCACCACACATCGCGTTAGTTAAATCCTTAATCTGTGGCAATCGATAACCCAAACTTCTACACCAAGTGGATTGGTTAGACAAGGTATCCCGTTTATTACCCCGATTGACGAACCACTGCTTTAGCACAAATCCATACCGAACCTCATTACCTCGACCATCCCTACCGACCAACTCAAATTTCTGTGGCAAAGATAGTACACTAAAAGGACTAGGACTATTTGAACTTATCTGAGCGCTATCAGCCCTAGGACCACTTAACGTTACCCGTGTGACATAACTTGATTTATCAGTAATCCAATTATCTGCTTGTACTGTAAATCCTCTTAGGTCTGTGAATGTATCAGAACGCGGCGTTGTCCAACTCACCGTTGCCCTTATACTACCATTCGTGACAACAGACCACGTCAACTGACTTGCATCCACACCAACAATGTCCAAATCAAAATACAACCCATCTGCACCCGTTGTAGGAAAATTTTGGTCATAAGATGATGAACTTATTGACTGAGTTAAAAAACCCTTTGTACGAGACCATATGTTAGATGGGCCGCCGTAATCGAGGTAGCCATAATTAAGATTCGGCCTTGCGTGACAAACAACAGGACCAGTAACACCATACGGATTGATATAATATGTCACCGTCTGACCATTAAAACTGGCTCTATTTGGAACCCCGTACTCTGTTTGTAAATAACCATCAGTACTACTTAAGGTTACCCTATAAGGAGCTTTACACATATCCAATGCATCACTACGATTAACAGTATTGCCATCCTTATCCGTAAACGATACCGATATATCCCCTGTAGCAGTAACACCATTTATACCCTGTCCATCTCCATCATCATCTCCCCAATAATTATACCTAGTGACTAAATCACTTAAACTCACTGAATTCACTGATGATGGAATTACCATATCTATATCTCCCAAAGTACTTCCTGCATAAGGTAAAACTATTGGATTTGTTGAGCTTGATGGATTGGTTGATGGTGTGAACCTTGTGCCATCCCGCAACTTAATAAACAAAAAACTATCCGTTGAAGTTGTCCTTGTTCGACCACCGTCAAACGTTAAATATGGCGCACTACCCTCAATATACCTTGATGTAGACGTCGTTAATGCCATAGAGCACTGTGTATAAGGCAACAAAAACAATGGCACGAAGAACAACAATAATTTAGTTAATCTAAATAATCTAAGTAAGTTTGATAATTTAGATAGAAAAAATAAGCACCTCGACCTCGGCGATAACCCTGCCGATAAACACGGCGACCTCGCCAAGCGCGATGAGCTTGATAACTTCGGTGATGAAAATAAGAACAGTGTCTGATTTAGACTACGGTGAAATTGAAAAAGATTTTGGGCGTAGGTTTGGCAGGCCAGATGCCAGATGCCAGATGCCATGCATGGTAGCGCATTTCGATAATCCTGTCAAGTAATTTATTGTTTTATTTTGATTTTTATAATTATCCGCTCAACTAATGAGCTTTTCCCTGCCTTAAAAGCGCTCAAATTATAGCCGATTGATTGATAATGCGCCAGTTTTTTGTTAAATATTTGTAAAGTTTTGCTAAGTTGATAAGGTTGAGCTTTTGGTGGCGTGTTTTGAGAAATGGTTTTGGTGGTGTTTTTGAATAAAAACCACCAAATAAAAACTTTAATAAAATCAATACCTTTTCTGACAGATTTTTGGGTGGAAAATCAGGCTTTTTTGTTCTGGTGCATAGAATGAATTAGGTGCAGAGGTTTCGGACGTTTGCCGTTTCGTGTTCAAAACAACTATCTTGACCACGTCCGAAATCTTGCCACATCAAAATAAACCACGAATTTAAACCACAACAACGCATCTGCAATAGTTTGCCCCAACTGCGCAGAGGTGCGGCTTTAATAACTTGGCCAACTATAGTCATATAAACACCACTGCGAACTTAGGATTAACAGCTAACAGTTAAGGAGTAGTACAAACAGCATAAAGCCCGCCGGCAGTAGCGTAAAGGACCGTACCGGTGTCCGCATTGGCAGCAAACAATCGGCCGGTAGCGGCAAAGTCAGGTGTCCAGTAAAAGTAGTTGGCAAAGCCAGCATCAACGTAACCATACATGGATCCCCACTCCGTAAAAAATCCAGCCCCTATTCGTCGTTGGTAATTATTACCAGGTGACGACGGCGTGGCGCTTGGGCAAGCATTACAATTGGCATTAGTCAAGTCCTTGAGCTTAGCAAGACGATAACCCGAGCTACTACTACACCAAGATGATTGGTTAGATGGGAGATCTCTTTTATTCCCTCTATTGACGAACCACTGCTTCAACTGAAATCCATATTTCACAACCACTCTACCACTACTATCCTTACCCTCTAATTCAAAGGTCTGCGGTAAAGATGGCGCACTTAAACTAGAACTACTTGAATTTATCTGATTATCATTTGCCCTTGGACCATTTAGCGTTACCCGAGTTACATATTGGGATTTATCACTAATCCAACTATCGGCCTGCATGGAACTTCCACTTGGGGGGGTGAATGTATCGGAGCGTGGCCTTGTCCAATTCACTGTAGCCGTTATTCCACCGCGAGAAACAGAAGACCACCTCAACTGACTTCCATCCACACCACCTATATCTAAATCAAAATACAAACCATCTGAACCTGTAGTGGGAAAATTAAGGCCGTAAGATGACGGATTTGTTGACTGAACCAAAAAGCCTTTATCAAGATTCCATATATCTGCTGGGGCACCTGAATTTTGAGCAAGATTTGGCCTTGCATAACAAGTCATAGCTTCAGTTGAATTCGGATTGATATAATACTCCACCGAATTACCACCGAAATTACTACTATTAGGAACACCATATTGTGTAATTAAACTACCACCGGTGCTACTTAATTTCACTTTATAAGGTGCTTTACAGATGTCTAATCTATCGTTACGACTTACTGTATTCCCATTCTTATCAGTAAAACTCACCGATAAGCTTCCTGTTGCCGTTATACCATTAGCTCCTACACCATCCCCATCATCATCATCCCAAAAGTAATAACGATGCACTAAATCATCTAGACTCACCGAAGTCACTGATGGTGGAATTATCATGCCTATATCACTAAGCGTACTTCCATTTATTAACTTTATTGGATTTGTGGCACTTGATGTATTGGTTGACGATGTGATGATTCTACCATCAGGCAATTTAATAGCCAATAACATGTCAGTAGTGGTCAACTTAGTTCGACCTCCATCAAATGTTAAATACGGAGCAGAACCTTCAATCACTCTTGAGGTATAAGCAGACAACGCCTGAGAACCTTGCGAATAAGACAATAATAACAATGGAACAAACACCAAGCACAACCTCAACAAGAACTTCGGCTTCGATGACAACCTTGTCGATGAACGTGATGATAAAAATGAGAATTGAGTCTGTTTTAGACTACGGTGAAACTTAAAAAGATTTAGGGCGTAGGTTTGGCAGGCCAGATGCCAGATGCCAGATGCCAATTATGATAGCGCATTTCGATTAACCTGTCAAGTAATTTTTTGTTTTATTTGAATTTTTATAATTATCCACTCAGTTAATGAGCGTTCCCTTTGCTTTGAAAGCGTTGAAATTATAACCGGTTGATTAATAATGCGCTAGTTTTTTTGTTAAAATTTTTAAAGTTTTGTTAAAGCCGGAGTCAACCTACGTTGGCGTACTTTGGGGAATGCTTTTTGCTGGTTGTTTTTTTAGTACCTTTAAAAGTGCCGACAACTAAGTAAGGTTAGCACGTCAAAAAGGGATTTGTGGCTTGGCTTTATAGGATTTCGCATAAAAATCCTTGAACTCAGGCGTTGTCACAGATGCCTTTTATTTTTTAAAAGGCCAAAACGTCCTAAACCAAACCACTCCTAGCTATTCTATACTTTATATATAATAGTAGATATTAAAATGTTTTTACTGCAATTTATCTAATTTGTTCAATATACCCTTTCACAATATTGACACTTTTTTCAAAGAGTTGTTTTTCATTTTCGTTAAAGTCAAGCTTGATCACTTTTTTGATTCCATGCTGATCTAAAATTGCAGGGACACCAATAGCAACATTTTTATAGCCATACTCTCCATCTAAAATACAACTGAGCGCTAATGCTCGGTGGCTGTTGGTGAATATATGTTGGCATATTTCGGTGATAGTGCTGGCAATACCGTATTCGGTGCAGTGTTTTCGATTCGCTATTTCAAAGCCCATTTTTCGAGCTTGGCTACCCACTTCATCAAAATCTATTTTGTTTTTTTCTAAATCATTTAAATTAATACCATAAACTGATGAATGAGACCAAACTGGAAACTGCGAATCACCATGTTCGCCCACAATGAAGGCGTCAATGCTTTGTGGGCCTATGTCCATTTTTTCGCCTAACAATCGACGTAATCGTACCGTATCAAGCCATACCCCTGTACCAATTACGCGGTGACGAGGTAGCTTTGATAGTTTCCAGACTTGATATGTGATGGCGTCACAAGGGTTGGTTGCAATTAAGAAGATGCCTTTAAATCCATTACTCATCATGTTAGGTACAATGCTAGCAACAATTTTGGATGTGCCAGCAAGTTCTTCGGATCGGCTTTTTTGGGCTATACCTGATGTGACGGTGATAATGGCAATATCTATGTCTGCACAGTCAGTTGATTCACGCAAGCTAACTTTGACCATGTTTTGCCGATAAGCCGCAGCATCTAATAAATCTTGCGCATGTCCATAGGCTAGCTCTTTATTGAGGTCAACAAGTGCGATTTCTTCACAAATGCCTCGGTTAACCAATGTATAAGCTGTTGTTGATCCAACATTACCCACGCCAATAATCATCACTTTTCGTAATTTCATGTTAAGCCTCGCTTGATTTAAGAAATAGGTAAAACAGTAAAGATTATTTCAATAATATACCTTTAGTTATTATCAATAAAGGGACATTATTGCAACTCAGTTAATTGTTTGTTTTGTGCTAACTATTAGTTAAATAGACGGAATTACCTACTATTTAATTGAGTTTTATATACAATAAATTCAGGCTATCGTTATAGCAATAATGAAGCAAGAAACAGCAAGTTTTAAAAAGGATTTGACTTTATTGCGGCAAATGATAATAATTCTCATTAACATTTAGTTTTATTGCTGTTCAACCGGTAATACTGTTTCATTATTATAACTAATTAAATAAAAGATATCTGCTAAATTGGTGTATCGCTATCACTGAATTTTGTTATTTGATTATGTGTTGTTTGCAAGGAGTCGCTAATGAAGTTCATTTTTTTTAAAAACCGCAAAACGTTATTAAAGGTTATTTTAACTTCGTTAATTATTTTGGCGGGTCTTTCTGAATCTGCCCATGCGGTAGAAAAAAAATTTAAAGTGGTTACCACCTTTACCATTATTCAAGATATTGCGCAAAATGTTGCTGGTGATGCTGCTGAGGTTGAGTCAATTACCAAAGTCGGAGCTGAAATTCATGAGTACGATCCCACACCGAAAGATATTACTAAAGTGCATTCAGCCGATTTGGTGTTATGGAATGGCCTTAATTTAGAGCTTTGGTTTAAACGTTTTTTTGAAGACGTTAAAGATGTACCTTCGGTTGTGGTGACAGAGGGTATTGAGCCGATGCCAATTCAAGAAGGCAGCTATAAAGGTAACCCGAATCCGCATGCTTGGATGTCGCCAACGTTAGCTTTAACTTATGTTGAAAATATCCGTGCGGCGTTTGTCAAATATGATCCGCAAAATGCCGCGATTTATAATAAAAATGCAGCCGATTATATTGCTAAAATCAAAGCACTTGATGCGCCATTACGTGAGCGTTTAGCTAAAATTCCTGAAGCCAAACGTTGGTTAGTCACCAGTGAGGGCGCATTTAGTTATTTGGCTCGCGACTATAATTTGAAAGAAGCTTATCTTTGGCCAATCAATGCCGAGCAACAAGGCACCCCTCAGCAAGTTAGGCATTTAATTGACTTAGTTAGAGCAAATGATATTCCTGTTATTTTTAGTGAGAGTACTATTTCAGATAAGCCCGCTAAACAAGTTAGTAAAGAAACCGATATTAAATATGGTGGCGTTTTATATGTCGATTCACTTTCAACTAAAGATGGCCCTGTACCCACTTATATTGATCTACTCAAAGTGACCGTCGAAACTATCGCTAAAGGATTTGAAAAATAATGACTCAAATTTGCTTGAATGTTGATGATATCACCGTGACTTATAATAATGGTCATACCGCAATTTATGATGCTAGTTTTCGATTAAATGGTGGCACTATTTGCGCGTTAGTCGGCGTTAATGGTAGCGGTAAATCGACGTTATTTAAGAGCATTATGGGGATGGTTCGTCCAACTCGTGGTCATGTCACATTTAATGATATGTCAGTTAAGCAGACCTTAAAACAAAATATCATTGCCTATGTGCCACAAACCGAAGAAGTCGATTGGGATTTTCCTGTGCTCGTATCAGATGTGGTCATGATGGGGCGATATGGACATATGTCCTTTTTGCGTATTCCAAGTAAAGAAGATAAAAAACAGGTCGATCTTGCCCTTGAACGCGTTAATATGCTCGATTTTAAGCATCGTCAAATTGGTGAGCTATCAGGTGGGCAAAAAAAACGGGTATTTTTAGCTCGAGCGTTAGCTCAGCAAGGTAAAGTGCTGTTGTTAGATGAACCCTTTACTGGGGTTGATGTTAAAACGGAAAATGCCATTATTGATCTGTTGAAAGATCTGCGTAAAGAAGGCCATTTGATTTTAGTTTCAACTCATAACTTAGGTAGTGTGCCTGAATTTTGCGATCAAGTGGTATTAATTAATCAAACTGTTTTGGCCTTTGGTCCAACTAAAACAACCTTTACACCACAAAATTTAATGACTACCTTTGGTGGTGCCCTGCGTTATCTGAGTTTGTCGGGCGAACAATTGCACGATGATGAAGATCCTCGTAAAGTATCGATCTTAACCGATGATGAACGTGCTGCAATTTTTTATGGGGAAGGTAAGCATGACTCACCTCATCGAGATTTGCTAGTTAACCATCACGATAATGAACCAAAAGGGTAATAATAAATGGAACTGTTACTTGAACCATTCACCTACGGTTTTATGTTAAAAGCAATTTGGGTAAGTAGTATTGTGGGTGCTGCCTGTGCTTTTTTATCGGCTTTTTTAATGTTAAAAGGTTGGTCACTCATGGGCGATGCGCTTTCGCATTCTGTTGTGCCGGGAGTTGCAGGGGCTTATGCGTTGGGGGTGCCTTATTCTGTTGGTGCTTTCTTTACCGGATTACTCGCTGCACTGGCAATTACGCTCGTACGTGCCTTTACGCGATTAAAAGCAGATGCCATTATCGGTTTTATCTTTTCAACCTTTTTTGCTGTCGGTTTGTTAATTATTTCGCTCAATCCAACATCAATCAATGCACAAACCATTATATTTGGTAATATTCTAGGGATTGATGATAGTGATATGTGGCAAGTGCAAATCATTATTTTGGTGTCATTTATATTACTTTTCTTTTTTTGGAAGGATTTGTTAGTCGTTTTTTTTGATGAAACCCATGCCCGATCCATTGGATTAAAACCACTACCATTAAAAATCCTATTTTTTACCATTTTAAGCGCCTGCACTGTTGCGGCACTGCAAACTGTTGGGGCCATTTTAGTAATTGCTATGGTTGTTACACCTGGTGCAACCGCTTACTTATTGACTAACCGATTTTCGCACTTATTGATTATTTCGGTGCTAATTGGCGCTGTAACAAGTGCTATTGGCGCTTGGATCAGTTACTTTTTAAATGGTGAAACCGGTGGCGTTATTGTGACGTTGCAAACGCTAATATTTATTGCGGCATTCTTATTTGCTCCACAGCAAGGGTTAATTATAAATCGCCTTAGGATCCGCCAAAGCCGTTTAAATAAAGGGAGGCAGGTATGACAGAGTTTTGGGAATATATCTATTATCCGCTTACTCTTCCTCTTATTCAGCGCGCAATTTTAGCTTCGTTAGCAACCGGTATTGTGTGTGCCCTACTATCTTGTTTTTTAGTATTAAAAGGCTGGTCGTTAATGGGCGATGCGATCTCGCATGCAGTTTTACCCGGCATTGTGCTGGCATATGTAGCAGGTATCCCAATTATCATTGGTGCTTTTGCTTCAGGTCTATTTTGCTCGGTTGCAACAGGTTATATTAAAGAAAACAGTCGCATCAAAGAAGATACGGTCATGGGGATTGTGTTTTCAGGGATGTTTGCTTTCGGTTTAGTATTATTTTCTAAGGTGGATACGTCGCAACATTTAAATCATATTCTATTTGGTAGTGTGCTTGGCACCAGTTATGACGATCTCAAACAGATCATATTCATTGCTATAATTGTGTCGCTTTTAATTATTATTAAACGCCGTGATCTGATGCTCTATTGCTTTGATCCAGTGCAGGCTAAAGTTGTAGGACTACCTGTTAAGTTACTACATTACGGTTTGTTGAGTGTTTTGGCTTTAACTATTGTAGGATCATTAAAAGTCGCTGGGATGATTTTAGTTATTGCGATGTTGATAGCACCGGGCATCACTGCTTTTTCGTTAAGCAAACGCTTTGAATGGATGTTGGTGATTGCCGTATTGGTTTCGACATTTTCAACGGTGATGGGAACCTTGATAAGTTATTATATAGATGCGTCAACCAGCGCCTGTATCGTTATTTTACAAGCAACTCTTTTTTTATTTGCCCAGACTTATCAGTTTGTTGCTCACAAAAAAGTGCACCGTTAAAGTGATTTTTGAAACTACTACTGTTGAAACCGCTTTTAAAACGGCTTTTTAATGGCGATAAAAAAACAGCGTAAATAGAGTTGTACCCCTATTTACGCTGTATCGATACTTATTATTTTTTACTCATCATCAAGAAATTTACTGTTATCTGCATAGTTATCAAAACGTGAAAACTGACCTTGGAATTTTAATCGTACTTTACCAATTGGACCATTTCGTTGTTTTCCTAAAATGATTTCGGCAATACCTTTATGTTCAGAGGCTTCGTTATACACCTCGTCACGATAGATAAACATAATCACATCGGCATCTTGTTCGATAGAGCCTGATTCACGTAAGTCTGAGTTAACCGGTCTTTTATCAGCACGTTGCTCTAAGCTACGGTTAAGCTGTGAAAGTGCAACAACAGGAATTTGTAACTCTTTCGCCAAGGCTTTTAGTGATCGTGATATTTCGGCAATTTCTAATGTTCGGTTTTCAGAGATATTCGGCACCCGCATTAATTGTAAGTAATCGACCATAATCATACTTAACCCTTTATGCTCACGATAAATACGTCTGGCTCTTGAGCGTAACTCCATTGGCGTTAAGCCTGATGAATCATCAATATAGATATTTTTCTTTTCCAACAATAAGCCCATAGTGCTTGAAATTCTTGCCCAATCATCGTCTTGTAGTTGCCCTGTTCTAATTCGGGTTTGGTCAACACGCGAAAGTGACGCTAACATACGCATCATAATTTGTTCTGATGGCATTTCTAAGCTGAATATTAATACTGGCTTTTCTTGCTCTAGGGCAGCATTTTCACACAAATTCATGGCAAATGTGGTTTTACCCATTGATGGCCTTGCTGCAATAATAATTAAATCAGAACGCTGTAAACCAGCCGTTTTTTTATCTAAATCAATATAACCGGTTGAAACCCCTGTCACACCATCATGCGGGCGTTGGAACAATTCTTCAATCTTAGCTACCGTTGCTTCTAACACTTCGGTTATACTTTTTGGGCCTTCGCCTTGTTTAGTCCGACTTTCAGCAATTTGGAAGATTTTACTTTCCGCCAAGTCTAAAATTTCGGTACTATCGCGCCCTTCGGTGGCATAACAGTTATCAGCAATATCATTTGATGCGCTGATTAATTCGCGCAAAATCGCTTGTTGGCGAATAATATCGCTATATGCAACAACATTAATCGCACTTGGCGTGTTTTTAGAAAGCTCCGCCAAATAAGCAAAACCGCCTACATCGGCTAATAGGTCTTTACTTTCAAGACTTTCAGAAAGGGTAATTAAATCAATTGGTGTCCCTTTGCTGACCAAGGTATGCATTTCAGAAAAAATCAATTGATGATGACGAGAGTAAAAATCCCGCTCAGTGATCATTTCAGATACCGCATCCCAACGTTGATTATCAAGCATCAAGCTACCCAGCACAGCTTGTTCAGCTTCGATTGAGTGCGGTGGAAGCTTGATATTGTGCAGATTTGATTTTTCTGCTTCTTGATTTTTAGAATCTTTGTTTGCTCTTATTCGATCAGTATTCATTACATTCATCTTTTGTTCTAAATTGAATTTATTGCTAAGCTATGTTGCTTATTTTAAAAATAATGGACCTAAACTAGGATCGGGTATTTGGTATTCAGATGGATAATCCACCTGAACTAAATATAATCCTTCCGGTTTTGCTGTTGCGGCGGCTTGCGTTCTGTCCTTAGCTTGCAAAAGTTCATCAATCCACTCTGGACGCTGATTACCCGCACCAACTTCAAGTAAACTGCCCACAATATTGCGTACCATATGGTGCACAAATGCATTGGCTTTAATATCAACAATAATATATGCACCTTGCCTTGTCACTTCAATATGATGAATATTACGCCAAGGCGTTCTTGATTGACATTGAGCTGCTCGAAATGATGAAAAGTCGTTTTCACCTAATAAATACTGCGCAGCTTGGTGCATTAATATTTCGTTTAATGGCACATAATAATGTGACACCCCTTTAGCTAAAATCGCAGGGCGATAGCGATGATTATAGATCACATAACGGTAACGTCGAGCTGTCGCACTAAACCTTGCATGAAAACTATCCTCAACAGTTTGCGACCAGCGCACTGCAATATTATCAGGTAAATGCGAATTAACGCCCATTGTCCAAGCACTCGGTGAACGCGCAGCTTGGGTTTCAAAATGCACTACTTGTCCTGTCGCATGCACGCCAGCATCGGTTCGACCAGCGCAAAATACGTTGATTGGCTCATTAGCAATAATGGATAATGCAGATTCTAGCCGCTCTTGAATAGAATCGACAGATTGCTGGCGTTGCCAGCCAAAATAACCACTGCCATCATATTCAATACCCAGGGCAATTTTACAGGTAGTCATTAATCAGGATCTCAAGCGTCTCAATTAACATCAATGCTCCTAAATAACGGATATTATCGGCTACTGACCAAAATTGAATTTGTTCATAATGACCATAACTGTGTCTTAAATTCGCCAATTTTATAACCAAGTTGTGTTCTGATTCGGTACTGACTTCGGTCACTGGCGTTGGCAAATTATCGCCTTGCACTTCAACACCAAATTCACCAAAGCGTGCCATATCTAATTCAATTGGCAAACTACTTGATACATTAATAGCTTGTGACACGCCATAAAACACGGGCACAATCACTGACTCGATAGAAACTGGAAGTTCATAATTACTCAATACTTTACGGATTTGATCAACTTGGGATTTTTCTCCGAGTATTGCATCGTGATGTTCGTGCGATACCGGTAATAGATTAAAAGCTAATTGCTTATCAAACAGTTGATTATCAACCGGCATACCATTTAACAAGCGAGCACTTTGCCCTGCCAGTTCATCCACGCCAGATTTGCCATACAATGATGCTGGGATAAAACTAGTCGCATGTAAATTTGTTAATAATTCCATATCAGTTAACGAAGCAACACAACGCAACAACTGACATACAGTGGCACTAGCAACGGAGATAATATTTTCATTACGGTATTCGGTCAATACACTATTATTAACTTTAGGTACCACTAATGGAATATGATCTTGCTGAGCAAAATAACCACTTGCATCAATCACTATACACCCCGATTGTGCTGCGACTTGCGCATACTTTTCACTGGTTTTAGCACCAGCGACAAAAAAAGCAAAATGGCACTCGCTCCAGTCCATTTGTGTACTGTCAATCACCGTTAAATTTTTGCCAGCAAAGCGAACTATTTCGCCAGCACTATTGTCGCTACCGACTAAATAAAGATTTTCAATTTTTAGACTACTGTCTTGTAAACTACGTTGCTGTAGCAACTCAACTAGCGCAGAGCCAACTTGGCCTGTCGCCCCCACAATAGCAATATTCCATGCAGACATATTTATAAACCCAATAAAAAATTTAGCGGTAATTATATCACTATATTGTCAAAGATAGCGGAAAAAGATACATGACAATAGCATTAGATGAATAGATTTCAATTGACTGTAATTCTGAACATTAAAACGATAAGCCATCATTAAGATGGCTTTGTTGATACTGAGCTTTTGATAATACTCGAAAATGAATTTAGCAGTTTACTTTTTCACAGGTTATTTGACTATTCAAACAAATAAAATAATTTTTAGCCTTCACCAGATAACGAATTATCTTTTATTGATAAAGTTTATACTAACTTATTATATGATTACAAAATAATACTAATTGGCTAACTCATCTTCCACGTGTTTGAGTGCCTGCCGATGTTGATCAATTAAGCAAGTCAAAACTTTATCTAAATAAGGTTCAATATCACTTTCATAAATCGGCGCTGGTGTAATTAAACATGCTGTATTTATATTTTGTTTTAATGTCAGCAACGAATCTTGTTGTTGTTTTTTATTATCAAGCTGCTTTACTTTCTCTTTTAGCTGATCTTGATAATAACGATAGACTCTAAAATCAAGACTATAATCAGAAGATCCATTTTTAGCTGATTGATTAAACAGTGCAATAGACTCTTCTAATGTTAAACCATACTCAACAGCGCCTTCGTGAAATTTAGTATTAAATTGGTTAGGATAAATAATTTGATAAGTTGCTTCTGGCATATTGATTTGCATCTCTTTAAGCCCAAATTTCATATTACTTGTGTCAATATTGTAATGCTTCCATAATGTAGGAAAAGTCCCAGACTCATCCTCAATTGCTTCTGATTTTATTGTCAATAATGTGTAAATATCGCCACTTGGAGCAATATAGTAATGCTGATAGCCATTCCAAAGAGTAGGATTATTAGAAAAAGAGTTATTTGCTAAAAAAAGCTTATCAATTACCTGATTTTTGCTAATTAAAAATAACGTAATATCTCGCCCAGAATTAGGTATATCTTTCTCGTTTTTGTTATTAGGATTAATTGGGTTAATGCTTAATTTTAGTTGAAAATCATTACCATTATAGACAATAGGATCATTATCGATTAATTTATCTAACTGTTTAAAATCAAATTTCAAATTGTTGAGTGGGCAACGGCTATCATATTTTATCTTTTCTTTTTTATCGAGTTGATTATATTCATCTTCGTTTCTAGCGCAATCTTGTTGCAATTGATGCATATCAACACTCATAAAAAATGGTTCACCACGATATTTAGAGTTAATATCAAGTAATTGACCACAGACACAATAACTAAACATAAATAAAATTGCGCCCAATAAAGGTTTTAGTTTCATATCAAATTCCTTTTGTTTACCTCATGTTAGCATACTTCCATTCTATTTTTCTAATAGAAGAAAATACGAACTTTTATCTAAGTTTTTAATAATAATTTTTTCATTCAAGTATATTTTTCACATCATATATAACATGGTTATATTACTTATTCCATATTTTTGATAAAGCATACCTGTTTAAGCTGCTTAGATATCTGTGATGGATATTTTGGGACACAGATCGACAAAACAAAATTCTATCCCTTACAAAACAACTCAATATCAGTAAAGTGATAAGCCATTTTAATTAGTTTTATGCATTATTATGACAAAAATCACCCTATCAACAATTGCCAAAAAAGCCAACACGTCAGTCGCTTCAGTATCTAGAGTGTTAAAAAAACCACATTTAACATCCTCTCAAATACAACTACGCGTTTATAAAGCTATTGAGGAATTAAATATGGACACATCAAAAAATTTCAAACCCTATAAACCAATACATAACAGCGGCAAGATATTAATTATTGATAACCAACTTTTTTCAAAGAGCTTAATCAATATTGGTGTCGAGCAAGAACTAAAAGAAAAGCAGTATCAAGTGTTTTATTTGCAGTTTCCTTATAATAATAAAAGTGATATCCATCATATTATTCGTTATGTTGCTCAAAATGCCTTTGACGGAATTATCATTATTAATGATGCTCCCTATTTAAAAACGTTGGTTGCTTATAAAAATACATTACCACCTATTGTATTAGTTAATCACTTTTCGCTTGATTTTGTTTGCGTGCATTTTGATCATTTGTTGATTGGACATCAAATAACAAAATATTTGATTGATAAATCACATAGCAAAATTGCTATTTTGCTTAACGATGAAACACTAACCAGCTCCACGCTTCTGCTACAAGGTTATAAACAGGCTTTACTGCGCGCCAATATTGCTATTGAACCCCGATATATTATTCACGGCTGCTTTACCTATCAACATGCTAGATCGGCAGTAAATAAACTAATAAACAGTACCAAATCACCTACTGCAATTATTTGCACCGATCATTTTAGTTTAAATTGCTTGAATAAAAATAATTATAAAGAACAACACCACCAATCACCCGATAGCATGGTTCTCGGCGCGTTGCACCAAGCCAATGAAAATAAAGCAAAACTGACTAAACCACTTACAATATCGTATTTTAGTGCCTCTAAGGAACTTAAATACAATGAATTAGATAGCCTGTACAGAATAAATAAACCATTGTTTAAAATGGGGCAAAAATCGGCGGCTTTACTGTGTGAGCTTATAGAAAACACAATAAAACCCATTAAGCGCTGTACAATCATTAACACTGAATCGATGTTTTATTAATATTTGAGCCGTTCGGCTTATCGCTAAACTTATTGTGATTAACATCGATTATAGAACTTGCCTTGCAGATTTAAACTAAAATGCATCTGTTTATTATAAGATTTTACGAAAGGATTAACTATCACTTTTAAAATAGCAAACACACAAAATATAGAATGAGTTCATTAAATAACATGTAACTCAGCAGAATTTGCTATACCTCTTATTTTTTCTCTCTACAATAAATTTCTGTTCACGCTCATGCTTTAATATAAAGCTAGCATGATCGATATCACGGCTTAACTCCTCAATATCTTGTTTTATCGATCTTTATTGCGAATAACAATCGTCCCTTCGGATACCGCTGAATATGTAGTCGAACTTTCACTTTCGCTTTTGTTGCGACTGGCTGGCATCGATGGCATGCCATTGATGCTAATTCCCACACTTCTGCCACTTACTTTGTAGTCCGCTTTGTTTTCTATGTCACTAACTTATCGTGCCGTGTCAAGTCGGGTTTTACTGCAGCCCTCGTCCTCAGAGGCTATCACCGCTATCTTTGCCGACAAAGAAAAACACAAAAAACACCAAGAAAAAACTTAAATAAAATCAATACCTTTTCTGACTGATTTTTGTAATTTAAATAGGGGGTTAGTGTATTTTTTATGTTTTGAATAGAGAGATATATTGCACAATGAACAATACAACAAGTAGGCTTTATTGACAATTGTACATAAAAAAATAAGAGAAATTAAACTAAAATCAGACACGATGCAAAGCTTCATCGCTGTAATCAACTAAGCAGTTTTATACCGCCAGTTGTACACATAAGACACTGAGCCCAAATCATAACTGACCATTAAAGGCAGGTAACAAAAAACTTGGCCTTAATGACACTAGCCTAGTGTAATTAAAATTATCACATTTAATTCTTTAATACACTAAATATAGAGCAGGCTCAATATCTAATTTTACATATCTAACTTATCTGCTATATATCTTAAAAGACTAGACAACTTTCTCAAATTACCACTAGTAAGTGTATTTTGATTCATAAAATAAACTAAAAACTGATAATCTTCGCTTAATTGCCCCATATCAAATTCTTTGGGTTCATTAAAATGATCATATAGAAAATCAGATGGTATATTCCAATAAAAATCATAATCGAGAGATATGTTGTAAATACCGTTATTTTTTAATTCGTTTATAATTAAATTAAAAAAATTTTCTATTCTATCAAGTTCAATATTCATAACTAATCTATTCTTCATTTTATTAATATTATTTTTAAAAGTATTAATTTTTTAACTACTCCCGAAAATAATACAGCAAAAGAGTAGAAAATTCTTCATGATAAAAGTAATAGAGAATTTGAATATGAAAAAGATGACAGAGCACCAAATCGTCTTTATATTAAAATTATAGTTTAGGCAGAGATTTTCTGAACCTAGTTTACAATCACAACTTCTGCTGTACTATTTGCCCATTTCTTACATTGGTATTGCTTATTACTTGTAAAAAAGATTCAGGAGTCTATACCGTTTCATATCTAAACAAGTCGTTAAAAACCACTAGCTTGAAAAGCTTGTTTTTTTCAGCGGGATTTAAACCAAGCAAGACTAGTTGATGAATGTTGATATTAATCGTTTTGGCGATAATTTGTTACTTTGCATCACGCCGGCGCCAATAAATTGCTTGCCTTGATAAATTCGCACCAAGGTTTCAACTTGTGCAGCGCTTTCAAATTCAATGGTTCGCCCTAACAATATATCTTTACCTTGTGCATCAGTCAGCGTTATTTTTGGACGATCTTGTAACGGGCTATCAACAGGCATTAACAGTTCATCCTTTTCGGTCCTATTTTGTAATGCATCTAAACTGATCATTTTATCAATCGGATAATTAGATACTTGCAAACGCCTTAAATAAATAACATGTGCCCCACAACCCAGTAATTCGCCTAAATCATCAATAATAGTTCGAATATAGGTGCCTTTAGAGCAGTGTATTTCTAGCGTTAATTCGTTCTTTATGGCATCAAATTGGATAAATTGATTTTCGTAAACGGTAATAGGCCTAGCTTCACGTTCAATGACAATACCTTGGCGGGCATATTCGTAAAGTGGTTTACCTTGATATTTTAAAGCCGAAAACATGGTCGGTACTTGTAAAATATCACCTCGAAAATGCATTAAAGCTTGGTTAATTTGCGATTCGTTCACTTTAACAGGTTTGGTACAAATAATTTGGCCATCCGCATCTGAGGTATCTGTACGCTCACCAAGTTTGGCGATCACTCGATAACGTTTGTCTGAATCTAATAAATACTGTGAAAATTTGGTCGCTTCACCAAAACAGATAGGTAGCATACCTGTCGCTAATGGATCAAGTGCCCCTGTGTGCCCCGCTTTTTTAGCATTAAATAACCATTTCACTTTTTGCAGAGCATCGTTGGATGTCATGCCTTGTGGTTTGTCTAGTAACAAAACGCCGTGAAGATCACGGCGAGTTCTTTTTATATTCATCATTTATTTTATATTGAAATGCATAGTTATCTGAAATTTTTACAAAATTCAGGACTATTTTTTAATATTAATCTTTATGACGCTCGTTATCATGCTTGATAACATCCGCCACCAAGCTCGACATTTGCATACCTTTAACAAGCGACTCATCGTAAAAAAATTTGATCTCAGGAATGATTCGCAAACGCATAGCTTTACCAATCAAAGTGCGAATATAGCCTTTAGCATCATTAAGTACTGCTAAACCTTGTTCAATCACTTGCGGATCATCGTCATTTAAAAAAGTGACAAACACTTTAGCATAGGCAAGATCGCGCGAAATATCAACACCCGAAACAGTGACCATGCCAAGACGAGGATCTTTAATTTCTCGTTGTAAGATAATTGCAATTTCTTTTTGTAATTCATGCCCAACTCGAGATGAACGATTAAATGCTTTTGCCATATCTATTTTCCTTAAAAAATGAATAAGCAAGGCTAAACCTTGCTTATAACATTAATACGTTGTAATTAGATCGTACGTTTGATTTCGATAGTTTCAAAGACTTCAATCGTATCGCCAACACGAACATCGTTGTAGTTACGCACACCAATACCACATTCGGTTCCATTACGCACTTCGTTAACATCATCTTTAAAGCGACGTAATGATTCAAGTTCACCTTCATAGATAACTACGTTATCACGTAGAACACGAATTGGGTTGTGACGTTTAACCACACCTTCGGTTACCATACAACCAGCAATTGCACCAAATTTAGGTGATTTAAATACATCACGCACTTCAGCAAGACCAATGATTTCTTGTTTGTATTCTGGTGCAAGCATACCACTCATGGCTTGTTTAACTTCATCAATTAAGTCATAAATAACAGAATAGTAACGTAGATCTAAGTTTTCTGATTCGATCACTTTACGTGCTGATGCATCGGCACGAACGTTGAAACCTAAAATAATCGCATTCGATGCAGCTGCCAGTGATGCGTCAGTTTCAGTGATACCACCCACGCCTGATCCAATAATTTTAACTTTAACTTCGTCTGTTGACAGTTTAAGTAATGAATCAGAGATCGCTTCAGCCGAACCTTGAACATCCGCTTTTAATACGATATTAAGCTCAGAAACATCGCCTTCTGTCATATTAGTAAACATGTTTTCAAGTTTCGCTTTTTGCTGACGAGCAAGTTTCACATCACGGAATTTACCTTGTCGATAAAGGGCAACTTCACGCGCTTTCTTTTCATCACGCACAACAGTTGCTTCATCACCTGCTGATGGCACACCCGATAAGCCAAGGATTTCAACTGGTATAGAAGGACCCGCTTCTGTAACTTCTTTACCTAGTTCGTTACGCATTGCGCGAATACGTCCATATTCAAATCCACAAAGAACAATGTCGCCTTTACGCAGTGTACCTGATTGCACAAGAACAGTAGCTACCGAACCACGACCTTTATCAAGGAATGATTCAATCACCACACCACTTGCCATACCGGTTTCGTATGCGGTAAGTTCAAGCACTTCCGCTTGTAATAAAATAGCTTCAAGCAGTTGATCAATACCGGTTCCTGCTTTAGCCGAAACATGAACAAACTGTGTATCACCACCCCAATCTTCTGACATTACACCATATTGAGCAAGTTCACCTTTTACACGCTCAGGATCGGCTTCTGGTTTATCAATTTTGTTCACAGCAACAACAATTGGCACGTTTGCTGCTTTAGCATGTTGAATTGCTTCAATGGTTTGTGGCATCACACCATCATCGGCAGCGACTACAAGTACCACAATATCTGTTGCTTTAGCACCACGCGCACGCATTGAAGTAAATGCCGCATGACCCGGAGTATCTAAGAATGTAATTTCACCGCTTGCGGTTTTAACATGATAAGCACCGATGTGCTGGGTAATACCACCAGCTTCACCTGATGCCACTTTCGCTTTACGGATATAGTCAAGTAATGAGGTTTTACCATGGTCAACATGCCCCATAATGGTGACAACTGGAGCGCGTGCAACTTTTTCTGCACCAGTATCACGGTCGCTCATGAGTGATTCTTCAAGCTCATTTTCGCGGCGTAATACCACTTTATGTCCCATTTCTTCAGCAACAAGTTGCGCAGTTTCTTGGTCAATAACCTGATTGATGGTTGCCATTGCGCCCATTTTCATCATGGTTTTGATGACTTCAGATCCTTTTACTGCCATTTTGTTAGCAAGTTCAGCAACAGTAATGGTTTCACCAATCACAACGTCACGGTTGACTGCTTGTACTGGTTTGTTAAAGCCCTGTTGTAATGTGCTTTTACCTTTCTTTTTATGACCACTGCGAGTCACTGCACGTGCTTCTTCACGCTCAGCTTTACCTTCGGATAATTTGCTACCCTTTTTCTGCTTAGTTTGTTTACCACTCCGACCTCGACCACGTGCACTTTCAACTTCACGATCGGTGTCGTCTTCAGCTGCGCGCGCATATTTAGAAGTTGTGACATGGTAATCTTCGTCTTCGGTAGTGTCTTTTTCGTCGATATTACTATATTGTTCAGCTAATTTGCGCGCTTCTTCAGCCATGCGTTTAGCGTCTTCTTCTAGTTTACGACGATTTTCTTCTTCGGCTTTGCGTTTAATTTCGTTAGCTTCTGCTTCTAATCGTGCTTTTTCTTCTTGCGCTTTTTTCACTTTTGGATCGCTGGATTGTTCTTGCGCTGCTTTTGCTTTTTCTTCTTGTGCACGTTTTTTAGCTTGTGCTTCTTCGCGTTTTTTCGCCTCTTGTGCGACTAGTTTTTCTTTTTCTTCCGCCTCTTTTTTGGCTTTTTGTTCAGCTTCAAGGCGTGCCTTTTCTTGCTCAGCAGCAATTTCGGCTGGATCACGTTTAACAAAAGTGCGTTTTTTACGCACTTCTACTTTAATTTCTTTACTTTTACCACCACCGCTAGACACATTCAAGGTTGAGTGCGTTTTACGTTGCAATGTCAATTTTGTTGGGCCTTGCTGAGGTTTTAAGTGGGCAAGCAAAGCTTCTTTTTCCTTTTGTGTGACAGTATCAGACGCAGTTTTATTCATACCTGCATCGGCAAACTGTTGCAAAAGTGTTTGCACTGGAGTGTTGATTTCTTGAGCCAGTGTTTCTATTGATACTTTGGTCATGTATTACTTTTCCTCAATTATTCATCTGCAAACCAACAAATATTACGTGCAGCCATAATAAAATCGCCAGCTTGTTTGCTTGTTAAGCCTTCAATATCGGCTAGATCTTCGGTACCTTGTTCTGCTAAATCTTCCAAAGTAATGATGTCATGTTGCACTAATTGATAAGCTAACTCTTGTGTCATACCTGGCAGATTAAGTAAATCTTGAGCAGGTTGTTTGTCGCCACTATTTGCTAGTGCAAGTGTTGTTAATGCATCTTTTGCTCGGTTTCTTAATGCTTCAACTAGTTCTTCATCAAGGTCTTCGATTTCAAGCAATTCATCAACAGGTACATAGGCAAGTTCCTCAAGCGAGGTAAAGCCTTCTTCAACTAATAGCTGTGCAAGCCCTTCATCAATATCAAGATGTTTAATTAGATTATTGATTGCTGCAAAAGATTCTGCATGGTGTTTTTCTTGCAAATCTTCGGTACTCATTACGTTTAATGTCCAACCAGTAAGTTGAGACGCTAAACGGATATTTTGACCATTTCGACCAATGGCTTGTGGTAAGGTGTCTGCATTTACCGCGACGTCCATGGTATGTTTATCTTCATCAACAACGATCGAAACCACATCAGCTGGTGCCATGGCATTGATGACATATTGTGCAGGGTTATCGTCCCATAAAACAATGTCAATACGTTCTCCACCAAATTCATTCGATACAGCTTGAACACGCGCTCCACGCATACCGACACAAGCCCCAACAGGGTCTATACGACGGTCATTACTGCTAACAGCAATTTTAGCACGTGAACCCGGATCTCGAGCTGCACCTTTGATGTCGATCATCTCTTCACCGATTTCAGGCACTTCAATGCGGAATAATTCTTCCATCATTTCGGGATTTGAACGGCTAATGCAAAGTTGTGCAGGTTTATTATTCTGTTCTACAAGATATAAAATCCCTCGAACACGATCGCCAATACGGAAATTTTCACGCGGTAGCATATCATGGCGTGACATCATAGCGTCAGCATTGTTGCCTAAGTCAAGAATAACACTATCGCGATTGGTCTTTTTGACAATACCTGTCACAATGTCACCAATACGATGTCTAAACATGTCAATCACCATGGCACGTTCTGCTTCGCGCACTTTTTGTACAATCACTTGTTTAGCCGTTTGCGTGGTGATACGGTCAAAAGCAACTGACTCAATTTGCTCTTCAACATAATCGCCTAGTTGCACTGATGGATCTTCGTATTGTGCTGCATCTAATGTAATTTCTTTCGTTGGTTGGGTCACTTCGTTAACGACTTGCCAACGACGGAAGGTGTCATAATCGCCAGTTTTATGGTCAATTTTTACAACAACATCAATATCAACAGCATGTTTCTTTTTAGTGGCCGTTGCTAATGCAGTTTCTAACGCTTCGAAAATTTTGTCGCGCGTAAGCGCTTTTTCGTTTGATACCGCTTCAACAACAGCTAAAATTTCTTTATTCATCCTTTACATCCGTACTCTATTTAAGGTTAAAATTAGGTACAATGTTTGCTTTTTGTATATTGCTAAAAGCAAACACTTCATCATTATCGTCGACAGTTAATGTAATCATTCCACTATCGATAGACTTAATTCGTCCTTTCCATTTGCGACGGTTAGCAACAGGAATACGCAAACTCACTGTGACCTCTTCGCCAACAAAACGCAGGTAATGTTCAAGCGTAAACAAAGGCCTATCCATTCCCGGCGATGAAACTTCAAGATTGTAAGCATCTTTGATAGGGTCTTCGACATCCAGTACTGCACTAATTTGTCGGCTAACATCAGCACAATCATCAACCGTTATACCATTTTCACTATCGATATAGACTCGTAGTACAGGGTAACGACCACGAATATACTCAACCCCGACTAATTCAAAACCAAGCGCATTAACTGGCTCTTGGATAATGTTGGTTAATTGCTGTTCTATATTAGCCAAACAAACCTCCACTGCAAAAAATAAAAAAGGGCATAAAGCCCAACATTTCTTTTAAACTTACGTTTAAATCATAACACAAAAAAAACCTCGACATGCGAGGCTTACATTTAAATACTAACTATAATGAAGCCACTTCATTCGAACTTTCACACAATAACAGGATAGATTGGTATGAATGAAAATTTAAGTGGTTGCGGGGGCTGGATTTGAACCAACGACCTTCGGGTTATGAGCCCGACGAGCTACCAAGCTGCTCCACCCCGCGATAGATGAATGAGAATTATACGTTATTTTGAATAAAATGCAACTGCAAATCACTGTAGTTTTATTCATATGCTTAAAATCATGAAAAAACATTACACGCTAATTTTAGCGTGTTTAATAATAAAACAAGGCATAACCGATAAATTTATATTAGCACAATAATTCGCATTTCAATGCAACTATTTATGCTAATAATTCAGTTCGATAAATTACTTATGAGTTGCCTTTTTCATAGTTTTAACAAAATTCGCTAACTGGTTAAGCATTTGTTCTGGATTATTAAGGTTTTCCTCAATAATTTTAACAGTTGCAGATCCACTAATTGCTCCTGCCGCACCTGATTTAATCGCTTCGCTTACTTGATCAGGTTCAGAAATACCAAATCCTTGAATCGCAGGCGGCGCGCCAAATTTGGTTAATTTTTGTAATAAATGAGTAAGCGGCTTATTCGCGCGATTTTCAGCACCCGTCACGCCAGAACGTGATACCAAATAGGTATAACCTTTACCTTGGCTAGCAATATTTTTAATGACTTCATCATCAGCATTAGGTGGACAAATAAAAATTGGCGCTATATTGTATTTTTCTGCTGCCCCTGTAAATTCTTTTGCATATTCAACAGGTAAATCGGCAATTAATACCGAATCAACTCCCGCTTTGGCGCACTTGGCATAAAAATTATCGATACCTTTTTTGAAAACTAAATTAGCATAAATAAGTAACCCTATTGGGATATTAGCATGTTGCGCTCTCACATTAGCTAAAATATCAAAACACTTTTCAACGGTTATTCCACCTTTGAATGCACGAATATTAGCATTTTGAATGGTTGGACCATCGGCCATAGGGTCTGAAAATGGGATCCCAAGCTCTAACGCATCGGCGCCAGATTCGATTAATGTTTGAATAATGTTAAACGATAGTTCTGGCGTAGGATCCCCAACGGGAACAAAAGGAACAAAAGCACCTCGATTTTCAGCGGTTAACTGAGTAAACAGTTTTTGATAACGGTTCATTCCACTTCTCCTTTTGCTTTTAAAATATCGTATACGGTAAAGATATCTTTATCGCCTCGCCCTGAGAGGTTAACAATTAATAGCTGTTCTTTCGTTGGGTTTTCTTTAATCATTTTCATGGCATAGGCTAATGCATGAGACGATTCTAATGCAGGAATAATACCTTCACTACGCGACAAAGCTTTAAAAGCGTCCAACGCTTCATCATCGGTAATTGAAACATAATCAGCGCGCCCAATGCTATCTAAATAAGCGTGCTGAGGCCCAACCGATGGGAAGTCAAGTCCTGCTGATATTGAATATGATTCTTCAATTTGCCCTTCGTCTGTTTGCATCATTGGCGATTTCATACCAAAATAAATCCCCAATTTACCATGTTTAAGCGAAGCTCCATGTTCACCAGACTCGATACCATGACCACCGGGCTCAACACCTATTAATCTGACCGATTTATCGTCAATGAAATTAGCAAACATACCAATGGCATTTGAACCACCGCCAACACAAGCAATCACCGCATCTGGCAAACGCCCTTCTTTTTCAAGAATTTGCTGTTTTGCTTCACGGCTGATCATTTGCTGAAATTCACGCACAATGGTTGGAAAAGGATGCGGACCCGCTGCTGTACCGAGCATATAATGGGCTTTTTCATAACTTCCAGACCAATCACGCAATGCTTCGTTACAGGCATCTTTTAAGGTTGCAGATCCTGTTTCAACGGGGATCACTGTTGCCCCCATGAGTCGCATTCTAAAGACATTAGGTGCTTGGCGTTTAACATCTTTCGCACCCATATAAATTCGGCATTTTAAACCCAGTAATGCACAAGCTAAAGCTGATGCAACTCCATGTTGACCCGCCCCCGTTTCAGCAATAATTTCGGTTTTGCCCATTCTTTTAGCAAGCAACGCTTGTCCTAAAACTTGGTTCGTTTTGTGCGCACCGCCATGTACCAAATCTTCCCGTTTTAAATAAAGCTTGGTTTTCGTGCCAGCGGTTAGATTTTTACATAAAGTTAATGCAGTTGGTCTGCCAGCATAGTTGACTAATAAATCGTTAAATTCTTTTTGAAAGTTAGGATCATTGATTGCCGAAATAAAGGCGTCCTCAAGTTGCTCAAGTACTGGCATTAATATTTGGGGAACATATTGTCCACCAAATTCGCCAAAATAAGGGTTTAATTTAGACATAACCATTCCTTTTTTAAATTAAAATTTGTTCAAATGCAGCTTGAATTTTCTGTTTATCTTTAATTCCTGGTGAAACCTCAATCCCTGAATTAAGGTCAACCCCCATCACGCCTGTTGCTAAAGCTGCCTTTATATTTTGTGGGTTAATACCACCAGCTAAAATGACATTATTTAAATTGTGATCAGCAAGCATTGTCCAATCAAAACATTTACCCGTGCCTCCAACTCCATTATCAAATAGATAGCGTGAAACTAATGGATTGTTATGTTTGGGGATGGTGCTTCCAATACTTAATGCCTTCCAAATTTGGCAAGTTTTAGGTAATTCTTGTCGCAACGTTTCGATATAGTTTTCATCTTCATCACCATGCAGTTGGACTGCATACAAGGATAACTGTTTTGCTATTTGGCATACGGTTTCAATCTCTTCATTTCGAAAAACACCAACCCAATTCAGTGGTGCAGAGGCAATAACAGATCGTGCCTTAATTGGCTGTATATAACGCGCTGAATTTGGCACAAAAATCAAACCACCATAGACAGCACCAACTTGATAAACATTTACTGCGTCTTCGGCGCGTGTTAAGCCACAGACTTTATTTTCACCTAATATTACTTTGCGAATTGCCAACGTTAAGTTTGGTTCAGACATTAACGCACTACCAATTAAAAATCCATGAGCGTAATGGCTTAATTCTTTAACTTGATTATGAGTATAAATACCTGACTCACTAATAATAATGCGATCGTCAGGAATTGATTTAGATAAAACTTTTACCCGATTTAGATCAACCGTTAGATCCCTTAAATTACGATTATTAATACCAATCACTTTAGCACCAAGCTTGATTGCACGTTCAACTTCCGCATCGGTACTTGCTTCAGTCAGTATACCCATATTAAGTTGATGAGCAATTTTACTTAAATGATCATATTCATCATCGTTCAATACAGATAGCATTAATAGTATTGCGTCTGCTTGATAATAACGCGCTAAATAGATTTGATATTCATCAATAATAAAGTCCTTACAAAGCACAGGTTGTGTCACTTCATTACGAACTATTGGCAAAAATTCAAAACTACCTTGAAAATATTTTTCGTCAGTCAGCACCGAAATAGCCGAGGCATAATCTTTATAAACCTTAGCAATACTAGCGGGATTAAAGTCATCCCGAATTAATCCTTTTGACGGTGATGCTTTTTTACACTCTAAAATAAAGACAGTTTCAGATTGATTTAGCGCTTGATAAAAATTGCGATCACTTGGGGATATCACTGATTTAAAGGTATTAAGTGGCTTTACTGCTTGCTGCTCAGTTAACCAAATTTGTTTATCCTCAATGATCTTTTTCAATACTGTTGCCATTTCAACATTTTTTGCTAATGCTGCAATTACCATATTATTCTCCACTCATTATCTTGCTGCTAATTGTTGTAATAGCGTATAAGCTTTTCCGCTGTGCATCATTTCTATTGCACGCTGCGCATTTTGTTTTAAGTCTTCTTCACCAAACAAACTCATTAGCATCGCGACATTAACAGCAATGGCTGCCTCGTGAGCAGGTTTACCATGACCTTGTAAAATGGCAATCAACATATCACGATTCTGTTCTGGTGTCCCGCCTTCAATATCTTTTAAGGTAAATGTTGGCAAGCCAAAATCATCTGGTGTAATTGTGAAATAATGGATTTCACCATTTTTAACTTCAGCTACTTGAGTTGCTCCATGAATGGCAACTTCGTCCATTCCTGCACCATGCACCACATAAGCATGGGTATAGTTCAACATTTTTAATGTTTCGGCAATCGGTTTAATTAAATCAGGATGATACACACCCAATAAAATACGTTTAGGACGAGACGGGTTTATCAATGGTCCTAATACATTAAAAATAGTACGTGTTTTTAACTGTTGTCGAATAGGAGCCGCATGACGGAAGCCTGAATGATATTGCTGGGCAAACAAAAAGCAAACCCCTAGTTCATCTAACGCTTGACGTGACGCTTCGGCAGACATATTTAATCGAATCCCCAAAGCCGATAACACATCTGAAGATCCCGATTTACTTGATACGCCACGGTTACCATGTTTTGCCACTTTATACCCCAATGCCGCTGTCACAAAGGCACTGGCAGTTGAGATATTAATACTATTAGTGCCATCCCCGCCAGTTCCGACAATATCGGTAAAATCGTAATCGGGAATATCAAAAGCATCAGCATTTTCAAGTAAAGCCTGAGCGGCACCAGCAATCTCATCAGGTTTTTCGCCTCGAACTTTCATACTAATAATTGCACTCGCCAATATCGTTGGTTCAATTTTTCCTTGAATAATTAAATTAAATAATACTTTGCTTTCTTCTTGGCTTAATGTTTGTCCTAAATACAATTTATTAAGTGTTGGTTGAATATTGTACTCTTGCTTGTCTACAATAGCTTCTTGCTTTGGTTTTTCCTTTTTTTGTTTTGGGTTAAGTGCCCATTTAATGGTTTGCTCTAATAATTTTACCCCTTGGATGGTTAAAATCGATTCAGGGTGAAACTGAAACCCACAAACGCGATCTTCATCATTACGCACCGCCATAACAACATTGTTACAAAGTGCATTAATAGTGAGTGTTTTGGGAATGTTTTCCCCTTTTAAGGAGTGATAACGTGCAACAGGTAGTGGATTTGGTAATCCTTTAAACATCGCCTGCTCATCGTGTTCCATCAACGATGCTTTACCATGTAATATATCACCGGCTGGCACAATACTACCGCCATAAGATTCAACAATTGCTTGATGTCCAAGGCAAATACCGATTATCGGCAATTTTCCTTTTAAACGTTTAAGCAGTTCAGGCATACAGCCAGCTTCGCTCGGAGCTCCAGGACCAGGGGATAACATTAGAATAGGATTTTGCATTTGTGACAATTTTTCAATAATTACATCAGTTGCAATCGTGTTTCGATAAATGGTCACACAATGTTTGTTATTACGTAATTGATCAACTAAGTTATATGTAAAAGAATCAACATTATCAATAAATAAGATATTAGCCATTAGAATTCACCTTCTACATGATGTGCTGCCATAATCGCGTGGATGACGGCTCGCGCTTTATTACGCGATTCATCAGATTCAGATTGTGGATCTGAATCCAAAACCACACCAGCACCAGCTTGTATTGTTGCAACACCTTCTTCTACGTACGCACTACGAATCACAATACAAGTATCCAAATCACCATTAGCAGTAAAATAACCGATCGCACCACCATAACTACCACGTTTGACTTTTTCAGACTCAGCAATTAATTGCATTGCCCTAATTTTTGGCGCACCCGTTAATGTCCCCATATTCATAGTAGCTTGATAAGCATAAAGCGCATCTAAATCATCACGCAATTGTCCAACAACCCGCGAAACTAAATGCATAACAAACGAATAACGGTCCACTTTTAATAACTCTTTGGTGTAACGAGTACCTGGTTTACAAATGCGGGCTAAATCGTTACGCGCTAAATCCACTAACATCAAGTGTTCAGCCAGCTCTTTTTTATCTGTACGCATTTCAAGCTCTAACCGGCTATCTAAGTCATAATCAATCTCGCCATTAACGGTTAATCCTCGTGGACGAGTGCCCGCAATAGGGTAGATTTCAACCTGATTGGTTGCTTTAGTGTATTTAAGTGCACTTTCAGGCGATGCGCCAAATAATATAAAATCATTATCTTGCATATAAAACATATATGGGCTTGGGTTGTTATTTTTTAATACCCGATAAGCCGATAACGGTTCTGGACAAGGTAAAGTAAAACGCCGTGAAGGCACAGCTTGGAAAATTTCTCCCTGCTGAATCGCATCTTGCATCTTTTTGACAATCGTATTGAAATCATCATCACTTTTATTACAAGTCACTTCAATATCCGTCAACGACTGAGTACGAATCGGTTTTATCGGCTTATTTAATGTTTTTTGTAAATTTTCTAATTGTTGAGTTAATCGAGAAATCTCAACAGAATCATCCGTAAAAGCTGTCGCTTTTAAAATTGACTCATGATCTTGATGATTAATTTCTAATAGTGTTTCTGCCAAATAAAAACAGAAATCTTGGCAACGTTGATCTGTAGGTAAACTAGGTAAGTTCTCAAATCCAGAAACGAGATCATAACCAAATAGGCCACCGACAAAAACTGCATCTTGACCGTATTGTTCTGGAATATCCACAATAGTTAATAATGTTCGTAAGGAGTCAAAAACAGATAATGACTTTAACCGTGAGTCTTCATCTTGCATACTATCAATAGCAGGGAAAACCAATTTAAGTGTTTTTTCATCCATTTGAACATTGACTGGTTTATCCGAAAAAGAGTGTTGCAATAAAGGTAATAGCTTTTCACCATTTGTAGTCAATGCCTTAAAAGTGACTTCATTGTTTATTGCCGAAATGCGTAATGCACTGTCGATAATCATAACACTTTTAATACCTTGCTTATTATCAATTTCAGCTGATTCAAGCAACAATGTTGCCGGTTTGTTATTACATAATTGACAAAACACTTGAGTCGGATCTTGATAATAACCAATGGTTTTGGTTATCTGTGTTAATGTTGGCTTATTCATTGGTTGACTCTCTACATTTAAATTTTATTCAGATTTATGTGATATTGGCAAGAAGCTATAAAACCCGCCTTTAGTGGGCTTTGTAAAATAAGACAGTCTTATTACATCATCCTCAAAAATCACGCCCCAACAGCCAAAACGAGTTATTTTATTTATATTTAAGTGATGTTCTTGATGTTGCATAATTTTATTTATTTGAGTTACTTATTAAGTTTGTACTATTAAACTAGTTCAGTGATGCAATGTCAAGTGAATATTTTGTGCTCAGAAATAAAATTGGTATGGGAGGATAATAGCGATTTTTTATAAAGGACTCGATAAGGAATACATCATTAGAATAAAAGAGATCTATGCATAATTTATTATAAAAAAAATCTATTGAATTGTTGTTTATCTTTTGTGTTTTCATAATATCATTCAAGTCATATTAAGAAAAATTGAAATCATAAATTAACACATTCACTTCGCAATATTTTATATAATATTAATTAAAACTGGTCAAAAAATTCAATAACCTATAAAATGGTTGATTCATTTTTATTATAAATAATTATAAGGATTTTTGAATTATGCCAGTATTTTATATCGTCATTGGTGTTATTGTTTTACTCGCTTTAATTACGGTCTTAAAAGCAATTACCATTGTTCCCCAAGGTTACCAATATACCATTGAGCGTTTTGGTAAATATACTCATACTCTTGAACCCGGTTTAAATATCATTATTCCATTTATGGATGGTGTTGGTCGTAAAATTAATATGATGGAACAAGTGCTCGACATTCCGTCACAAGAAGTTATTTCAAAAGATAATGCGAATGTACAAATTGATGCAGTTTGTTTTATTCAAGTACAAGAAGCTGCAAGAGCTGCATACCAAGTTAATCAGCTTGAACGTGCTGTAATTAATTTAATGATGACTAATATCCGTACTGTACTTGGTAGCATGGAGTTGGACGAAATGTTATCACAACGTGATCATATAAACTCTAAATTGTTAAGTATTGTTGATGACGCAACTAGCCCATGGGGAATTAAAATTACTCGTATTGAAATCCGAGACGTTCGCCCACCAGCAGAACTTATTGCAGCAATGAACGCGCAAATGAAAGCCGAACGTAATAAACGTGCTGAAATCCTTGAAGCAGAAGGTGTTCGTCAAGCAGCAATTTTACGTTCAGAAGGTGAAAAACAATCTGAAATCTTAAAAGCAGAAGGTGAAAGACAATCTGCCTTTTTACAAGCCGAAGCGCGTGAACGTGCAGCCGAAGCAGAAGCTAGAGCAACTCAAATGGTATCTGATGCTATTGCTGCGGGTAATATCAATGCGATTAACTACTTTGTTGCGCAAAAATATACTGAAGCGCTACAACAAATTGGCTCTGCGGATAACAGTAAAGTTATTATGATGCCACTTGATGCGTCAAGTTTAATGGGCAGCATTGGTGGTATTGCTGAATTGATAAAAAATACTAAATAAAATCGATTCTTATACTTAGATATTTTTATACTTAAACATAGTTTTCCAACACTTTTGATAGGCATGGTCAATTCTATGTTTAAGTTTTTCCTGAATGGATTTTAAAGGTAATTGATAATGACTGATTTTTTTATGGTTATTTATAATTCTCCCCACTGGGTGTTTATTGCTTTAGGCGGTTTGCTGCTGATTGCAGAATTACTTGGCACTGGTGGCTATGGGCTTTGGAGCGGAATTGCAGCTATTATTGTTGGTCTAATTGCTTGGGTTTTACCACTTTGTTGGCCAATTTTGTGGATTTTATTTTCAATCCTAACGCTTATATCTGCCTACATTTGGTGGCTTTGGCTTCGAAAACAAGGGAAAGATAAATCTAGTAAAGGGGAAATCAATCAACCCCAACAAGATTTAATTGGAATTAAGACTGTTGTGACAGATGCAATTGTTAATGGTTCAGGACGAATAAAAATCAAAGATGGAACATGGTCAGCAAGATGCGATCAAGATCTTAAAATTGGTCAACGTGTTGAAGTTATCTCTGTTGATGGTTTGATTTTAAATGTACTTCCTATAAATCATTAATAACATGAATTAATTCTATTTAATTGTCAGAATAAAAATACGCACTAATAGTGCGTATTTTTTTGTTATAAAAGCGAGAAATGAATAACGAAAAAATGTTTTTCATTTGGATAAATATCAGAAATCACCTTTTTCAAATCACTTAACATCATATTCTCTTGTTTTGCATGTTCTTCCGTTAACTGTTCAAGAGTAACTGGTGTAACACTGATTATTTTTATAGTACAAAAATACTCGTCAGTTTCAAAAATGCCAACACGAAGCTTATCGCCTGCTTTAAAATGTGACTCTTTATTATCGCGGATAGTAATCACTTTTAAACCAGCTAAAATATCGGACTTAAAACGTTGATAAAAAGTAATATCATTTTGCATAGTAATTATCCTGCATAAGTAATCAGCCAATTTACTTATTGGCTGATTACTTATAATTATAAATTAACGAATAATGAGTATTAAGGTTCGATGCCGATGACTTTCCAATTATGATTAGACTCATCAGTAATTTTTCCTTTTTTCACTTCGATTATATATTTTATTGTCATATTACGTATAGTACCGTCTTCATCACCAAAAGCAGTACGAGAGTTCCAAATTGATTCAACTCTGCGTCCTTCTAATGGTCCCCCTTTTTTAACTAGCATTTCATAACGGTAAGCATTCATGCCAAGTTTGATTTTCATATCATCAGTAACAGGTTTACCATTAAGTAATGTTAAATCTTTAATTCTTTGCCCAACAGGTTGTCTTAGATCAATGATATACTTTACACCACCAAACATATCATAAGTCATATACTTTGATGCGCCGCGAATAGGATCATATTGGTAATTATTATCCGTCGGTTTTACTTGAGCAAAATAAGCCGCAGACCATTCCATATAATCTTTTAGATCTCTGCCAGTAACTTCAAAAATACTCGTTTCACCAGCTGTGTATTGATAATTATTGGCAATATCTTTACGCGCTATTTTACCCTTATTGAGCATAGCTTTTTTATTATCAACTAACACCGATGTCACATCAGCACCGCTATAATAAAGTTGCACTGAGTTCAACAAATTCGTTAATCCTGATTCTTCTAAATAAATTGCTGGAATGCCGTGAATCAATTGTTGTGGAACTAAATCGCGATCAGTTTCACCAATAACTTGATTCGAAATTTCTCTTAGCTGTTGGTGATACGGCGCATATATTTCTTCAATTACCGGATCGGCCGGGTAGGTTTTAACCGGCAAAGTTTCTGATTTTTTATGCTCTAGCGTTTTTCTATCTGCTTGAATATCAAAAGTTAGATCCACAACCGACACCACTGTTCCATAACGATGAGGTTCAGTAATTACAACATTATTAATTACTTCTTCACTAATATTTTGATGATTATGCCCGGCAATAATTACATCGATATCCGGCACTTGTTTTGCTATATCAGCAACACCAGTACCGGGTTTATTATTTTCATTATCTAATCCCATATGAGCAATTAGAACAATTGCATCAACAGATTGTTGTTTTAATTGATCAACCTGCTTTTTAATTTCTGGAATGGGCATTGTAAATTCCATCTGTTCAACATAACCTGTTTTATTTTCATATTCAGGTACGAATGGCGTAGTGGCACCAATAAACCCAATTTTAATACCCTCTTTTTCAATAATCGTTGAGGCCGGAAGGTAAGGCTTTCCTGAATTTTTGTAAAAAATATTGGCGGCTAGCGTTTTACCATTGAACTGCGAAATAATTTTATCAACAACTGGCATCCCAAAATTAAATTCATGATTACCTAAGACCATAATGTCATAGTTCATTGCATTTAGAGCAGCCATGGCAGGGTGCTTTTTAACATCGTAAAAACGTTCGATTTGATTATCTTGAATAATATCCCCCGCATCAACCAAAATAACATTAGAATGGGTATTGCGATACTCTTTAATAAACGATGAGATTTGTGCATAAGAACCCGAAGTATCAGTTTTATCTGTACCATAATTCCAAGGTACCATTCGACCGTGAACATCAGATGTAGCTAAAATGGATACATTAACTTCTTTAGCCAGAGCTTGAAATGAACAACTTAACACTAAAATGTTACATAATGACAATAATTTTTTGGTAATGGGCATCTTTATCTCCTATAAAAATGACACGAATTTTTTATTTTAATAAATAAACAAAAGTAATAATGTGATTTTTTTCACATTTAAGTTAAGTTACATTATCAAGCTAACTGTGAGATATTTACTGTTAAAACAAAGTATCGTTTATAAAAATGCCCAACAATATGAATATTGTTGGGCAAGCAATAATTTGATTAAAAGCTAATAAAGATAATAAGATGCTGAACTAACACAGCACCCTATTACTTAAAACCTAGTGCGACATCGATGTTTTTACACCGCCCTCAGGAATTGGCACATAAGCTGTTTCTTTATCTGTTCTGTGTTTATTATTACGTACTTTTAGTGCCGTTTTAATACCAAAGAAGATAATACCGTAAACAACCAGTAGGAATAAGATACTTAAGCCAGCATTGGTATAGTTATTAATAACAATGTGGTGCATATTATCGATTTGTTGCGCGGTTAAATCACTCCCTTCTGCAATGCGACGATTATATTCATTCGCTAAATAGAAGAAGCCTTCTAATTGAGGATCTTGACTAAATAACTTCAATGCTAATGCCCAAGTTGTACAAATTAACAACCATATAGCTGGAATGATCGTTACCCAAACATATTGAGCACGTTTCATTTTGATTAATACAACTGTTGCTAATATTAACGCAACCGCCGCTAGCATTTGGTTAGAAATACCGAATAATGGCCATAAGCTCTTAACACCGCCTAGTGGATCAACAACACCTTGATAGAGTAAGTAGCCCCATAAACCAACGCAACCAATTGTGCCAATAAAGCCGGCAACAAGTGAATCTGTTTTTTTCAAAAATGGAACAAAATTACCCAATAAATCTTGTAGCATAAAGCGACCAGATCGAGTACCAGCATCAAGTGCGGTTAAAATAAATAACGCTTCAAATAAAATACCAAAGTGGTACCAAAAGCCCATATTTGCGCCAGGTAGAATTTGATGGAATACATGCGCAATTCCTACGGCTAATGTTGGTGCACCGCCGGCACGATTTAACACTGAAGGTTCACCGATGTCTTTTGCAGTTTGGATAATTTGCTCAGGCGAAATAACAAATCCCCAAGAACTAACTGTTGCCGCTGCATGCGCTGTCACATCTTGTAATTGAGCCATGATCATCGGAGCATCGGCAGTACCAAGCTTATGCAGATCTGGCATAGTAATACCTAATGCTGCTGGCGGCGTATTCATTGCAAAATAAAGACCTGGTTCAATAATTGATGCAGCAACTAAAGCCATCATCGCAACAAATGATTCCATCAGCATTGCACCATAACCAATAAAACGCGCATCGTTTTCATTGGCAAGTAATTTAGGTGTAGTACCTGACGAAATTAATGCGTGGAAACCAGAAACAGCACCACAAGCAATAGTGATAAATAAGAATGGGAATAATGCCCCTTTCCAAACTGGCCCTGTACCATCAACGTATTGTGTAATAGCAGGCATTTTTAAATCAGGATTTAAAATAACAATACCAATGGCTAAACCTACAATTACACCGATTTTTAGGAAAGTCGCTAAATAATCCCGTGGTGCTAAAATTAACCATACAGGTAACATTGCAGAAATTAATGCATAACCAACCAATACATAAGTAATCGTTGTTGCTTTAAAGGTTAAAGCTGGGCCCCAATATGCATCATGAGCAATAACGCCACCAAACCAGATGGATAAAACAAGTAGTACAATACCAATAACTGATACTTCTGCTACTCTACCCGGTCGAATAAACCGCATATAGATCCCCATAAATAGGGCAATTGGTACAGTTGAACAAACAGTAAAGACACCCCATGGACTTTCTGCCAAGGCTTTAACTACAATCAGTGCTAATACCGCTAAAATGATCAACATAATTAAGAAACAACCGAATAACGCAATAGTTCCCGGTATTGGCCCCATTTCTTCTTTAACCATTTCTCCTAAAGATGAACCGTTACGGCGAGAGGATAAAAACAGTACCATAAAATCTTGCACAGCACCGGCAAAAACCACACCAGCAAGTAGCCAAAGTGTACCCGGTAAATAACCGACTTGTGCTGCAAGCACTGGGCCAACTAAAGGACCTGCACCAGCAATGGCAGCAAAATGGTGCCCAAAAAGTACATATTTATTTGTTGGGACATAATTTAAACCATCATTGTTAATGACAGCTGGCGTAGCACGAGTTGGATCTAATTGCATTACTTTTTTAGCAATATACAGACTATAGTATCGATATGCGACTAAATAAATCGAAACTGCCGCCGCTACAATCCAAAGTGCACTAATATGTTCACCTCGCCGTAATGCAACAACACCTAAACAGCATGCACCTACTAAAGCAAGGATGAACCATGGAATATGCTTAAAAACTTTATTATTCATAATGATTCTCTTTGTGATTTATAAGATTAATTAGTTCATTACTTAATACCATAATGCGTATAAAAAAAATGCCGCGATAATATAGAACAAGTATTTTTTATATAAACAAAAGTAACAAGTAATATCTAAAGACCTTTTTGTGTTCGAGTGTATAGTAATTTTTTGCTCTTAAGAATGATAACCTTATTTGGGTTACAGGTTAGATTAAGAGTATGAGTGGTTAAAATTAGCAACTTAGCGGTAAAAGAAATAGTAATAAAGTAAAAAGATATTGAGATTATTGCAATCCCAATACCTCTTTAAGTGGTTTTAAATAACGACGGCTCACTGGCACCGAAACATCATTAATAAAAATAATATCAACACCACCTGTTTGATTAAAGCGAATTTCTTTAAGTTTTTTTAGATTAATCAGATATTGTCGATGGCACCTAACAAGATCGGTTTTATCTTCGAGTGTTTTTAGTGTTAATTCAGTTAGGTACTCATTATTTTCTTGATTAAATACATAAATACCACTCATTTTAGAGGAGATATAAAACACATCATCAAAATTCAATAAATAAATTCGGTTATACCCAACACATGGGACATATTTCAACTTTTGATTAACGCCATCTAATTGATTAATATTCCCAGAAAAACAATGATTATGCAGACGATATAAGGTTTTATTTAACCGTTCTTGTTCAATAGGCTTAAGCAAATAATCAAAAGCTTGTTCTTCAAAGGCTTTAACCGCAAATTCACTGTAAGCCGTTAAAAAGACAATCCTTGGCATAGTTTCAGGATCAAGCATTGATAACATTTCAATACCGTTTATTTTAGGCAATTGAATATCTAAAAATACAACATCAGGTTGAAGTCGATGAATCTCTCGAATCGCCTCAATGGCATTATTACATTCCGCAACGATGTTAATTTCGGAATCGCTTTCAAGCAAGCAGCGTAAATTTTCACGAGCTGGTAATTCATCATCAACAATAATAACATTTAACATTGAGTACTTGCATCCTCTTGCAAAGGTAATATCAGCATGACTTTAGTATATTCATCGGGTTTACATGCTATTTTTATACCATATTTTTCACCATAACGAATCTTAATTCTTTTATCAACTAAATTAAGCCCCAAGCCTTTAGTGTCTTTCTTATTTTCACGATAATGACCTGCGCTATCAATTACCTCCAAAACCAACGACTGTTCTAACTTATAAGCACTGATAGTCACGTTACCATGACCAAGCAATTGGGATGTGCCATGTTTAATAGCGTTTTCAACAATCGGTTGTAACGAAAAGGCAGGTAGTTGTGCATATTCTAATTTTTGGGGAATATCGATTTTTATAGTCAACTGATCCATAAAACGCATTTTCTCAATTTGCAAGTAGGCATTAACGTGCTCTATTTCATCTTTTAGTGTAACGATTTCTTCCGTTCGCTTTAAATTTTTTCGGAAAAAGGTAGATAAATTTTGCACGAGTTGCGATGCCTGTGTTTTATCACGACGAATAACAGCCAGCAATGTATTTAAGGCATTAAATAAGAAGTGAGGATTAACTTGCGCATGTAGCAGTTTAATTTCAGTTTTAGATAATAGTTGCCTATAGTGCTCATTTTGCCCAGCTAAAATCTGTGCAGATAATAAACTGGCAATCCCCTCGCCGAGGGTTCGATTAATTGAACTAAATAATGTGTTTTTTGCTTCATAAAGCTTGATCGTGCCCATTACCGTATTGTTTTCCCCCCTTAGAGGAATAACTAGTGTCGATCCTAAACGGCAATTTTTATTTATTGAGCATTTGTAAGGCTCATGAGCCCCATCAAGGTATTGTACTTCATTCTTTTCGATCGCTTCTAAGGTACTATTAGATGTGATTAGTGTTCCTGGTAAATGATGATCATCACCAACACCTATAAAAGCCAATATTTTTTCTCTATCGGTAATTGCAACAGCGCCAATATCGAGTTCTTGATAAATAATTTCAGCTACTTTAGTGCTATTTTGCTGATTAAAACCGTCACGCAACAAACCTTCTGTACTAACAGCGATTTTTAATGCTTTGGCTGAAAAGGCTGAAGTATAACGCTCAAAAATCGCCCGCCTATCAAGCAAAATCCGCATAAACATCGCAGAACCAATGCTATTGGCAACAATCATGGGCGCGGCAATGCTCCTAACAGCATGCAGCACTACGTCAAAAGGTCGTGAGATAAGTAACACCAAAATCATTTCGAGTGATTCAACTAATAAACCTAATACACCAACTAGCAAAGGATTATAAATTAGATCAACTCGTCCCTTTTTCATTAACACATAATGTAGTAATCCACTAATTAGTCCAATTAAAATGGTAGATAACATACAACTTTCAGCGGTAATGCCACCTAAAGTATAACGATGAATACCGCCTGTTATCCCAACTAGCAGTCCAACGATGGGGCCACCAAGTAACCCTCCTAAAATGGCACCAATAGCTCGTGTGTTGGCAATAGTGTCCTCAATATGCAAGCCGAAATAACTTCCCATAATACAAAATAACGAAAAGATGCAATAACAAACTAATTTATGAGGCAAATGTACTGTCACTTGCATAAGAGGAATCACGATCGGCGTTTTACTTAGTAAATAAGCAATCACTAAATAAACACACATTTGTTGAAGAAGCTGTAGGACAAGATCAAATTCAAACATAATACTGATCACATAATAAAACCGTCGACCAATGCCGACGGAAAATTAAAAATTTATTTATCAAGCAAAGTGAAAGTTTTCTTATCTTGTGTTGTTGAATCGGAACCAATAAACACATTAAATTTGCCAGGTTCTGCAACATATTGCATTTTGTCATTCCAGAATTTCAACATATCATATTTAATAACAAATTTTACTTCGCCTTTTTCATGCGGTTTTAAAGTAATATTTTCAAAACCAATCAACTCTTTAACAGGACGACTCACTGATGCGGTCACATCTTGCAAATAGAGCTGAACCGTTTGCATACCTTCTTTATTGCCGATATTTTCAACATTGACATTAACAACAATTTCGCTATTTTTATTCATTTCAGAACTAGATAAAGAAAAGTCCATCGCAAAATTGGTATAACTTAAACCAAAACCAAATGGGAATAATGGTTCATTTGGACTATCAAAATACGAAGTCGTATATTTTCCCATATTTTCAGTACCGCGTGGACGCCCCGTATTTAAATGGCTGTAATAAACGGGAATTTGCCCAACATTATCAGGAAAAGACATCGGCAACTTCCCAGAAGGGTTATAATCACCAAATAACACATCGGCAATAGCATTACCACCTTCTGTTCCTAAAAACCAAGTTTCAAGCATAGCATCAGCTTGCGTATATTCTTCAGATAATGTTAATGGACGACCATTCATTAAGACAATAACCAATGGTTTGCCGGTTTTTTTAAGCGCGCTAAGCAACTTTTTTTGGCTTGCTTGTAAAGAGAGATCTGTTCGACTTGATGATTCATGCGCCATGCCTTCGGCTTCACCCACAAAAGCAACAACGACATCCGCTTTTTTAGCGATACCAACTGCTTCAGCAATCATTTTATCCGCTGGTCTATGATCAAATTTAGTGGTCTCTTCATATAAATTTAAAAAACGATATAAATTTGCATCATCAGAAAGGTTAGCACCAAATGCATAACTAACGGATTTTGAATTATTAACGGCTCTTTTAATGCCTTCTAATGGCGTTACTGCCAAATTAGCACGACCGGCTCCCGACCAACTACCTAAAATATCGCGTTTTGAATCAGATAATGGACCAATAACTGCAATTTTTTTATTTTTAGCTAGAGGTAGGATTTCATTGGTATTTTTTAATAACACAATACTACGACGTGCCACATCACGGGCTTCTTCACGATGTAAACGATCATCAGCAAACATGGTTTCGATATCTAATTTTGGATCTAAATTACGATAAGGATCACTAAATAATCCCATATCGTATTTAAGTTCAAGCACATGGCGACATGCTTGATTAATTTCCTCTTCTGTAAGAGCACCCTCTTTAACCAATTCAGGAACAAATTGTAAAAAGTATTCGTCATTCATACTAATATCGATGCCCGCTTTAATCGCAACACGCACAGCATCTTTAGGATCGCTAGCTACACCATGGTTGATCAGTTCACGAATCGCACCATGATCACTCACCACAACACCATCAAAATGCCACTGATTGCGTAATACTTCGGTTAATAACCAATGATTCGCAGTAGCAGGAATACCATTAACACTCACAAGCGAAACCATCACCGAACGACTACCCGCATCAATTGCCGCTTTATAAGGCACAAGATATTCTTGGAACATTTTACGTTCGCTCATGTCCGTACTGTTATATTCACGCCCGCCTTCAACTGCACCATAAAGTGCAAAATGCTTAACGGTAGTAACTAATGATTTTTTATCAGAAAGAGATTGTTTTTGCATTTTTTCAACAAAAATACGTCCAGCCTCTGAAGAAAGATAAGGATCTTCACCAAATCCTTCTGACACACGCCCCCACCTTGGATCGCGCGTAATATCAACCATCGGTGCCCAAGTAATATTCAATCCATCCGAGGTTGCTTCGTCTGCCGAAACTTCAGCAGCTTTAGCTATCGCACTACGATCCCAAGTTGATGCAATACCTAAATTAATCGGAAACACGGTTCTATGACCATGAATAACATCAAACCCAAAATAAATAGGAATCTTATTAGGGGATTTTAAAGCACGTTCTTGCATTTGAGAAAGGTCAGGTTCAACTACAGTATTAAAAATACCGCCAATTTCACCTGCTTCGATTTGATCAAGTGCTTTACTCAATGTTAGATCACCGCCAACACTGACTAAACGCAGTTGCCCCACTTTTTCTTGGAGTGTCATTTTTGATAATAGATTATCAATAAAAACTCTCTTTTCAGCCTTTGTTTTACTATCAGGCTCTTGCGCAAACAAATGCATAGAAAAGATAAGAAAAAATAAAAACAGAGCTAATTTTTTCATCATAATAAGTATTGTTCTAATTAAGAAAACAGACATGCAAATAGCATAACGTATCCGTACAAAAAAATCTCGCTTTTTACACTACTTATATTTATGTTTTAAAGTATTATAGCCTTTATTTTATAAACAACGATGCAAAAACAAGAAATAAACTTAAACTTTCTTAAGATTGTTTAAATTTCTTTACAAAATACAGGTAAATAGCTATTTGGAATAGGATAATATTGCCGACAAATATCGGCAATATAAATTGAAAAGAAGATCAATCTCTAAAATTAGTAAACTGGAATGGTTGACCAAATTCGCCATTTTTGACTAAAGCCATAGTCGCTTGTAAATCATCGCGTGATTTACCTGTCACCCGAACCTGTTCACCTTGCACTTGAGCTTGCACTTTAATTTTACTGTCCTTGATAGCTTTCACGATTTTTTTAGCTAACTCTTTATCGATACCCTGCTTAAGTTTAACCGTAATGCTATAGAACTTACCACTGTGTTCCATTTCTTCAGGAATTTCAAGTGCACCACCATCAATACCTCGTTTAGCAAGTTTATCACGCAGAATATCGAGTAATTGTTGTACTTGGAAATCAGATTGGCTGGTTGCTTTGATCGTTTCATTCTTTTCATTTAACTCAAACGATGCTTCAACATTTTTAAAATCCCAACGGGTGGCTAGCTCTCGAGTTGCATTTTCAACACCATTTTTAACTTCTGGCATTTGGATTTCTGAAACGATATCAAAAGAAGGCATAAATTCTCCTCTTCTTCTAATGGTTATAAACTTAGTGGTTATAAACAAAAATTAACAAGTTAATAAATAAAATCATAACCGCCTAACAAGCTAGGCGATTTTAAAACATAAAATTAATCAATCGTACGCAGTAATTCGTTAATGCCTACTTTACCTAAAGTCTTAGCATCTACTTTTTTCACAATAACTGCACAATAAAGGCTATATTTACCATCTTTCGTTGGCAAGTTACCAGAAACAACCACAGAGCCTGCTGGTACACGGCCGTAATGAACTTCACCAGTTGCACGATCATAAATTTTAGTACTTTGACCAATAAACACACCCATTGAAATGACGCTACCTTCTTCAACAATAACGCCTTCAACAATTTCACTACGTGCACCAATAAAACAGTTATCTTCAATAATCGTTGGATTAGCTTGTAACGGCTCTAAAACACCTCCAATCCCCACGCCACCTGATAAATGAACATTTTTACCAATTTGCGCACAAGAACCAACAGTCACCCATGTATCAACCATTGTCCCTTCATCAACATAAGCACCAATATTGACATAAGATGGCATTAACACAGTATTGCGAGCAACATAAGCCCCTTTACGCGCTATAGCAGAAGGAACAACGCGAAAACCTTCTTGTTGGAATCTTGCTTCATCATATTCAGCAAATTTTAATGGTACTTTGTCATAATAGTTAGTCGCGCCACCATTAATCAATTGGTTTTCGTTAATACGGAAAGAGAGCAAAACAGCTTTTTTCAACCATTGGTGAGTCACCCAATCGCCATTGATTTTTTCTGCGACACGCATTTTACCGCTGTCTAATAAAGCGATACATTGGTTGATTGCATCACGAGTTACAGTATCGACATTTGATGGTGTAATTTCAGCACGACGTTCAAATGCTGCTTCAATAATAGTTTGTAATTGTTGCATCTCTAATTTCCTTTAACTTATAAATCCGTTGGCAAAGAATAAATGAGTAAACAGTATAATATAATATTCCTCGCTTTTTAAGTGGTTTAATCAAAACACCACAATCAATATCCAAGCAATCAAAAACAATCAAAATTTTAGTAAAGTCATAGGAAATCACAAAAAATAGAAAAATAAAAACTTTAATAAAATCAATACCTTTCCTGACCACTTTTGGGATGCAATTTCATTGCTTTTTTACACAAAAACAACTCACAAAAAAAACACCAAAGGTTATGCTGTTTGTCTTGTTCCGGCGTCAGAATGTGCCGACAACAGAGCGAAGTTAGCACGCCAAACAAGGATGTTTGGCGAGTTTGTGCTGCATCGGACAAATTTGAACACCTGAGCATAGCGAAGGTGGCCTCGTAGAGGCGAGTATCAGGATGATACGAGTAATCCCACAAACGGTGCGTTCAGACCGAGCGGCGGCGTCGTACAAATTTGTCTGGAACAAATTTGAACATCTGAGCACAGCGAAGATGGCCTCGTAGAGGCGAGTATCAGGATGATACGAGTAGTGCCGTAGGCCACATTCTGTAGCCAAAGCGTGGGATTGCAAAGGGAATTCGCTTTAATTCCCTTTGCTAGGACGTGGTCACTGTAGCTATTTTATTCACCCAAGGTCAAAACGTCCGAAACCTTGCCGTACTATAAATAGACCACGAATTTAAACCGCCACAGCGTAATCATTAGAATTGCCAACCACGCTTTCAGCGTCGTCGGCGGCGGGGGGGCGGCGCTATTGTGGCTTTGCCACAACTGCGCAACCCTAAGGGAAAACGCCCCAACTTACGCGGGGGCTTGATTCTTTTTTATATTGTCCTCTCAGGCACCATAACCACCCCCGCACCCTAAGGATTAAGTACTAAACGCTAAAAACTAAGGTACGGTGCAAACAGCAGGATTGCTGGTGAAAGCACGGCGGCTGAAGACGCTGCCGATGTTTGAGTAGACATAAAAGCCAATGCTACCTGCTGCGTCACTCGCCCAGACCCCGTTGTTGACGAAACCCGCATCAGCGTAGTAGAGCATAACCCCCCACTCCGTGAAAAAACCAGCACCTATGTGACGCATATAAACATTATTAGATGAACTAGGTGTAGCGCTGACAGAACCTTGGCAATATGAACCTGAATTAAAACCAGAACAAGTCGCATTAGTTAAATCTCTTACCCTAGCAAGACGATAACCCAAACGACTACACCAAGATATTTGGTCAGACTGACTAGCCTGTTTATTACCCCGATGGACGAACCACTGCCTTAACACAAATCCATACCTCACCTCATTACCTCGACTATCTCTGCCCACCAACTCAAATGTCTGTGGCAAAGAGGGTACAGCTAGAGGACTAGGATTTCCTGAATTTATCTGAACATTATCAGCCCTAGGACCGCTTAACGTTACCCGTGTTACATAACTAGATTTATCAGGAATCCATTGATCAGCTTGTCTGGTATATCCTTCTGGGGTTGTAAATGTACCAGAACGTGGCCTTGTCCAACTCACCGCTGCACTTATACTACCACTTGTGATTACTGTCCAACTCAACTGACTTGCGTCAATACCTCCTATATCCAAATCAAAATACAATCCATCTGCACCCGTTGTCGGAAAGTTTCGGTCGTAAGATGAAAAATCGTTTGACTGAGTTAAAAAACCCTTTGTACGAGACCATATGTTAGATGGGCCTGCGTAGCGAGGATCATCATAAGAAATGATGCCAGCTGTACCACCAAACAACAAATTCGGCCTTGCGTGACAAACAACAGGACGACTGCCATACGGATTAATATAATAATCCACCGTAGCTCCACTAAAACTGGTTCTATTAGGAACACCATAACGTGTCTGTAAATATCCCCCTGTACTACTTAATGTTACCCTATAAGGAGCATTACATATACTTAATGCATCGTTACGATTAACTCTATTGTCATTTTTGTCCCTAAACAATACCGATATACTCCCCGATGCGGTAACTCCATTTGTACCCTGACCATCTCCATCATCATCTCCCCAATAATTATACCTAGTGACTAAATCACTTAAACTCACTGAATTCACTGATGATGGAATTACCATATCTATATCTCCCAAAGTACTTCCTGCATAAGGTAAAACTATTGGATTTGTTGAGCTTGATGGATTGGTTGATGGTGTGAACCTTGTGCCATCCCGCAACTTAATAAACAAAAAACTATCCGTTGAAGTTGTCCTTGTTCGACCACCGTCAAACGTTAAATATGGCGCACTACCCTCAATATACCTTGATGTAGACGCCGTTAATGCCATAGAGCACTGTGTATATGGCAACAAAAACAATGGCACGAAGAACAACAATGATTTAGTTAATCTAAATAATCTAAGTAAGTTTGATAATTTAGATAGAAAAAATAAGCACCTCGACCTCGCCAAGCGCGATGAGCTTGATAACTTCGGTGATGAAAATAAGAACAGTGTCTGATTTAGACTACGGTGAAATTGAAAAAGATTTTGGGCGTAGGTTTGGCAGGCCAGATGCCAGATGCCAGATGCCATGCATGGTAGCGCATTTCGATAATCCTGTCAAGTAATTTATTGTTTTATTTTTATTTTTATAATTATCCGCTCAACTAATGAGCTTTTCCCTGCCTTAAAAGCGCTCAAATTATAGCCGATTGATTGATAATGCGCCAGTTTTTTGTTAAATATTCGTAAAGTTTTGTTAAGTTGATAAGGTTGAGCTTTTGGTGGCGTGTTTTGGGGAGTGGTTTTGGTGGTGTTTTGAATAAAAACCGCAAAATAAAAACTTTAATAAAATCAATACCTTTCCTGACCACTTTTTGGCGTGATTTTTAAATAAACCTTTCATCAAAACAAAAAGCAAAGTATTAACGAAAAAAACACAATTTATTTGAGCAATGTATCACAAATCTAGAACGTCAAATAACCAATTGTTTTATTAAAATATACTCTGTAACTATCGTGATAGTTACCAAGACAATATTATGCAAGATTTGGGATTTTCATTACTAGAATTATTAATAACTATCTGTATTAGCGCTATTTTAACCGCTATTGGCATTCAACATTGGAAAGAGCAACAACTTCGAAATGAGTTGGCATCCACAACTAAGCAGTTGGCTTATTTTATCTACGAAGTTCAAATAAAGGCTTCGAGCAAAAACGAAAATTATATTATCCATCAATTTACATCTCCTTGGTGCATCACAATTACTCACGATGAAAAACCTTCCTCATGCAATGAGGGCGTACTTTATTTTATGAAACCAGACAATTCTGTTGAAATTAGTGAACTATCAAACAATAAAAATGCTTTGATTGTAGGTCGCCGTAATTTAGCTCAAACAATGTCTTTTCAATTAAAAAATAAAATAGGCACCAGCAAGGTTCTCGTTTCTTTGCTTGGGCGAATTCGTTTTTGTGCAGAAAACAGTTATATAACAGGTTTACCACCATGTTAAAAATGTCTGGATTTTCCTTATTTGAAATGCTTATTAGTGTAATTTTATCTAGCCTTATTGTTATGGGAATGACATCTTTTTATATTCAATTGCAAACAAGTATCATGAAATATTACCAAAAGACACGCCTACAGCAAGCTATCGATCTTGGATTAGCTGGCATGAAAAAGGATATAAAACGAGCAGGTTTTATTGCTAACGATCCAAAAAAAATGACTGCCAAAGCAATTGAAATTAATGAAAAGATAAAATGTATTATCATTCGATATGACAGTGAAATCCGCAATTCTTGGGTTTGGAACATAGAGACCCCCATGAAGTCAGATGTTTTTACCTACCGTTATAAAGAAAATAATATAGCTTATAGAACAGGGTCATTAAACTGTTTTGGAAACAAGTGGGAAAACTTATTCGATTCAAACGAAATCAAAGTCACCTACTTTGCAATAAAACAGCTACCTGATGCAATTAGGTTATCAATTACGGCTGAATTGAGGAAAAACAAGCAAATTCAATATCACACAACTGAAATCATCAAAAATGAAAACCGATTTTAACCCAATGCCCGTCCAGTCAGGATTTAGCACGATTATGATGGTGATTATTTTGATGGTTGTGGGATCAGTGCTATTAATTGGCTTCAATCTACTTATTTACTCGTGGCAAAAAGCCATCTTAATGGAAAGCCAATACTATCAGCGATTTAATCAGGCTAATTCGTCTTTAACTTGGGCAATAACCCAAAATTGGCCAACACCAAAAGCCAATTGGCATTGTTTGACCGAACCTACTTATCAACTAAAAGCCTGTATAAAACAATCTTTATTAAAAGTCGATGAATATGTATTAGTCCGCGGCGAAGCCAAAGAGGAAGATTTCTATTTATATACACTTGCACATTTTGATAATAATCGATTAATTGTTGAAAAAGGACATTGGCTCGATTATTGCCCAGAAAAAAGGGCTATTTATTGTGAATAATAAAAATATAGCTGGCTTTAGTTTGATTGAAGTTATGATAGCAACGCTACTATTTTCAATTATTATGCTGGGATTTATTAACTACCAACAAGCGTTGTTCAATAAACACCATTACTTTGCAAACTATTTGCGCGCCAATAAAATTGCTTTTCAGCTACTTGATAACTATCCCTATACCACCAATCACATTATCCCTTCTGGTTGGCGTTATACGATCACCAGTAAAAGATATAATGCCCAGTGTAAAATGGTGGTAATAACGGTTAGTGCACCCAATAAACAAGTCGCCAAACAGCAACGTTTTTTTTGTGATTCACATTGATATTTAAGAGTTAAATATCATTTAGTCGCCTAACCAGTTATGTAAAAGTTGTAAAAGTTGCTGCGTTTTTTCAAAATGAACATTATGCCCAGCCCCTTCAACCACTTCGATTTTTGCATTAGGAAACTGCTCAAAAATAGCTTGATAAGCCTGATTGGTGATATAAGGTGAATTGCCACCGCGTATAAATAACGTCGGTTTTAACCAAGGTGAAATCGCTTGCCAATCACAAATATGACCATACTGTTCGTTAATGGCTTGAATATTAAACAACCAATGTTCATTTTTAAACGATTTTAATAAAAAAAGAATGATTGCATCATCAATGCCTTCTTGTCGCATTAAATCCATGATCTGTTTTTTGTCGGTGATCTGGTTCGCAAGGCAATAAGTTAATACTCTTAGAATGATAACATTGGCTGAGCGCTGATATTTTATAGGAGCAATATCTATTACCACCATTTTTTCGATCGAATCAGAGATCACTTGCGACAATTGCAAAGCAACCTTGCCCCCCATTGAGTGGCCAATTAAAATCATATTTTTTAATTGTAAATCATGACAAAGTTCGGCCACATCTTCGGCCATGGATTGATAGTCCATCTTATCAGACCATGGCGAATGTCCATGGTTACGCAAATCAACTTGCACTGTTTGATAATGTTGCACAAAATCCTTTGCTAGCATATTTAAATTATCTAAACTGCCAAATACACCATGTAAAAACACGATCGGCTGTCCATCGCCCTGCAATTTATAGTTTAATTTCATACTCTAATTATACCCATTATTTTAAGTGGCACTATTATACGTCTATTTTCAATGTCATCACCGATTAATTCGATAACCATAATTTGTATAATTATGATAGAATTTAGCACTAATTTTTTAAAAAGTGTTAAGCCATATGTTTCAAAATAACCCTTTACTTGCACAATTAAAACAAGAACTCCATGAACAAACACCTCGAGTTGAAGGCATTGTTCGAGCTCATGAAAAAGGATTTGGTTTTTTAGATACCGATAATAAGAAAAGCTATTTCATCCCTGTTGCTAAAATGAAAACAGTTTGTCATGGCGATAAAGTCTCAGGGTCAATCATCACGAATAACGATAAAGAATCTTTTGATCCCGAATTATTAATCGAAGGTGCATTACAAAAATTCATTGGCAAAATAGGATTTCAAGATCGTGCAATGGTTATTTACCTTGAAAACATGCCTGCTAATTTTGCTATTCGCTGCAAAATAAACGAGCAAGTGAATGAAAAGCTAAAGGAAGGTGATTGGGTTGTTGCAACGCTGGTTTCTCACCCTTTACAAAAAGAAAGTAAACATTTCTTTGCCGAAGTGACTCGTTTTGTTGCTGACGGTAATTCACCTTATCAACTTTGGTTAAAAACCTTAGCACGCTATGATTTAGAAACCCATGCTCCACAAGCCGAAGCATTAACCATTAACGATGCAGAACTTGATAACCGTCAAGATTTAACTGATGTTCACTTTTTTACTATCGATAGTGAAAATACTGAAGATATGGATGATGCCATTGCGGTTTCTAAAGATGAACACGGCTATTATCAATTAATGGTAGCTATTGCTGATCCTACCGCTTATATACTACAAAATAGCGAACTTGATAATATTGCCAAAGCTAGGAATTTCACCACTTATTTACCTGATTTTAATATCCCAATGCTACCCGAAGCGCTTGCCAATGAACTATGCTCATTAAAAGCCAATGAAAAACGCCCAGCAATGATATGTAAAATGTGCATAGACAACACTGGCAATATTATTGCTGATGATACAACCTTTATGCCTGCTTGGATCGAATCAAAAGCGAAGCTAGCTTATAATAATGTTTCTGATTTTTTAGAAAATAATGGCGAATTAGCAACAAATGACCCCACTATTAAACAACAACTTATCTGGTTAGCTGACTTAGCTAAAATCCGCATCACATGGCGACAAACCCATGCATTGCTTTTTAAAGATAATGGTGATTATCGTTTTGAACTGGATGAGAACCGCCAAGTTAAATCCATAATTAAAGAGACTCGTCGAATTACCAATCATATCGTAGAAGAGGTGATGGTTATCGCTAATCTCGCTTTAACTTTACAATTACAAACTAAAATTGGTTTTGGCATTTTTAATATTCATTCAGGTTTTGATAATAAATATATCGAACAAGCCATAAAATTTTTAAACGATAATGGAATAACAGAGTTTGATAAAGAGTTACTCTTATCTTTTGATGGTTATGTAAAATTGCGACGAATGATCGACAATGAGCCATTTCTAGCCGCCAAACTGCGCAAGTTCCAAAGCCCTGCAGATTTTTCGACTGAACCACAACCACATTTTGGTTTAGGATTTGAAGCCTATGCAACATGGACATCACCAATACGCAAATATGGCGATATGGTCAACCACCGATTAATCAAAGCGTATATCCGTTCACAAGAATTAACCTCGCCTGATAAAGAGCAACTAAAAAGCATGAATGAGAGGCGTAAAATGTTACGCTTTGCTGAACGCGATATGGCTGAAAATCTTTATGCTCAATACTTATCAGATAAAATCGATGAAACTTACTCCGCTGAAATTATTGATATTAATCGTGGCGGAGCTCGCGTTCGTTTATGTGATATAGGTGCTTTTGCTTTTGTACCGCTTTCAATGATTCATTCTGTCAAAGAGGAAATTGCTTCTTTCCCCGATGAAGGCGTTATCAAAATTAAAGGTGAAAGCTGCTATAAACTTGCCGATATAATTTCCGTTGTTATTCGCCAAATTAAAAGCGAAAATCAATCAATCATTGCAAAATTTGCCGATGACAACAAAGAATAAAACAAGTTTATTTTTGCTTGGATTTATTACTTTTATTATCTCTACTTGCCCCATTATAAATCAGGGGCAAGTCAAACAAAAATTAACAACATTTATTTAATCTTTCCCCTTTTTTTTATTAAAAATATCTGCTATCTTTCACTGCTCAAAATGACAAATATTGATTTTTAAATCAACAACAACTTGGGAGGCCCATAATGTCAATTCATGGACATGAAGTTTTGCATATGATGGATGGAAACAATTACACAGAAGCTTCCTTACTTAACGCTATCAATGACAAATTTGGTACCGATGCAAAATTTCATACTTGCTCTCAATCTGACATGAGTGCAGGACAACTCATCGCTTTTTTAAAAGCAAAGGGCAAATTTAAACCTTCTGTTGCTCATAAATATGAATTTACAGTAGATAATAAAAAAATATGTAAACATTAGAAAAAAAAGCATATGATAGTGTGCTTTTTTATAAATGTGATTTAATCTGCTAGTGTTTTTAAAACAATAAGAGTATATAATTTTGCGCTACAGCAATAATCCATTGTTACTAATAACATAATGCGATTAAATTAGCAGTACAGTTATTCACTTTAAAATTACATACACTCAAGAATACGTTCATGGAATTTGATAAATGAAAGTAAGTAATATCCTTATATGCGCCATCGTTTCTATTCTTGTCGCAAGTTGTGCTAAAAAGATTTCACCAACTAAAAGTAAAGAAGCGATTTCAGAGGCAGAACAGATATCTTTGTTGAAAGAACAAGCTGAAGCAAACAACCCTTACGTTGTTACAGCTAAAAATCAATTGCTTCAACTTATTGGTAGTAAAAACTTCGATAATTATGTTACTAAACACGGTATTTTAAATTGTGAAGGTGATAATAACCGATCATCTTGTGTATTGAGTTTCTATTTGAACGAATATTATAAATTAAATTATGATATGAAACTCAAAAAAGTAATTGAAGAAAACCAAGCGCAACTTGATATTGAGTTAAGCAAAATAAGAGCAACTGAATCGAATATTAAAAACTATTGTCAATCCTCGGCAGATTTTATTGCAGCAATTTATACAAAAGATACAGCTAAAATAAACCAATATTTTCAACCGAAATTTAGAATGTCTGTGCAAGATATATTATCCTTACAAGCAAAAATTTCCAAAGATAACTATTCTCAATTCCTGATCGAAGAAAACCCGAGTATTCTTCAAGAAATAAAAGTAGATTATGTTGAAAAGTGTTTGAATAATCCAAAAGATAATATTATCAATTACTTTAATATTTTTAGATAATAATGCGAGTCTTTATGTACAATTTATTACCCAATAATTCGTTTAATAAAATACTAATTTGCAAGGTGCTTTGTGTGGCTTGCGTTTCTTGCATTAGTTTTTCTTCATGGGCTTTTTCGTTTGACGATGTGGTTGCAAAAGCCGAAAAATTATCCAAAAAAGCTTATGTTCAGCCATCTAAAAACATTCCCAATGAATTGGCATCTTTACAATTTGCTGATTATCAGAAAATTCTATTTAATCATCAAAAAGCCTATTGGGGTGATCAAAAAAGCCGTTTCAAACTTGAGTTTTATCATGAAGGCATGTACTTTGATGTTCCGATCAAAATCAATGAAATCGTCAATAATCAAGTTAACGAAATAAAATATGATCCAAGTTATTTTGATTTAAGCCCACTCAACCTTAATAAGATTAATAGTAAAGACCTTGGTTTTGCTGGTTTTAAAGTTCATTATCCAATTAATAACCCAACAAAAACTGACGATGAAATATTCTCAGCACTGGGGGGCAGTTATTTTCGTGCAGTAGGTAAAGAACAGCGCTATGGCCTTTCCGCTAGAGGTCTTGCCATTGATACTGGCGAAATGTCGGGTGAAGAGTTTCCACGTTTTAAAGAGTATTGGATTGAAAGACCAGAAGCCAACCAAAAACATTTAGTTATCTATGCGCTACTTGACTCACCGAGTGTGGCAGGTGCTTATAAAATAACACTTGTACCAAGTGTTGATACCACAATCACAGTGCAAGCGAAAGTATTCTTCCGCGATTCAGTAAAAAAATTAGGCATTGCACCATTAACCAGTATGTTTTTATTTGGTCCAAACCAACCATCGCCTTTATTAAACTACCGCCCTGCAATGCACGATTCTAATGGACTATCTATTTTAGCCAACAATAACGAATGGATCTGGCGCCCATTAAATAATCCTAAGCGTTTATCATTTTCATCATATAGCTTAGAAAACCCAAAAGCTTTCGGTTTAATTCAACGCGATAACGGTTTTGAAGATTATCAAGATCTGGATGATCAGTACGAAAAACGACCAAGCGTTTGGACCGAAATTTTAGGTGATTGGCACAAAGGACGCGTTGAATTAGTTGAAATCCCAACTGCTGATGAAACTAACGACAATATTGTTACTTTTTGGGTACCAGAAAAACAATATAAAGCTGGCGATATACTTGATATTAAATATCGATTACATTATTCGTTAAATGAAAAACAACGCTATCCTAATAATGTAGCAAGAGCAGTTAGTACTCGTTTATCACTAGGTGATATAAAACAAGCCAATTTAATTCGTAAACTTGATGGTTCTAATGCATATGTGATCGACTTTGCGGGTCCTGAATTATCAGAAACAGCACCAGTCAAAGTGATTTCAAGCATAAGCAATGGCACTATCTTAAGTTCTGACGTGCAATACAATTCAGAAATTAAAGGCTGGCGAGTTATTGTTCGATTTAACATTGAAGATAACAAAAAAGCGAGTGACATACGCGTACAACTAGCTTCTCAAGCAACCAATAAAGTCATTTCTGAAACGTGGAGTGGGCAATATCCCGCACAATAATCATTATAATAATATGATAAAAATATGAAAAAAGATTACTTTGCAAATCTTTCTGACGCCGAAGTTTGGCGTCAGAAATCTGAAAACAATGCAATACCACCTGACGATGTCGATTTTTTAAAATATCGTTTAAATCAAGTTGGTGATACTTCCTCTTTTATTGATGATCGAAGGCAACAGCCAAGTTATCCTGAAGTTGATCGTGTTTCGATTCAACCACAAATCTGGAATCAACGTTATACAGCCAAATCAAAACATGGCATAAATATTCTTGCCATCATTCGGCGCTTTATTATGTTTGCACTTATTACCATACAAACATATTATGGAACCATTTATCTTGCGTCTTTATTACCTTATCAAAGTTGGCAAAAAATCAATTTTATGGCAAATTGGGATATCAATCCTGAATTAGCTATTTACAGCATAATCCCTTATATTATCCAAGGTGCGATTATTACCTTATTTGCTATTTTGTTTTTCTGGATTTCGATTGGTTTTTGGACCAGCATCATGGGGCTAATATTGGCTGTAATGGGAAAAGACCGTTACACTATTTCTATTCCTAATGACCCTGCATCACATATTGACACTAAGCATCGAACCGCACTTGTTATGCCAATTTGTAATGAAGACGTTGCTCGGGTATTTGCTGGATTACAAGCAACTTATCAGTCCCTAGTTGAAACAGGCCACGCCGCTTGCTGTGATTTTTATATTTTAAGTGATACCAATGATCCCGATCTTTATGTGAACGAACTTAAAGCATGGGCAGAATTTAATGCAGCAAAACAACAAAATGGCTGCAATGTTTTCTATCGCCACCGCAAACGCCGAGTCAAACGTAAAAGCGGTAATATTGATGATTTTTGCCGCCGTTGGGGGCATCAGTACGAATACATGATGATCCTTGATGCCGACAGTATTATGACTGGTGACTGTATTTTAAAGATGATTGCCATGATGGAAATGACTCCAAAAGCAGGCATTTTACAATCTCCCCCAAAATCAGTCAGAATGACTACGCTTTACGGACGTATTCAACAATTTGCCAACCAAATTTATAGTGACATCTTCTGCTCTGGCACTCATTTTTGGCAACTAAGCGAAGCACAATATTGGGGACACAATGCAATGATTCGTTTAAAACCTTTTATTGAACATTGCATATTATCACCACTTCAAAAACGTAAAGGGCCAATTCATATCTTATCGCATGACCTAGTCGAAGCAACACTTATGCGTCGTGCTGGCTATGGCGTTTGGATTGCATATAATATGAACGGCAGTTATGAAGAGCTACCTGGTAATATGATTGAAGATCTAAAACGCGATAATCGTTGGTGTATGGGGAACTTAATTAATTTAAGATTAATCTTCAAAAGCGGAATTAAATTGACCCATCGCATAATGTTTGCAACCAGTGGCATGGCTTATATTTCGTCATTATTGTGGCTAGTGTTTTTAATATTCTCAACACTATTATTATTGGTGTTTAATATTTCTGAACCTCAATATTTCTTCCAACCTAACCAGTTTTATCCAACTTGGCCAAGGTGGGATGAGCAATTGGCTATACAGCTACTCTCAACCACGATGGTTTTATTGTTTGCACCTAAGTTTTTCAGCTATGGCATTATTATAGCTAGAACAGGTGCAAAAGATGTTGGTGGTATATTTAAGTTAACCCTATCAATCTTTATTGAAATGATTTGGTCAATGATCTTAGCGCCAATACGCATGATCTTCCATAGTAAATTTGTACTTAAAGCATGGATGGGCAGCAAAATTCAATGGAAATCACCATCTCGAAGTGACGATGCGCTAACATGGGGTGAATCCTTTTATTTTTGTTGGCCACTATCGTTGTTAGGTATTGTGTGGTTATGGGTGATTATCTGGTTAAATCCGCAATTTACTTATTGGTATATTGCCATATTGATACCTTTAACTATTTCGCCTTTAGTCATTCGAATATCAGGACTTTCAAGCATTGGTATGAAAGCAAAAAAAGCAGGGTTATTTTTAACGCCAGAAGAAACTCACCCCGCAAAAGCAATCACACTTACGGGTGAATATTTAGTTAAAACTGAAGCGGCATTTATTGAAAATGGCTTTGTTATGGCGTTGGTCGATCCTGTCTATAATGCACTTGCGTGTGCATTATCGACTTCACGACATCAAGTAAACACTAAAAACCAACAAAAACGCCATGAGCTTATTACGCAATATCAACAAATAGATTTAGAAAAAATCAGTAAAGAAAAGCAGTTAGCCATTTTAGAAGATCCCATTATTCTTTCCGCATTACATCGTCATATATGGCAACAGCAAGAAAAATACGACAATCTATTCACTTTATGGCAAAATGAACGCCAGCAATAAAAAATAGGGCTTTGGCCCTATTTTTCTTTTTTAGTAAATAATCAAATTCCATGGATATTTTTTATGACTTGGCAACCTTCTGCATCTATCAATAATTTACTTAAGCGCGCAAAAATTGTTTCTCAAGTACGTCAATTTTTTGCTGATCGCTGTATTTTAGAGGTTGAAACACCTACCTTAAGCCAATATGCAGTAACAGACGTGCATTTAAGCTCTTTTCACACTAAATTCTTAAAACCTGGGGAGTTCGAAGAGCAACAAGGGCAACAAATGTCATTAATTACTAGCCCAGAATATCATATGAAACGCTTACTTTCTGCCGGCAGTGGTCCTATTTATCAAATATGTAAATGTTTTCGTAATCATGAAGAAGTCAGCCGTTACCATAATCCTGAATTCACCATGCTCGAATGGTATCGAATCCAATTTGATATGATGCAAATGATCAATGAAGTTGATGACTTGCTACAAACTATTTTAGATTGTGAATCTGCTGAACGAATTTCTTATCAAAAGGTATTTCAACGTCATTTGAATATTGACCCTTTAGAAGCGGATCATGCAACTTTAGTCAATGCCGCAAATCAACTCGATATAGGACTTAATACAGACAATTACGATAAAGATGGATTACTCCAATGCTTGTTCACTTTTGGCGTTGAACCGCATATTGGTCAAGATAAGCCTATTGCCGTATTTAACTTTCCGGCATCACAAGCTGCATTAGCTGCCATTAGTTCCGAAGATCATCGGGTAGCGAGCCGTTTCGAGTTCTATTACAAAGGTGTTGAACTTGCTAATGGTTTTAAAGAACTAACTAATGCTCAAGAACAACGAATGCGTTTTGAACAAAATAATTTAGATCGCGAAAATCAAAACTTACCAGCACAAAATATTGACATTGAGTTACTCGCCGCCATGGAAGCAGGTCTACCTGACTGTGCGGGTGTTGCCGTAGGATTAGATCGTTTAATTATGCTTGCTCTAGAGTGCAAAAGTTTAGATGAAGTGATGTCATTTACATTTGAAAGGGCTTAATTATGTTCAATGATTTAGGATTAGCCGAATGGATTGCAATTATTATTGGTATTACAGCCCTAATTTTATTAGTGTTAGCGATAAAATCTCAACTAACAATTAATAATTTACATCAATTATTTGATCTACAACTGATTCAAAAAAAGGAAGAAAACCAATCCTTAACAATTCAAATAAAACAGCTGGAGCATGAGTTAGATCAGTACCGACAACAGAATCTAGCGCAAAATGTCAAAATTAGTGAACTCAAAACGCGTTTAGAAGAAACGTTAAGTGCCACACAAGAACGGCAAACGATATTAGAACAGAGTGAACAACGGCTTACGACCCAATTTGAGAACCTTGCCAATCGTATTTTTGAACAAAGTGGCAAAAAGATTGAGCAACAAAATAAACAAAGTCTTGATTTTTTACTTTCGCCGCTTAAAGAACAGCTAGAAGGTTTCAAAAAACAAGTACAAGATAGTTTTGGTCAAGAAGCCAAAGAACGCCACACACTCACGCATGAAATTCGTAACTTGCAACAGCTAAATCAGCAAATGAGCAAAGAAGCAACCAACCTAACTAATGCGCTAAAAGGTAATAACAAAACCCAAGGGAACTGGGGTGAATTTATCCTAAGCCAAATTCTAGAAAATTCAGGATTACGTTCAGGTTATGAATACGAAACTCAGGTCAATTTAACAAACGAAAGTAATCAGCGATTACAACCCGATGTCATTGTTCACTTACCTCAAGGGGGAGATGTCGTTATTGATTCAAAAGTAACTTTAGTTGCCTATGAGCGCCATTTTAATAGTGATGATGAAACGATTAAAGCGAAAGCGATGACCGAACATTTAGCGGCTGTTCGTAACCACTTAAAGCAACTCAGCCAAAAAGATTATCATAAACTCATTGGCATTAATTCATTAGATTATATTTTGATGTTTATTCCTGTCGAGCCCGCATTTTTAAGCGCAATCGATAATGATCCCGCATTAATCAATGATGCCTTAAGAAGTAATATTATGATAGTCAGCCCAACCACATTGTTAGTTGCATTACGGACTATTCATAATTTATGGCGATTTGAATATCAGAATCGTAATGCAGAGCTGATTGCAGATAGGGCAAGTAAACTGTACGACAAAATGCGTGGCTTTGTTGAAGATATGGAAAACCTTGGTAGTTGTTTAGACAAAGCTCAACAAACCTATCAAAATTCCATGAACAAATTATCAAAAGGTCGTGGTAACGTAATTGGGCAAATTGAACGATTTCGTGAAATGGGTATTGAAGTTAAAAAACCAATTAACCCAGATATTACCTTATTATCAATGGACGAATTGAATAACGAAGATGAGCATGAATCAACAAGTTAGCTAAATTAACTAAATCAAAGGTTAACAAGCATTAACATCTATTGCGCGGTTATAAATAAGTAAAAGCTATGATTCACGATTATTTGAAATAAGTGTATACTCATCAAACGTAAAGAGGAATTGAAGATGGCCAAAACACAAGACAAAGAACCGAGTTTCGAAGACACACTAAAGCAACTCGAAACCATCGTAGCTCAACTAGAAAATGGTGATTTACCATTAGATGAAGCACTAAATGAATTTGAAAAAGGAATTAAATTAGCAAAAGCAGGACAAAAACAGTTACAACAAGCCGAGCAACGTATTCAGATTTTATTGTCTGAAAATAGTGATGCCGAATTGTCAGAATTCTTAATTGATGATAATGAATAGTTTAAAACCATTACAAGAACGAATCGACTCGTTTTTAACTACCTATATTTCGGAAATGGAGGCATCCAAACTCCAACAAGCAATGGCTTACAGCTTGCTGGCCGGCGGCAAACGGATTCGACCTATTTTAGTCTATTTAACAGGGCAAATGTTCAATTGCCCGCTTTCTAAATTAGACGAAGCGGCTGCAGCAATTGAATGCATTCATACTTATTCATTAATTCATGACGACCTACCCGCCATGGATAATGACGATTTACGTCGGGGTAAACCAACCTGCCATATCCAATTTGGTGAAGATCAAGCAATATTGGCTGGTGATGCCTTGCAAACTCTAGCGTTTTCATTACTAGCAAAAAGCGAATTAATTGATGCTAATACTAAAATTAATATGATAAACGAACTTGCCCATGCCAGCGGTGTTACCGGAATGTGCCTTGGTCAATCATTAGATTTACTGGCCACACATCAGCAGATAGACCTTGAACATTTGCAAAAAATCCATTGTTATAAAACTGGTGCTTTAATCAAAGCGTCTGTTCGTTTAGGTGCTTTTGCTTGTAGTGAAATAGCCAAACCATACCACCTAATGCTCGATCACTATGCCGAGGCAATTGGACTAGCGTTTCAAATTCAAGATGATATTTTAGATGTCATTGGCGAGCAATCTATTATGGGAAAACCGCAAGGTTCAGATCTTGCCCATGAAAAAAGCACATACCCAGCATTAATTGGACTAGATAACGCAATAAAACTCACTGAACAACTTTATCAACAAGCTATCGATAGTCTAAAACAAATACCCTATAATAGTCAGCCATTGCAAAATCTTGCTGGTTTTATTATTAATCGAAATAGTTAACAACTAACTAAAAGATAACATTATATAATGAATTTAGATAATTACCCTTTGTTAAAACAAATAAACTCGCCCGAGGATCTAAGACGTTTTCCTCAGTCACAGTTATCGGCGATTTGCCACGAGCTTAGGCAATATTTGTTAGCATGTGTTAGTCAATCAAGTGGACATTTAGCATCGGGGTTAGGCGTAGTTGAATTAACCGCAGCGTTACATTATGTTTATCACACGCCGTTTGATAAAATCATCTGGGATGTAGGACACCAAGCCTACCCCCACAAGATATTAACTGGTCGTCGCGATCAGATGCTTTCTATCCGCCAAAAAGGTGGGTTACACCCATTTCCTCATCGTAATGAAAGCGAATATGATGTGCTAACCACAGGACATTCTTCGACCTCGATTAGTGCGGCGCTTGGAATTGCAATTAGTGAACAAAAAAAACAATCGGGACAAAAAATAGCGGCCATTATTGGCGATGGCGCTTTAACAGCAGGTATGGCATTTGAAGCGATGAATCATGCTGGTCATGTTAAACCTGATATGCTAGTGATTGTTAACGACAATGACATGTCGATTTCAGCAAATACCGGCGCACTAAACCAACATCTTACTCAAATCTTATCAAGTAGAGCCTATACGTCTTTTCGGGAAAGTGGCAAACGTGTATTAGCAAATATTCCGCCATTAAAAGAACTGATTAAAAAGACTGAAGAACACTTAAAAGGCTTAGTCACACCCGCGATCTTATTTGAAGAGCTTGGTTTTAATTATATAGGTCCTATTGACGGACATGACGTTGATAGTCTGGTCTCAACTTTACAGAAAGTTCGCCAGCTAAAAGGACCACAGCTACTTCATGTGATTACACAAAAAGGCAAAGGTTATGCACCAGCTGAAAAAGACCCCACTCTATGGCATGGTGTACCTAAATTTAACCCTAATGATGGCATATTACCTATCGCTAAAAAAGCAATCCCAACATATTCGCAAGTTTTTGGAGATTGGCTCTGCGAAATAGCGCAAAATGATAAGCGTTTAATGGCAATAACCCCAGCAATGAGTGAAGGTTCAGGTATGACAAAATTTGCCAATCTTTATCCTGACCAATTTTTTGATGTTGCAATAGCCGAACAACATGCTGTTACCCTAGCTGCTGGATTTGCAATTAGTGACTTAAAGCCTGTTGTAGCTATTTACTCAACTTTTTTGCAACGAGCTTACGATCAAGTTATCCATGATGTTGCCATCCAAAACCTACCAGTATTATTTGCCATCGATCGCGCTGGCATCGTAGGTGCTGATGGCGAAACACATCAAGGTGCATTTGACTTAAGTTATCTACGCTGCGTACCCAATATGGTCATCATGACCCCAAGTGATGAAAACGAATGCCGACAAATGCTCTACACCGGCTACTTACATAATGGACCAGCAGCAGTACGTTACCCACGAGGTGAAGGTACAGGCACACAACTCATGCCATTAACCACAATTCCGCTAGGTCAATCTAAATTATGTCGACAAGGAAAAAATATCGCTTTACTTAATTTTGGCACTTTGCTTCCAGAAGTTTTACAAGCAGCAGAACAAATTAATGCTACAGTCATTGATATGCGTTTTGTTAAACCACTGGATAAAAAAGTCCTTTTGCACATTAGCCAAACTCATAATATACTTGTCACCATTGAAGAAAACAGTATCAAAGGCGGAGCAGGTAGCGGCGTCGGTGAATACTTATTATCGAAAAAAATAAAATGTGATATTTTAAATATTGGACTTCCCGATAAGTTTATTTCGCAAGGTGCTCAAAGCGAAATAAGACAAGAGCTGGGATTAGATCACAAACACATTATCGATAAAATTAATAATTTTATGAATCAATAGGTTAAACATGGAAACTCAAGCTGTCACTATTCAAATTTTTGGACGAACATTAAAGTTCAATTGTCCTGTTGATGAAGTCAACGCACTTAATCGTGCTGCAAAAGATTTAGATGCGCGCTTAACAAATTTACGAGAAAAGTCCCCTCAGGTTGGCAGTGATCAGCTTATTATGACGGCTGCGCTAAATATTTCTTACGAACTGACAAAAGAAAAAGAACGAAGTAACGAATTTGGCGATCGACTAAAAATGTTACAACAATTACTTGATTCTGCCCTAAATACCAACAATTAACTATTTAAATTGTAAATTTAATACAAATGGCATTGTATGATCTGGTAAATTTTGTATTATGTAATTAACTCTGAGATGATCGCGATATGGGTTAGTCCCCTGAGCCGATAATCTTATCTTAAGAACGGAGTGATTTTTAATTGGTGAGTATGCCTTACTTGTAAGGAAACCTAAAAATTAAAACACGATGTTCACCTTGAACCGTGGGTTCAAGGGTTACGACCCTAACGACATCTTGGAGCTTCCTTTCGACCTTGCAACAACAGTGAAAACTGATGAATATTAGGCAAATTATACGTCAAAAAAGACGACAATTATCTCCCAATGAACGTGACATTGCGCAACAAGCTATATATCAAAAAATTGCTCGTCACCAAGCGATTAACACTGCAAAAAATATCGCCATATTTTTATCATTCGATGGCGAAGTTGAAACAAAACCCATTATAGAATATTTATGGCAACAAAATAAATCTGTCTATTTACCCATTATCCACCCTTTTGTCTCAACACATTTACTCTTCTTAAAATACACTAGCCAAACCCGACTTATTAAAAATAAATTTGGTATATTAGAACCAGAATTAAACGTATTAAACGTACTGCCTAACGACCAACTTGATATCGTCTTTACTCCGTTAGTTGCTTTTGATCAACGTGGTTATCGTATGGGTATGGGCGGTGGATTTTACGACCGATTACTAACAAATTATCAATCAAAAAAAATCTTACCTATTGGGCTTGCTTTTGCTTGTCAAAAGGTACAACATATTGATAACAAACCTTGGGACGTCAGACTGCCCGAAATTATTTATGCTTAAGTTTATTAATAATAAGTTAAACACATTTTTCTAAGTATAAAAATAATCATATAAAACTTTTTTACTATGCACTACCATTCAAGTTCCTAGTACATATTATTCAAAAGCAATTGAGTCTTTCATCTTTAAAAGCTTTTTTAATATCATATAAAGGAGTGTTGCAATGTCAGACAAAAAAGTACTAACCACTAATAACGGCGCACCAATAGCCGATAACCAAAACTCTCGAACTGCAGGTCCCCGTGGTCCAGTTTTGTTAGACGATTTCCAACTTATCGAAAAACTTGCCCATTTTAACCGTGAAAATATCCCTGAACGACGAGTCCACGCCAAAGGCTCTGGCGCACATGGTACCTTTACAGTCACCAATGATATCACCCAATATTCTTACGCAAGCCTATTTGCCAATGTTGGAAAACAAACTCCAATTTTTGCTCGCTTTTCGTTAGTAGGCGGAGAGCGAGGCTCATCGGATACAGCGCGAGATCCGCGTGGGTTTTCAGTCAAATTTTATACCGACCAAGGCAACTGGGATATTGTGGGCAATAATACTCCCGTATTTTTTATTCGTGACCCACTCAAATTTCCTGACTTTATTCATACCCAAAAACGTGACCCTAAAACCAATTTAAAAGATCCACAAATGATGTGGGATTTTTGGTCTTTATCACCAGAATCACTTCATCAAGTCACTATTCTATTTTCTGACCGTGGTATTCCTGATGGTTATCGACATATGCACGGCTATGGCAGCCATACCTATAGCTTAATAAATAAAGATGGCGTTCGCACTTGGGTTAAATGGCATTTTAGAACCGAACAGGGAATCAAAAATATCCATCCTAAAAAAGCAACGGAAATAGATGGAACCAATCCAGATTCTGCACAAGAAGATCTATTTAAAGCTATTGAGCGAGGAGACTATCCAAAATGGCGTCTTTACATACAAGTCATGACCGAAGAGCAAGCCAATGACCATCCTGAAAATCCGTTTGATGTCACTAAAGTTTGGTCACAAAAACAGTATCCATTAATTGAAGTTGGCATCATGGAGCTCAATCGTAATCCAGAAAACTATTTTGCGGAAGTTGAACAATCTGCCTTTGAACCAAGCAATGTGGTGCCTGGAATTGGTTTATCACCAGATAAAATGCTTCAAGGTCGAATCTTTGCTTATGCCGATGCTCACCGCTATCGTATTGGAACTAATTATCAACAATTACCGATCAATGCTCCAAAATGCCCTGTGCATAATTATCAACGTGATGGCGCAATGCGTTTTTATAGCCCAGATAATGCCCCTAACTATGAGCCTAATAGCGTAGATAGTGCACCAAAAGAGCAACCACAATATGCCGAACCGCCAATGCATGTACCTGCTGGTACAATGGATAGGCATGATCATCGTGTGGATGGCGATTATTACTCACAGCCACGCGCATTATTTAATTTAATGAATCCCGATCAAAAGCAACTGCTTATTGATAATATCGTTGGCTCAATGAAAAATGTAAAGCGTGATATTCAAATTAGACAGCTCAAACACTTCTACAAAGTGCATCCTGATTATGGTTCTGGAATTGCCAAAGGGCTAGGTATCGATATTGACCTAATAAAAAGCTAGTACTTCAAACAACAATGCCGACTAAAATTAGTCGGCATTTTTATAATAGGGCTATTTATAACTTAACCATTTGCTTCAACTCATTTAATAATCCTGAGTAATCCACTTTAGCAAAGTCAGTAACATCAACTTGAATCAAGTTACCTAAAACAAATTGATCATACTGCCGCATTTGGCAAACTTGGTAGAATTGCTCCTTAGTAATTAAATCATCAGCAAGATTTCGATTTTCTAACGTATCGCCATAATGATAATGTTGCATAATATGGCATAAATGGCGCTCAGGTGAACGATCACGCAGGTAACGACGTTGCCATATCACATCAAAATCAGCAACTAAGCGAATGGTTATCACTTGGTAGTGATATTGCTCCGCAAATTCACTCAGTTGTTTTTTTTGCTTATCACTAAATGGGTATTCAGAAATAATCACCCTTTTACCTGCATCCATATACAGTTGTAAAACACCGTAATAAAACTGCCAAACTTTGTGTTCTAACGCTTCTTTTTCAGCTTTACAATTAAAGCCAACAGACTCAGCATATAAAATTTTGGCTTCATCGGGTGTTATAACAAAGCTATCTTTAAATTGCTGTTGCAATTGATTAACTAGATAGGTTTTTCCCGTACATGGACAGCCTGCCAGTAAAATTAAATATTTGTGCATACTAACGCACCTTAATTAATCCGACTATTAACATTAAGAAACAAACTCATTTTATGCTTAACAATTTCTTTAACTGCTTGATTAGCCGGAATAATATTGTGCCGTAATGATTTGTTGACTTCAGTACCAGCAAACTTATCTTTAGCTACTTGCGTCCAATTAACTAATAGCTCTGTGCCAACATTAAATTTACGAATACCGTTATTAATGAGTTCAGGGTAATCCTCTTCTTTAACACCGGTACCGCCATGAATAACCAAAGGAATATCAACCATAGCATGAATCTCTTTTAATAGTGGAATATTCACCTCTGTTTTTGATTTGAATTGTCCATGATTAGTACCAATGGCAACAGCTAATGCATCAATCCCCGTGGCTTGAACAAACGCTAACGCATCTTTCGGTTTGGTATAAATTCGATCATTAGGATCAACATGAATGCCCTCTTCTGTTCCGCCTATCGTGCCTAATTCACCTTCGACCGATACGCCACGCGCATGCGCATACTCAACCACTGCACGTGTTTTTAAAATATTCTCTTTAAATGGCAAAGAAGAGCCATCAAACATCACCGAGGTAAAACCACTATCAATCGCTTCTTTAATATCATCAAAATTTTTTGCATGATCTAAATGTAATACAGCATCAACAATTTCTTCATCGGCAATGGCTTTTACAGCATTAACAACCACTTTAAAGCCAATATAGCGTGCGGTATCAACGCTGGTTTGTATAATAATTGGTGCACCCACTTCTTTCGCTGCTCGTAGCATATCAGGAAGCATTTCTAAGTTATGCGTATTAAACGCACCAACAGTAAAATTGAGTTTTTGAGCTAATAAAGTGACATCTTTTAGTGTGGTATACATAATAATTTCCTTTAATCTCGTTGAACCGTAACTTGTTTGGCAATGTTGCGCATGAAATCCATCTTATTCATCCAAAAATCAATATCGTCCATTGAACCATGTTGTGCGGCATCGGCACGTTTATGGTTGTACAAATTCATTAATGCTTTATACCCCTCTCCAATTGATTTTTTATGTTGTAAACTCTTTTCTAAATACTCAATCGCAAAATCAATACGATCTAATTGGCAATAAAGAAGCCCTGTTTTTTCACATAATGTGGCTAAAGTTACCGCATCATCTGTATGATCAATTTGTTGTAACAATTGACTGATTGATTGTTCAATTTGGTCAATTTGTGCTGATGTCAGGCTACTTTTTATGTCTGGTTTATCAACCGACTCTTTTTGGGGCTTACTTCTTTTAAAAAAGTTAAACATAGCAAACTCCTATCCTAAAAATGCTTTAATAGAGGACTTAAAATCCATGCATAGAGTAACGCCGCTGTCACTGTATCAACATCGGTTGCTGTAGCATTAATAAAGCCCATTTGGTTAAAGATAGTCACCAGTAATGCAGGTAATAAAGTAATAAAGAAACCATGCGCAATACCACCAATGAGCGCACCACGGCGACCACCAACAGCATTACCGAATATGCCTGCGGTACCACCAGCAAAAAAGTTAGTTAACATTCCTGGTAAAATCATGGCTAATCCAAAAGCTGGCAACGTCAACATCGCAATCACAGTACCAATTGATGTGGTAATAAAACCTAAAATGACTGCATTTGGGCTATAAGGAAAAAACACAGGACAATCAAGCGCCGGTATAGCATTAGGAACCACTTTCATCGCAATACCTCTAAATGCAGGTACAATTTCGCCGAGCAATAACCTAACCCCAGCTAATAACACATAGATCCCCACAACAAAAATAATGGCTTGCGTAAAGGCATACATCACATAATTTTGGCTACCCGATAATGTTGAAGCATACTCCTCACCGGCAAAAAGAACCGTAATAATATAGAGTGGGATCATAACGACCATGACTGACAGATAGGTATCTTGCAAAAATTCAAATGATTTAGGTAATTTCATCTCTTCAATTGAACGTTTGTTTTCACCTCGCTCCCCCACAACATAAGCAACACCCGCTTCAAACAAATAACCAATTGTACAAAAGTGACCAAGCGCAATGTCATTAGACCCCGTCACTTTACGAATAATCGGCTGTGCAATAGCAGGCATAAATACCGCAAAAAGAGCACCAACAAAACCGCCGACTACAATTAACGCGATTCCTGAAAGTCCAGCAAAGCTACCAAATACCGTGGTCATAGTTGCCATCCAAAGAATAGCCTGACCAGTTAAAAAGATATATTTCCAGCGAGTAAAACGGGCAATTAGAATATTAAAAATAAAAATCATCAAAAAAGTCAGAGCAATATCACGACCTAAACCTAACTGATTCATGGCCTGACCATTAATCGCTTCAATAGACGGGATAATCCCTTGCATATCAAACCCAGCGGTAAAAATGTGCCCGAAATAGGTCAAACTGCCAACAATGATACTTGACCCTGCATTGAGCACTTGAAAGCCCAATAATGTTTTAAGCGATCCCGAAATAATTTGACCTACTGATTTACGTTGCAACATCAAGCCAAACATAGCAATGAGACTAATTGTTATCGAGGCTTGCGTTAAAATATTATCGATAATAAAGTTAATTACGTTCATAGTATTCTCCTATTTGGCAATTTAAAGCAGCCCTTTTTGTTGCAATACTGGACTTAACTTCTCATCTATTTCTGTTTTTGAGACAATATTTTTGAGATAAACAATTGAGGTCTGTTCACGAATATTAAACTTAGCAAACTGTGGACGAAAATTTTCAGCCGTGATAATAATATCGGCGTTCATAGAAGCAGCAGATGAAATATCCGTATGATCCAACTTGGCATCAATTCCTTTGGCTTTTAGCACGTCTTCAGTTGCCATTTGCGCGGCAAAACTACTGCCTAATCCCGCACCACAAACAAATAAAATGGTTAAATTACTCATTTTCAATCCTCCTATAATTTAATGGTTCAATCCGAATTAGGTTCATTAAATAAAATGTTCTTAAATTGTTGTACCGAATGACACATTGTTAAGCTTTCAAGTTTTTGCTCATCGTTAATCAACTCAATCAAACTACGCATAATATTGAGATGAGAAAACGAATCGATAGCGGCTAAACAAAATATGATTTTCACAGGTCCCATTTCTGAATTACCAAAATCCACGGGATGACGCAGAGTAACAACACTCACCCCTAACTGGTTTACGCCATCTTCAGGGCGAGCGTGTGCCAACGCTAAATTTTTGCCTATAACGATATACGGACCATATTGCTCGACCGACGTAATCATGGCATCAATATAAGATGGTAAAATAAATTGTTTTTTTAATAATGGCTCAGCAGCAATTTTGATCGCTTGTCGCCAATTTGAACTATCTTGCTGCAATATAATGTCATTATCGGTAAGAATATCTTTCAACATAGGCTGGATTTTCCTTTTATTGATTTTAAGATTATTAATCGCTAAACACTGTTCGAGTTGGTTGTAGATAGGTGCTGACACGATGCCACCACTTTGTTGAATTAAATCAACCAATGAATAGAAAAGATCGGTTGCATCAACCAAATGATTTACAACACGTTGATTAGCGCTATGCTTAGCTAAAAAATCAGTGATAATAGGATGATTTTTCTCTTTTAAAATCGGTTCTAACACCAATACTGGATGAGCTAAGTGCGGTAATGGAAAAGTAGAAAATATTAAGTCAAAATCGAGTTGAGCTAATAAATTTTGATCATTACGTCCTAAAATGGCTAGTACATCAATATTAAAAAATTCTTTAAGTGTTTCTGCTAATAAGTTAGAAGTTGCTATACCATGGTCACAAAAGACCACTGCTTTAAAATAGTAGCTTCGCTCTTGATTAATTGCGCTTGCAAAGGTAGAAAAATGGATAGTTAAAAAAGCAATTTCGTCATCAGATACTTTATGACTTAAAGTGGTTTCAAGTTCTTGCATAAACATAGCAATAACTGAATAAATTGCACCATAGTTTTGTTTGATGTTATCAAGTAATGGATTAATAATATGAATATTATTACTCACTCGCGCAATAAGTCCTGCTAAGTGTTTACATAAATTTTCGTACAACTGCTCTTGTTTGGTTGAAAAAGGAATTTGTGTTTTTTCTTCGACATAATTAACTAACTTAATCGCTAATAACTGCGCATTTACCCACTCTACATAGTTATTAATATCCTTAGTATTGAAAGCTTCTAACATATAAATAATGTATTGTTGTTCTTGTCGATTAACTTGCAAAGCAACATGCTGACAAACCAAATGAATAAATTTTGCTATTTCACCCAAATCATTATTATTAAAATTCGGTCTTATCATCGTAAGATGATGTTGCTGTTGGTTACGAACCACCCAAATAGTGGTAAAAATCACAATTTGTTGAACATAAATTTCATCATGAATTTGGCTAATAGTTTGGTGGGCTAATTGTAATAAGTCACAGATAAGAGATTGAGGAATATAATTAAACAATAACTGTTGTATCAAGCTTAATTCATTTAATGGTTTATCAAATTCTAAATTACCTGCGAACTGATTAATAGCTTCATACATCATCAAACGAATAGAGCGTTCTAAACCAACAAACTGCATACCCGATTTAGGCTGGCTACTTAATTCAATATCATATTTTTTCAGCCGAGCTTTGAGTTTTCTAATATCTTCATCTAAAACACTTTTTGATACAAAATATACATCTTCTTTATGACTTAAAATGGTTGGAGACGCAGAAAAAGCAATAGATAGCAACAAGTCAAATTGACGCTCCTCTTTACTTAAAACCGAAGAAATAGGTACACCCAACAATGCATCATGAATTAACAGCTTTTGATCTTGAGTCGCATTAATTACAAAACCTTTATTACGCACTGTTGAAATTAAAGGAAATTGTCTTTGCGTTAAAAACTCATTAATTTCTTGAATTTCATTGCGAATAGTTCGCGCACTAATTTGAAACTCTTCCGACAACATCTCGGAGGTGATCGGATAGTCGATTGAAATCAATTTTTTAAATAACTCAATGGTTCTTGTTCGCATAAGCTCATTCACCTATTTACTTCATAAATTAAGTATAAGTGAGATAGATTTGCTTACCTAGTTGGTATTTTTGCCAATAAAACTGGCAAAAATTACTAGTCAAAAAGGAAAAAAAGATTGAAAGAAGAAAATAATATTAAATAACACACACAAAATAATGTTAATAACCTAATGATTATAATTATTTTTTAACAATAACAGCTGAAGATCAGCGACCTGTTCTGCAAACTAGTAGTCTATATGAAAAACCACTTTGCAAACCCATTTTTATTGTGTATTTTCCCCATCTCAAAAGCATTAACCATACCCAATAATATTCATAGTCTGAAATGGCTATACAAAAATTTTTAGAATTTATTAATATATAGGGTGAAAGAGTGTTATTTTCCCTTCATGTTTAGGTAAAATAATCAAAGGATTAAAGATAAAAAGGATTAACCAATGAAATTCATTAAGTTATTTATTATATTGTTTTTTAATTTTATTGGAGGAGTGCTAAGTTATCAATGGTGTTATCGTTTTATCAAAAGACAATACCATACACCTGAATATTATTATTTAATGTATTATGGATTGTGTTATTTCTGTTTTATTCTTATTTCAATCTTCATTTTAAACAAAATAAAAAAACCGTTAGGATTAGTCATTTGCGGTTTACTTATTGGCATTTTAATTAGCCTCATTTTTATGATTACCCGTCAGCTAATTCAAGATCCTTATTTATATCAGCGTTATTTAATTAATCTAATTGGTATTGATTTGCTGATATCATCATGGATTACCCTTAATTTTATAATATACCCTGCTATTTTATTATGTTGTCATTACTCGATTTTTTGGATTGAAAAAATATATAGCAAAATTACTTATAGAATTAGGCCATAACCGTATTGAAATAACCAATACGGTTATAGCCATTCAGATTAGGTTTTGATGGCTGATTTTTGCCGAACAATTTCAAATAAACAAACACCAGTTGCAACCGACACATTAAGTGATGACACAATGCCAGCCATGGGGATGCTGACTAACTCATCGCAGTGCTCTTTAGTTAAACGGCGCATCCCTTCACCTTCAGCCCCCATCACTAAAGCAAGCGAAGTTGCTGTTGATGTTTTATAAAAATCGGTTTGATAAAGCGTACGATCAGCTTCGCCAGCAGTACCCACAATCCAAACTTGATATTCATCTTGTAACATTCGCATCGTGCGTGCCAAATTGGTCACTCTAACCACTGGTACACTTTCAGCTGCGCCACAGGCAACTTTTTGTGCGGTGGAATTAAGCGGTGCTGAGCGATCTTTTGGCACAATAATAAAATCGACTCCAGCGGCATCAGCGGTACGTATACAGGCGCCTAAATTATGCGGATCGGTCACACCATCTAAAATCAAAATAACGGGGTTTGGTTGCTGTTCCATCAATAACGGGATATCATTTTCTTGATATCCTCGGCTCGGTTTTACCATAGCTAAAATGCCTTGATGCACACCATTTTTTGACTTTTCATCTAACCATTGACGATTAGCTATTTTCACTGGCAAGCCAAGTTGCTCTAATTGACGCACAACGGCAATAAGGCGCTTATCTTCGCGCCCTTTAATAATAAATACTTCGATGATTCTTTCTGGCGAACGCGCTAATAATGCTTCAATGGCATGCAGGCCATAAACTGTTTCACTCATTTATCTGCTACTCTTTTATCTTATTAACTGATTTGGTTTTATTGACTGATTTTGGTTTCGATTTGTTACGTTTGTTACTTTTAGCTTTCGCTTCAACTTTCGTGCTTGATTTCGCACTCGGTTTAGCCTTTTTTTTAGTACTTGGCTTAGCACTACTTTCGCTAGTTGATTTTTTACCTTTTCGCTTAAGCGGTAAATCGGCATGTTGATCGGTTTGGGCTTGTTTAGACTTCTCTTTTGCTGTTTTACCTTGACGTTTTGGCTTATTATTACTACCCACTAGTGAAAAATCAATTTTACGTTCTTCTGGATTGACGTTATCAACTTTCACTTGCACTTTATCGCCTAAACGATAAGTAAAGCGGGTATTTTCACCAATTAAACGATTACGCGAACCATCAAAAGTATAATAATCATTTTCAAGCGATGACACATGCACTAAACCATCAATAAATAGATCGTCTAACCGCACAAAGAAGCCAAAATTAACTACGCTCGAAATCGTACCGTTAAAAACCTCGCCTACATGATCTTGCATATAATCACATTTTAGCCAATCAACCACATCACGCACAGCTTCGTCGGCACGTCGTTCAGTCATAGAACAGTGCTCGCCAAAATAGAGCATTTCGCTTGTATTATAACGGTACCCGCCAGTCTTACTAGTCTTTTGTTGTTCATCGGCTAAAATCCATTTAATAGCACGGTGCAAAAGTAAATCAGGATAACGACGAATTGGCGAAGTAAAATGTCCATATTCCTCAAGCGCCAAACCAAAATGACCTCGATTTTCAGGATCATAAATGGCTTGCTTCATTGAACGCAAAATAACGGTTTGCAACATATCATGATCAGGGCGTGTTTCAACCACGGTCATTAATTCGGCAATATCTTTAGGTTTAGCATTAGCCCCACCACCAAGTGACAATCCTAGTTCGCTTAAAATGCTACGTAGATTATTTATGCGATCTTCATCGGGTCTATCATGCACACGGAATAATGAAGGAATATCAGCTTTAATCACTAATTTTGCCGCAGCCACATTAGCTAAAATCATACACTCCTCAATGATTTTATGAGCCACATTCCGCTGTGCAAGCTCGACGCTTTCAATACGCTTATCGGCATTAAAGATAAATTTAGGCTCTTCTGATTCAAACCCTATCGCCCCACGGGCAACACGGGCTTTATCAAGCACACTATAAAGCCCGTAGAGGTTTTCAAGATGAGGAACCAAATCATGGTAATGCTCACGAAGTTCCTCATCACCCTCTAAAATTTTAGCCACTTTGGTATACGTTAACCGAGCATGCGAATTCATCACCGCTTCGTAAAACTCGTATCCTGTCAAACGGCCTCGATTAGACACCGTCATTTCACAAACCAAACACAAACGATCCACTTGCGGATTTAACGAACATAGTCCATTAGATAAAACCTCGGGCAACATAGGCACAACTCGTGAAGGAAAGTAAACCGACGTACCACGCAAACAAGCCTCTTTATCTAACGCTTTGCCCGGCCGAACATAATAACTCACATCGGCAATAGCCACCCACAAACGATAGCCACCACCACGATTTTTTTGACAATAGACCGCATCATCAAAATCACGCGCATCTTCACCATCGATGGTAACTAAAGGTAAATTGCGTAAGTCTTTACGACCTTTTTTGGCACTTTCGGGCACTTGATCGGTAAATTTGCTAACTTCGGCTTCAACCGCTTGAGGTAATTCATAAGGGATTTCGTGATTACGCAGGGCAATATCAATAGCTAAATTCGTCCCCATCATTTCGCCAAGGACTTCTTTAATCACACCCACCGCTTTTTGGCGACGCTCTGGTCGCTGTTGTAGCTCAACTACCACAACCGATCCCATACGTACGGTGCGATCAGGTTTACCCGTTATTAAAATATCAAAGTTCAAACGGCTATCATCAGGCACCACAAAACCAACACCTTGCTCGATAAAATAGCGACCAACAATTTGATTACTACGCGGCTCTAAAATTCGCACTACCCTAGCTTCGGTTTTACCACGATATTGTGTACCGATAGGCTGGGCTAAAATCACATCACCTTGTAACACCTTTTTCATCTGCTCAGGTGCTAAAAAATAGTCCTCAGGGTTCCCCTCTACCCGCAAAAAGCCAAAGCCATCACGGTGGGCAATAACCTTACCTTTGACCATGTCAAACTTTTCGGGCAAGGCATAACATTTGCGACGCGTAAACACCACTTGCCCATCACGCTCCATTGCGCGCAAACGACGGTGCAATGCCACTTTTTGCTCTTCATTTTTAATGTCGACAGCTTGGGCTATTTTTTCTAAACTTGCTGGTTTTGCTTCTTGTTTAAGGTAATCTAAAATAAGCTCTCGACTAGCAATTGGGGAATCGTACTTCTCGGCTTCGCGGTCAAAAAATGGATCTTTTATCATAAAGGGATATCCTGTGACTAATATTAGCGCTAGCATAACATAGAGTGCTATAACTTAAAACGAAGATTCAATTTATAAACAAGCATCAAAAAGTTGTTAATGTTTGAAAAGTTATGATTGACAAGTTCTTTGCATAAATAAGGATAAAATTAATTTTATCCTTATTTAAATTCAATTAATCATTTCCATTTTTTCTTTTTTCTAAAAGGTCTAGGGCTTTCAAGCCAGCCAATTGAAAATAGATAAATATAGATAAATATTCCAGCAGATAATAGTAATAGGTCAAACTCAGATGAATATCCTCTGATTGTTTTTTTTTCTCCTAAAATAATGATCAGCATTAATATGACGGCATAGTTTAAGATTAATACTATTCTTTTTTTCCACTTTAACCCATTATCGTATCTATAATCTCTGATGGAATATTTTTTAAATCGATAAGAAATAATAAGAGGTATAATAGAAAAAAAATAAAATAAGATATAAATTAAAGCAACCATATTTATTATTCCAATTCTTCCGGATGTTCATCATATTTGCGATATTGCGAACCATCAGGACGAGTACATAAATAATATTCGGAATTTTTTGTTGGTTCAGAACTTATTGCCATAATAAACTCATAATTTTCAACTATTTTACCTACATTATCTATTTCTGCTGGCTGCGGTACATATAAATTTATTTCACTACTTTCTTCGTCTTTAATGAAATAATTTAAATTCTCAGACAAGGCATAACATTTACGGCACGTAATAAACCCCTGCTCGTTTTGCTTCTTGTTTAAGATAATCTAAAATAAGCTATCAACTAGCAATAGAATAATAATGCTTCTCGGCTTCGCGGTCAAAAAATGGATCTTTTATCATAAAGGGATATCCTGTGACTAATTGAAGATTCAATTTATAAACAAGCATCAAAAAGTTGTTAATGTTTGGAAAGTTATGATTGACAAGTTCTTTGCATAAATAAGGATAAAATTAATTTTATCCTTATTTAAATTCAATTAATCATTTCCATTTTTTCTTTTTTATGTATCTACGTGGGGTTTCAAGAAAACTAATAAAAAATACATACAATATAAAAATTAAAACAGCCGACCAGAAAAAAATAAGTTCTAAAAAAAGCCCTTCTCCTGGCTGACTTATCATAAACAGGCTATATAAAAAAATAAAATAAAAATAAAGAAGAGCTAAACGTCGTTTACGATTTAAAGTTTTATCATTATCATAGTCCATTGCAATATATTCCGAAAAATAGTGCCGAATAAAACACCCAACAATAGCAAAAAAATAATAGCTAACCCACATTTCAACAGCCATGCAAATCTACCTTTTAATTTTTCATGTAGTTGATAAAAAGACATATGATTAATATAAAATATCAACATCTTCTATTTAAATTCAATTAATCATTTCCATTTTTTTCTTTTTATGTATCTACGTGGGGTTTCAAGAAAACTAATAAAAAATGAATACAATATCAAAATAAAAACAGCCGACCAGAAAAAAATAATATTTGAAAAAATACCCTCTCCTGGCTGACTTATAATTAACACGCTATATAAAGAAATAAAATAAAAATAAAAAAGAGCTAAACGTCGTTTACGATTTAAAGTTTTATCATTGGCATAGTCCATTGCAATATATTCCGAAAAATAGTGCCGAATAAAACACCCAACAATGGAAAAAAAGTAATAGCTAATCCATATTTCAATAGCCATGCAAATATCCTTATTTTATAAATTAAGATTTGTGGCAGTTTTTTTCCCTCTCAATAGCACGATAACCAATATCATGGCGATAAAAACAACCATGCCAATAAATACCTTTGATGTGCTCATAAGCACGCTGTTGCGCCTCAAGTATGGTATTACCTAATGCAGTAACGCACAGCACACGCCCGCCATTGGTGTAAACGCGACCTTTTTCTAAACTAGTACCCGCATGGAAAATTTTGCAATCATCACTTGATTCGGCAGGCAATCCAATAATCACATCTTGGGTATTATATTCACCCGGGTAACCGCCGGCTGCTAGGACTACGCCTAATGCGGGTCTTGGATCCCATTTTGATTGTACGGTATCTAATTTACCATCAAGCGCAGCCAAACAAAGTTTGACTAGATCCGATTGCATTCGCATCATTATTGGCTGTGTTTCGGGATCGCCAAATCGGCAATTAAACTCAATAACTTTTGGATTACCTTCTTTATCAATCATTACACCCGCATATAAAAAGCCAACATAAACATTGCCTTCTTGCGCCATGCCATTAACCGTTGGGTAGATGATTTCATCCATTATTCGTTTAAAAACAACATCAGTCACCACTGGTGCTGGCGAATAAGCGCCCATACCACCAGTATTTAATCCTGTATCACCATCGCCAACACGTTTATGATCTTGACTTGTTGCCATGGGTTCGACATTTTTGCCATCCACCATGACAATAAAGCTAGCTTCTTCGCCATCGAGAAACTCTTCAATCACGACTTGGTGACCGGCATCACCAAAGGCATTACCGGCGAGCATATCACGCACAGCATCTTCAGCTTCTTCCACTGTCATGGCAACAATCACCCCTTTACCAGCGGCTAGCCCATCAGCCTTAATCACAATCGGTGCGCCCTTTTCACGAATATAGGCAATGGCTGGAGCGACTTCGGTAAAGTTTTGATATTCTGCGGTGGGAATTTTGTGGCGAGCTAAGAAGTCTTTAGTAAAGGCTTTTGACCCTTCAAGTTGTGCAGCAGCTTTAGTTGGTCCAAAGATTTTTAATCCCGCTTTTTGGAAGCTATCAACAATGCCAATGACTAATGGGGCTTCGGGTCCCACTATAGTTAAATCGATTTGTTCTTGCTGAGCAAAACTAAGCAGACCACTTACGTCGGTAGCTTTGATGTTGATATTTTCTAAGCTAGGTTCTAGGGAAGTACCGGCATTGCCTGGTGCAACAAAGACTTTAGAAACCAATGGTGATTGTGCAATTTTCCAAGCAAGTGCATGTTCGCGCCCACCATTACCAATGACTAAAACTTTCATAAAAGATCCTTTAATGATGTCTTTTTTAATAATAAACAAGGTCGCCCTATTAAGGCCTAAAACTAGTGCCTAAAATGGCGCATATGCGTAAATATCATTGCAATATTGTGTTCATTGGCCGCTTGAATCACTTCGTCATCGCGAATCGAACCACCAGGCTGAATCACACAAGTCACCCCTGCTGCGGCAGCGGCATCAACCCCATCTCTAAATGGGAAAAACGCATCTGATGCAACAACAGAACCTGCAACGTCTAAATTCTCGTCTTGCGCTTTAATGCCCGCGATTTTTGCGGAATAAACTCGGCTCATTTGCCCTGCACCAATACCAATTGTCATGTTATCTTTTGCATAAACAATGGCATTGGATTTAACAAATTTAGCCACTTTCCAACAAAATAGCGCATCGGAAAGTTCTTGGTCGGTTGGCTTACGTTTGGTGACTACCGTTAATGCATCTGGCGATATCATGCCTAAATCACGATCTTGCACTAACAAACCACCATTGACACGTTTAAAATCTAAACTTACTGACGCTGATGTTGACCACTCGCCACATTCAAGCACGCGCACATTTTTTTTAGCTTGAATGATGTTCAGCGCTTCTTGACTAACTGAAGGAGCAATAATCACTTCAACAAATTGTTTATCAACAATCGCTTGAGCAGTTTTAGCATCTAGCGCTCTATTAAACGCAATAATGCCACCAAAAGCTGAAGTGGGATCGGTTTTAAAGGCTTTTTCATAAGCGTTTAAAATGTTATCGCTAACGGCAACACCACAAGGATTGGCATGTTTTACAATCACACAAGCGGGCTCGTCAAATGATTTTACGCATTCAAGTGCAGCGTCAGTATCAGCAATATTATTATAAGAAAGTGCTTTACCTTGCAGTTGCTTTGCCGTTGCAATCGAGGCTTCCTTGGCATCTTGCTCAACATAAAAAGCCGCTTGCTGATGGGCGTTTTCGCCGTAACGCATATTCTGTTTTTTAATAAATTGTAGATTTAACGTTCTAGGAAACTCGCCCGATGGTTCATTGGTTTCGCCCATATAAGGGGGGACTAATTGCCCAAAATAGTTGGCAATCATGCCGTCATATTTAGCCGTGTGTTCAAAGGCTTTAATAGCAAGGTTAAAACGATATTCAAAAGAAAGGGAATTTTGGTTATCATCCATCATGTTAATGATATTGGCATAATCACCACAATCAACCACAATGGCAACATCTTTATGATTTTTAGCGGCAGATCGCACCATCGTTGGGCCACCAATATCAATATTTTCAACGGCGTCTTCTAACGTACAATTGGCTTTAGCAACCGTTTGTGCAAATGGGTAAAGATTGACAACCACCATATCGATTGGCGTAATTTGATGTTGTTGCATCACGTCATCATCAATCCCTCGTCGCCCTAAAATAGCGCCATGAATTTTGGGATGTAACGTTTTAACTCGCCCATCCATCATTTCAGGAAATCCGGTATAGTCAGAAACTTCCGTTACCGGTATCTGGTTTTCCATTAACAATTTTGCCGTCCCCCCTGTTGAAAGAAGTTCCACATTTCGTTCTGATAAGGCTTTGGCAAACTCTAAAATACCGGTTTTATCGGACACACTAAGTAAAGCACGGCGGATGGGACGAAACTGCTGCATGAGGGAAGCTCCGAGGTTGATATCTAAATTCAAATGGTTAAGTCGACATTATATATAAATTAAGGGTAGATGTTTAGTATTAACTTTTTAAAAAATTTTATTAGGTGGACTCAAAACGAGTAAATCATAAATTATTACGTTTAGCTGTTATGTATAATATTTTAAATAAGTAGTGTTAATTTAGATTATAGGATTGATAAGGGGCAGATTGTTTAGGGAATGTTTTTTAAAAAAAACAGCCAGAAAAAACTTTAATAAAATCAATACTTTTTCTGACCGATTTTTGGGCGGAAAATCAGGCCTTTTTGGGTTGGTGAATAGGATGGATTGGGTGCGGTGGTTTCGGACGTTTTGAGCTTTGGTGAACAAAATAGCTATCGTGACCACGTCCGAGCTAAGGGAATTAGAGCGAATTCCCTTAGCAATCCCGCGCTTGGCTGCAGAATGTGGCCTGCGGCTGCCCTCCGCCGTCGCTCGGTCTTAACGCACCGGCTATGATTCGCTCCCGGCGAAGCATAGCCTCGCCAAACGTCCTGTTTGGCGTGCTAACCTCGCTCTGTTGTCGGCACATTCTGACGCCGGAATAGGACAAATAACATAACCATTGTTTTTGGGATGGGTTGTTGTGTTTTTATTAGGCGGTTTTTGTTAAAAAAAACAGCGGAAAAACTTTAATAAAATCAATACGTTTCCTGACACATTTTTAGCGGAAAATCAGGCCTTTTTTTTGGTGAATAGGATGGATTGGGTGCGGTGGTTTCGGACGTTTTGAGCTTTGGTGAACAAAATAGCTATCGTGACCACGTCCGAGCTAAGGGAATTAAAGCGAATTCCCTTAGCAATCCCGCGCTTGGCTGCAGAATGTGGCCTACGGCTGCCCTCCGCCGTCGCTCGGTCTTGACGCACCGGCTATGATTCGCTCCCGGCGAAGCATAGCCTCGCCAAACATCCCTGTTTGGCGTGCTAACCTCGCTCTGTTGTCGGCACATTCTGACGCCGGAACAAGACAAACAACATAACCATCCTTTTTTGGAAGATATTATGTTTTTATAGTTATATAATTGATTTTATTTGAATTAACCGCCTGCACGGCGTTAAGGTGGAGGAGATAGCTCAGAAAGCGATGTAGATTTTTCTAAACCGCCTACACGGCGTTAAAGATTATCACAGAAGAAGAATTCCAAGCACAAAATTTCTAAACCGCCTACACGGCGTTAAAGAGAGTTATCTTCATCATGATCAAGGTTTATATTTTCTAAACCGCCTACACGGCGTTAAAGTAGAACTCAAGATTTGATAAATCTTGCTATATAAAGATAAACAACAATTTTGGTTTTGAAAACCCTTTTTTTAAGGTGTTTTATAATTTATTGATTTTATTTAATTTTAAATTGTCGTTAGAAAAAGGGTTTGGAGCGGTTAAGGGTGCTATTTGTGGTTTTGTTGATTTGTTGTATGTCGGCGCTTTGCTTAGGTTATGTAAGCGGTTGATTTTCCTTAAAAATACAAAAATAAAAACTTCAATAAAATCAATACCTTTCCTGACCACTTTTTGGATGTAATTACATTGCTTTTTAACAAAAAAATTCACCCAAAACACCTAAGATTATGTTATTTGTCTTATTCCGGCGTCAGAATGTGCCGACAACAGAGCGAGGTTAGCACGCCAAACAGGGATGTTTGGCGAGGATATGCTTCGCCGGGAGCGAATCATAGCCGGTGCGTTAAGACCGAGCGGCGGCGGAGGGCAGCCGTAGGCCACATTCTGCAGCCAAACGCGGGATTGCTAAGGGAATTCGCTTTAATTCCCTTAGCTCGGACGTGGTCACGAGAGCTATTTTATTCACTAAAGGTCAAAACGTCCGAAACCACTGCACTCAATTCATTTTATCCACCAACCCAA
>NZ_JBXSQG010000004.1:0-178567 GCF_057063545.1 Gilliamella sp. X-23
GCCATCCTTATCCGTAAACGATACCGATATATCCCCTGTAGCAGTAACACCATTTATACCCTGTCCATCTCCATCATCATCTCCCCAATAATTATACCTAGTGACTAAATCACTTAAACTCACTGAACTAGCTGTTGATGGGACTATCATATCTATATGACCCAAAGTGCTACCTACATAAGGCAATCTTATTGGATTTGTTGCACTTGATGGATTAGTAGACGGCGTGATAACCCGACCATCCTGCAACTTAATAAACAATAAACTGTCTGTATCTGTTACCTTTGTTCGGCCACCGTCGAACGTTAAATATGGCGCACTGCCCTCAATATACCTTGATGTAGACGCCGTTAATGCCATAGAACTCTGTGTATATGACAACAAAAACAATGGCACGAAGAACAACCATAATTTAGTTAATCTAAATAATCTAAGTAAATTTGATAATTTAGATAGAAAAGATAAGCCCCTCGGCCTTGTAGATAGCCCTACCGATAAACTCGGCGAGTTCGCTAAACTCAATAACTTCGGTGATAAAAATAAGAATTGAGTCTGATTTAGACTACGGTGAAATTGAAAAAGATTTAGGGCATAGGTTTGGCAGGCCAGATGCCAGATGCCAGATGCCATAAATGGTAACGCATTTCGATAATCCTGTCAAGTAATTTATTGTTTTATTTACATTTTTTATAGCCAACTGCTCAACTCACGAGCTTTTCCTTGCTTTGAAGGCGCTTAAATTATAACCGCTTGATTAATAATGCGCTAGTTTTCCCGTTAAAAATTTGTAAAGTTTTGTTAAAGATCGAGTCAACCTATATTGGCGGGCTTTGGGGAATAATTTTTGGGGGTGGTTTTATATTATTAAATTCCGTTACAATATTATCCCCCAATCCTTACTAAGAATCTTAGAATTCGATAAACTTCAAACACTTTGTTATAATTTGCGTCACTTTAAAATCAAAATACCAACCTTAATGAAAACCCTCTATTCCTTTATCGTTTTAACACTATTACCTTTTGACCTTTTTGCTGTCGATTTTAGCGGTGATGATTTATCAATTTGTTGGGGGATCCCTTTTGTGGGGATTTTGCTTTCTATTGCGTTATTGCCATTATTTTTGCCGCGATTATGGCACCATCATTATGGCAAAATAACAATATGTTGGACGATGCTTTTTTTGCTGTTTGCCTTATGCTTTTTTGGTTTGCAAACAACAATTCATCTTACCGTTCATGCAATAATAGCGGAATACATCCCTTTTATTTTATTACTGCTAGCACTGTTTACTGTTTCGGGGGGGATTTTAATTAAGAGCGATGTGCTTAGTACGCCTAAGTTAAACGTTAGTTTGTTGGCAATAGGAACTTTGTTAGCGTCAATCATGGGAACAACTGGCGCTGCTATGTTAATGATTCGACCGCTAATTAGAGCTAATCGTGATCGAAATTACGCCGTACATACGATTGTCTTTTTTATCTTTTTAGTGGCAAATATTGGTGGTGGACTAACGCCACTAGGCGATCCACCTTTATTTATTGGTTTTTTAAAAGGCGTTAATTTTGGATGGACGGTTAAGCATATGCTGTTGCCAGTTTTGCTTAGTTCAATTTTGTTATTAGCAATTTATTATAAGATTGATTGCCACTACTTTCGCATCCAATACGGTAATTCACTTGCGCTAACTTCGACTCCAAAAGCTAGCACTATTAAGGTTTATGGTGTAAGCAACTTTCTTTTATTGCTAGCAATTATCACTTGTGTACTAATGTCAGGCATTTGGCGCTCATCAGTTAACATTGAGATTCTGGGTTCGCATATTACTTTACCCAATTTAATTCGTGATATTATGTTTATTATAATTGCCCTCATTTCAATATTAATCACGCCCAAACAAGTACGCGCAGGTAACGAATTTAATTGGGAACCTATTATCGAAGTAGCCAAGCTGTTTATGGGAATTTTTATCACCATTGTGCCCGTGCTAGCCATTTTGCGTGCTGGTAACGATGGCGCTTTAGCACCTTTGCTATCACTAGTTACCACAGTTCAAGGCGATCCCATTAATAGCATGTATTTTTGGTTATCTGGATTGTTGTCGGGTTTTTTAGATAATGCGCCAACTTATTTGGTGTTTTTTAATCTAGCTTCGGGCGATGCCAATACTTTGATGACCACGTTACAAAAGACCTTGCTTGCTATCTCAATGGGATCGGTTTTTATGGGGGCACTTAGCTACATCGGCAATGCTCCTAATTTTATGGTCAAAAGTATTGCTACTCAAAACAAAATCAATATGCCAAGCTTTTTTGGCTATATGAAATGGTCAATATGCATTTTAATTCCGGTGTTTATTATTGATAATTTGGTGTTTTTTGTGTTGTTTTAATTTATTTAGTTATAAATATTACATATTATTGATTTTATGAGTTTTACACTTTGTATATAAAACTTGGTATAATGCAACGTTTCTACCGTAATTTTGAGAGTTATATATGTTAAATCAGTTAAAAGCAATTATTCAGTATCTTCTTCCTAAACAGCTATTAACCGTCACATTTGGATGGCTAGCAAAAAAGCAGTTGGGAAAAGTGACTACATGGATGATTATGGGCTTTTGTAAACTGTATAAAGTGGATTTGAGCGAAGCAAAAATTAGCGATGTTAAAGAGTTTAAATGCTTTAATGATTTTTTTGCTCGCGAATTAAAAGAAGATGCACGCCCAATTGATGCTACCGATAGTGTGGTTGTTATGCCGGCTGATGGCGTTATTAGTCAGTTTGGTACCGTTCAAGATACCCAGCTGTTACAGGCTAAAGGACATTTTTATTCTTTAGAATCACTGCTTGCTTGTCATCCTGATATGATCAAGTTTTTTAAAAATGGTTCATATGCAACCACTTATTTATCACCTAAAAATTATCACCGCTTTCATATGCCTTGCGATGGTGTTTTGCGTGAGATGATTTATGTGCCCGGTTCACTGTTTTCAGTCAATAAGGCGACAACGGAAAGCATTCCAAATATTTTTGCACGTAATGAACGTGTAATATGCCTTTTTGAAACAGAGTTTGGACCAATGGCGCAAATTTTAGTCGGCGCAACCATTGTCGGTAGCATTGAAGTACCCTGGGAAGGTGTCATTACGCCGCCGCGCGAGGGTGTCATGAAACGTTGGACATATTCAGGTGAAGTCAAATTACAAAAAGGGCAAGATATGGGTTGCTTTAAATTGGGGTCGACAGTGATTACATTATTTGCATCAAATGCAATTGAGTTTGAAAGCCACCTTAAGGTGGGCAATGTTGCACGTGTAGGTCAAAAATTAGCTAATAGGATATAACTTTATGTGGATTCGTGGTTTTTTATGCTTTGCTGCTGTGTTGTTTTCTTCACTAACCTTTGCCGAAGAAACCACGCCCATCATTAATAGCGAGGATGATCTTTCGCAAGTTGTTCAACAATTGAGTGATAAAAATGATGAACTCCGGCAAAATATGGAGTTACAAAAAACGCATTTAACCAGCATCGTTAATGAGCAAAACAATATCACTACGCAGATTTCACACGTACAAAATACGCTAGCAACGCTTGACGAGCAAGGTGAGTGGTTGAGCTTTTCAACCGCTCTGGGTGAAACCTTACGTCAACAATTATTGCGCTTACCTGAAAAACCTAAATCGCAAGCACTAGATGCCGAAATTGCCGAGGCCAAAGCCCAACAACTTAATTATAGTAATATTTTAACTGCTTTAGACGATTATCCAACCTTAACAAGTCCGCTTAATAACCTCAAAGAAGCAACACAATATCGCCGTTTAATTCGGGAACAGTCCGAATTACTTAAGACGCTTATTTCAGGTACTGATACCACCATTTTAGAATTGACCAAATTAAAAATTGCTAATAAACAATTAACTAATGCGATTGATGAAGTGAACGATGCCGCACATAGGTACTTCTTTTGGGTGGCGGATGTTAATCCAATATCCTTGAGTTATCCAATCAATTTAGCTAAAGATGTAGTTTATGTCATTTTTTCAATCGATACCCTTTCACAACTTTATAATGCCAGTACTGAAGTACTAAGTGCACCCAAGCCGCTATTTTTAATCATTTTATCGTTACTCTTTGTGTTTACGCATTTTAAAATGCGCACCAAATATAATACCTTTTTAACTAAATCAGCCAGCCGCGTGGGTAAAGTAACACAAGATAGTTATTCTTTAACCCTAAAAGTAGTTATCTTTTCATTAATTATGGCGTTACCGGTGCCAATTTTGTGGGCAGTGTTTGGTTATGCATTGCAAATTAATTGGGATTATCCTGTTGCATATGCATTAGGTTATGGTGTAAATGCAGCAGCGCCTATTTTGTGGGTGTTTATTATTTCAGCGCACTTTGCTTCATCTAATGGGCTGTTTATTAGCCATTTTGGTTGGTCTGAACGTAGCGTACGCTCGGCAATGAAATATTATCAGCTTTCAATTTGGCTTGTGATTCCATTAGTGATGATAGTGATGAGCTTTGATGAGTATAACAACCGCCAATTTGCTGCCACAATTGGTCGTACGGCGTTTATTTTTCTTTGCTTTGCTTTAGTGTTTATGACTAATGCCATTCATCGCGCTGGCGTGCCTCTGTATATCGATAAAAAAGGTTCGGGCGATAATTTATTAAGTCATATTTTGTGGTTTATCTTATTAAGTGCACCATGGCTCGCCATTATTGCTGCTTGTTTGGGCTATTTATCAACAGCACAAGTGTTATTAGGTCGCCTTGAAGCTTCGGTTATTATCTGGTTTGCGCTGTTAGTTATTTATTTTATGATTCGGCGTTGGATGTGGATCCAAAAGCGCCGTATTGAATTTGAACGCACCAAGCAACGCCGTTTAGAACGGATGCATCGGGCAAAATCACAAGAAGATGATCTTAACTCACTGAACGAAAGTGTCGATGAACCTGTTATTAATTTAGATGTTATCAGTGCCCAATCTTTACATTTAGTTAGATCGATTATTATGATGATTGCGCTCATTACTATGATTTTGCTGTGGTCTGAACTGCATTCGGCTTTTGCTTTTATGAATAATATTAAGCTATGGGGAACCAGTGCCATTGTTAATGGTACCGAAATTGAACAATACATCACCCTTGGTGCGGTATGCATTGCAATTTTAGTGATGACAATTACCGTGCAACTCGTCAAAAATCTGCCTGCTTTATTGGAGTTAGGCATTTTACAGCATTTAGATTTAGCCCCAGGAACAGGTTATGCAATTTCGACGGTTTCAAAATATATTACCTTAATGATAGGTAGTATGATTGCGTTTTCGTTTATTGGTATCGACTGGTCTAAAATTCAATGGTTAATTGCTGCACTAGGTGTAGGGTTAGGTTTTGGTTTACAAGAAATATTTGCCAATTTTATCTCTGGTTTAATCATTTTATTTGAAAAACCGGTGCGCATTGGCGATACTGTGACAATTCGCGATTTGACCGGTAATATCACCAAAATTAATACCCGAGCAATTACCATTGTTGATTGGGATCGTAAAGAAATTGTGATGCCCAATAAAGCTTTCATTACCGAACAATTGGTGAACTGGTCGTTATCAGATTCGATCACTCGGATTGTATTAACCATTCCCGCAACTATCGATGCTGATAGTGATCTGGTTATCAAACTTTTACAACAAGCCTCAGATGAATGTGAATATGTGCTTAACGATCCTGAACCACAAGTATTTTTGGTAGATATCCAAGAAGGCATTCAGTTGTTTGAATTACGTGTTTTTGCTGCTGAAATGGGACACCGAATGTTACTGCGAAGCGCTATACATAAATTGATACTTGAAGCTTATCGTAAACATCATTTGACGCTACCATTCCCACCATTGCAAACCAATTTAGAAGCACTGGGGCGCAAAAGTGGACGTCGTAGTTATACCATAGGCACGCTTTAACCAAAGAGTGTTTCTAGCCAAGGCACACCAAACGCACCTGGTGCAAGCAATACAAATGCCCAAACTGGCGCAGAAGCAATATTGGCTAAATTAAATTTGGTGGCTGGCATGTGCATTGCGCCAGCTATTAATGGCACAATTGCGCGTAGTGGTCCAAAAAAACGACCGATAAATACCCCAAATGTTCCATAACTTTGAAAGAATTGTTCGGCACGATAAACTAATTTCGGGTGCTTATTAAGTGGCCATGAAGCAATAACTTGTTGATGATAGTGTTTTCCTAGCCAATAAGAAAGTAAATCGCCAATTACAGCGCCTGCCGTAGCAACAATTAATACCGGTACAAACGATATTGCGCCTCCACCAATTAAAGCCCCTACCCCAAATAAAATGGCAGTTGCAGGAACCAAAAGCGAGATGATTGCCAATGATTCACCAAATGCTAATAAAAATATAATTGGCAATGCCCAAATTTGATGATGCTCAATAAACTGCATAATGGCCAGTGTGATTTCGTGTAATGACATAGGCTTATGTTTGTGAATTATGAATTGATTATGGTCAACTATTTTACCATAATATTGGTTACTTAGCGCTAAGTATGCTATCTATTGATAGAAACTTACACGCGTTAACGTTTGTTAGGTTAATTCACATTTGAGCTTGTGCTTATATAGTCGTTTTAATTACAAGCCAATTAACAAGAGACAAATCATGGCGATCGGTATTGAATCAATTCTAGTACAAAAATTTAAAAATAGTGAGTTGCAAAACACTCAATCTGATGTGATCGCTATCGAAAAACCTGTTGCGTTAATTTATAACGGTATTTCGCATGTCGTGATGATGGCAACCCCCAAAGATTTGCACTATTTTGCAATGGGATTTTCGTTAACTGAAAATATTATTCAATCGGTTAATGATATTTATGGCATTGATATTATTGATACCCCAAAAGGTATAGAAGTCCAGATTGAACTTTCGTCGCGACGCTTTAGTGAACTGAAAGAAAAGCGCCGTAATTTAACAGGACGCACAGGTTGTGGCATCTGTGGCACTGAACAGATAGAGCAAGTTTGTCAAGTCATCCCCACTTTGCCACGAATAAATCAAATTAAGTTAGCTGATTTTAGTGACAGCTTAAATGGCTTATTGCAAGTTCAACAAGTGGGTCAACAAACGGGTTGCACTCATGCCGCTGTGTGGCTGGATTTGAAAGGCCAATTTATGGCGGGGTTTGAAGATATCGGCCGGCATGTCGCATTAGATAAACTGCTTGGTTTTAGAGCAATGCAATTACCTAATAATCCTAACTATCAACATGGTGTGGTATTGGTTTCAAGCCGCGCCAGCTACGAAATGGTGCAAAAAACGGCCAAGTGTGGTGTGGAATTTTTATTAGCGGTTTCGGCAGCAACCTCAATGGCCGTTGATTTGGCTAAACAGTGCCATTTAACTTTATTGGGATTTTTTAGAGGCGATAAAGGGGTAATCTATTCTGGCGATGATCGCCTAGCTTAATGACGATTTTAGTATTAACCCATATTGATGGATCAAATTAATTTTTAACTTAATAAGTTGAATAATAAAAATAAAAAAACTCATTATTTAATTCATTCTAAGATATCGCAATTCGTATCTTTCTTTATTAAGCGAAAATCTTCATAATATACATCATTACTTTTTTTAATTATTTTATAAGTTTATTGTCTAACTGAACTAATTAATCGGTTCAAACTGTTTATTCATTCTATTTTACTTTATAACATTTAATTTTTGAAAGGATACTATCATGCATCAAACTTCTGATATTCAACAAGCCGTTAACTATATTCAAAAACACACGGACAAAAAACCAACTATTGGAATTATTTTAGGTTCAGGCTTAGGGCCTTTTGCCGATACCCTTGAAGATGCTGTTCACATCCCTTATGACACAATTCCACATTTTGCCAAATCAGCAGCGGTAGGTCATGCTAATGAATTAGTTATTGGCAAATGCGGTGATAAGACCGTCGTGGCAATGAAAGGACGCTTTCACTATTATGAAGGATTTTCATTAGATCAAGTCACTTTCCCTATTCGTGTGATGAAAATGCTTGGCGTTGAAAAATTAATTATCACTAATGCATGTGGTGCAGTCAATACCAGTTTTAAACCGGGAGATTTAATGCTCATTACAGATCATATCAATCTTACGGCTAATAATCCGCTCATTGGACCAAATAATCCTGATTTAGGTGTGCGTTTTTTAGATGTGAGTGAGCTTTATAACAAGCAATTGCGTTCAACCGTGATTGATGTAGCTAAAGAACTGAATATTAATTTACAACAAGGTGTTTATGCTTGGTGGACAGGTCCAACTTATGAAACACCTGCTGAAATTAGAATGATTCGCGTGTTAGGTGCCGATGCAGTGGGGATGTCAACCGTACCGGAAGCAATTATAGCGCACCATTCAGGCATTAAAACCATTGGTATTTCGTGCTTAACCAATATGGCTTGTGGCATTTTAGATCAACCATTAGGGCACGAAGAAGTCATTGAAACGGCAGAACGCGTTAAAGCAACCTTTTTACAACTTATTACAAAAACGATTGAACGCTTTTAAGTGATACTTTTATATTTGATTTTCTATAAAAAGTTCACTTTATTTTAGGAATAAACAATGAACATAAAAAATAGATTAAAAATAATGATGTTTTTCCAATATTTTATTTGGGGAAGTTGGCTAACTACTTTTGGTGCTTATCTATTTAATGCCTTACACTTTTCAGGTGTTGAAGTATCGATGATTTTTAGTACTAAAGGTTTAGCCGCATTAATTACACCATTTATTATTGGCATCATTGCCGATAAGTTTTTGCAAGCTAAATATCTTTATCTATTTTGCCATTCTGTTTGTGCTATTGCGCTTTTTTATGCCGCATCGGTAACTGATCCAGCCATTTTATTTTGGGTGATGTTAGGTAATGCGTTAGCATTTATGCCAACGATTTCCTTATCTAACTCAATTAGTTATCACTGCTTAGATAAAGCAAACTTAGATACTGTCGCTGTCTTTCCTAAAATACGAGTATTTGGCACAGTAGGCTTTATTATCGCAATGTGGACTGTTAGCTTATGCAAATTCGAGTTGAGCAATGCTCAGCTTTATGTTGCCTGCGCTGCTTCGGTTTTACTTGTGATTTATAGTGCAACATTACCCAATATTGCTGTATCTAAAAGTCAAAAACAGCCGTGGATTTCTTATTTAGGATTAGATGCTTTTGTATTATTCAAAAAACCAGTCATGGCGGTATTTTTTCTTTTTGCTATGTTACTTGGCGCAATATTACAAATTACCAATACTTTCGGTAGCACTTTCTTACATGATTTTGCTAAAATTCCAGAGTTTAAAGATAGTTTGATTGTGCAATACCCTGCTATCTTATTATCTGTTTCGCAAATGGCTGAAGTTGCCTTTATTTTGACTATCCCATTTTTCCTCAAAAAATTTGGCATAAAAAAAGTCATAATGATAAGCTTAATTGCTTGGACACTTAGATTTGGTTTGTTTGCATTTGGCGATCCAACACCTTTTGGATTTGTGCTATTAATGCTTTCAATGATTGTCTATGGGTGCGCATTTGACTTCTTTAATATTTCAGGGTCTATTTTTATTGAAAAAGAGGTCAGCGCTGATATTCGTGCTAGTGCTCAAGGGCTGTTTATGACAATGTCCAATGGTATTGGCGCTTATTTTGGTTCAATTTTAAGTGGTGTTGTGGTTAATATGTGTACACACGAGGGGACTAAAGATTGGCAAACAATTTGGTTAATTTTTGCATCTTATGCGCTCGTAATTGGTGTTGTTTTTTATTATTCATTTAATTATGAACATACTAAAAACCAATCTGATATCTAACCATTTATCTATTCAGATTAATGAATTTTAAAATATTATTTATCATGTTATTTTAATTCATTTTTTAATTTAATTTATTAAAAATCCGCTGGGGAGATTGAAAAACAATCGCCCCTGAGGGTTTTTATTGTTTTTTATTTTTGATTTTTTACAATATTTTTTAGTTTGATGAGATTTAAATATGCAATATAAATTTTTAGGTGGTTTTCTGGTTTTTTTAGGGGCATGTAGTTTTGGCGTGCTCTCCTCTATTGTGAAAACTGCGTATAAAGCGGGCTATTCCTTAGGTGAAGTGACGGGTATCCAATGTTTTTTTGGAATGTTAATGTTGTGGGGTATTCACTTTATCGTAAAAAAAATACACAAAACCAAACAATCAGCACCAACTAACACATCATCAGCAACGACGAACATAAAAAAAATGCAATCAACAAAAAAATGGAAAGTTTGTGCCGTTGGTCTTTTTCCAGGCTTGGTAGGCATCTGTTATTACCAATGTGTACAACTAGTGCCGGCGTCAATTGCCATTATTTTATTAATGCAATATTTGTGGATTAGCGTCATTATTGATTTTGTTATTTTTAAAAATAAACCTACGATTATTCAACTTGCAACAGTAATTGTAATTATATTGGGTAGTAGCTTGGCTGCTGGCTTGTTTAACCAAGATATTACTTTAAATTTAACAGGCTGTTTTTTTGGTTTTTTAGCTGCGCTAATGTATTCGCTTTTTATTAGCACTAGCAGCAATATTGGTAATGAGCTACCTAAACTCGAAAAAAGTGCATTGATGATTACTGGCGCATGTATTATTACGTTTTTAATTTTTCCACCTTTGTTTTTCTTCAAACTTGATATTAACGATAAGCTATATCAATTAGGATTTTTATTAGCATTGCTTGGAACTGTACTGCCTCCTTTTTTATTTTCAGTGGGGATCCCTAGAATCGGAATTTCATTAAGCGCTATATTATCAGCAGCAGAACTGCCTGTCGCAGTGACTTGTTCATATTTTTATTTGCAAGAAGCGGTCCATTTTAATCAATGGATTGGGGTCGGTATTATTCTATTGGCAATTGCTTTGCCTAACTTAATGCATGTCAAAAAATACGACTGATTTTAGGTTATTGGGCAGGGCAAAAATCCTGCCTGTTAATTTGCTAATATGATCAAATTACAAAAATAATAAAATAAAAATACCGAAAGGTATTTAAAATCGAGTCAATCATCACTATATCTATAACCTGATTATCAAGCTTACTAATATTGCTCGTTTAATTAAAATAAGGGATTTGATGAGCATCTTGCGTTTAATAGCTTTAATAGTCAAATAAGTTAAAATTTATTATGGTAGATTTTTCGGCGCTATAGCGTGTTTGTTGGTAACATTTTAAGAATGTATCTTGAACCAAAAGGTTAAATCTAGCAAAATTATTGAACTCTCCAAAATAAAATTTGTCTCATATGAGTGTGCTTATTAAATGGTATTCATTTACTATTTTAAATAGCCCGCCATTCGTTTATTGAGATATTTTATTCTAGTATAAAGTGTTTTGTCGTGTTGCTCACACTTCGTAATTAGCCTTTAAATAAGGCTTACAAGTAAATAAGACTATTTGTTACAGTCTAAACCGTTTTCCTGATAGTAGCCGTTCCTAATGGTGTTTTATTTTTTAAGCTTTTGTGCTTTTAAATTTAAATTCATTAATTTTAATATCTAATAATAAATATCATTAAGTATTTGAATTTTTTTATTTTTATATTTAAGCATTATGTTAACCTGAGATTTTTTACATAAAAAGTAACAATCGATTTTTGTTATTGAATGATCTTGTTACCTTTTTATCCTAATTAAAAGGAAGTTACAGAATGAAGATATATAAAAAACCTTTATTTACCTTAGTACATAGTAATGATTCAATACCTGAGCACAGAACACTTGCCTATTTAGATCCGACATTAAATTATTATACTGATCATATTGATGAGATTATTGCTTTGCGTGTTAAGGAACTTAAATTACACCATTCTGAATATAGGGAGTATCACGATGACAATAGGGTCAATAAAGGGGAGTTTTCTTTTGTTTTTCACGAGATATTTGAGTCAGAACATCATAAAAAACAAATTGGTATGCTAAAAGATGACCTCGCCATTGCCAAAGAGTCAAATAAAATAAAGGAATTACTAAATACTCGGATAAAAGAAATCGCTGATGTTTATCCAGAATTGCAATTTAATTTTAATGATATGCAGGTTTTACCGACTAAAGTAAAAGAGTATCTTTTTGCTCCACCTTTAATCTTAACTGAAGATAATGCCATTATGCTTTGGGATGATTAAATTTAACAATAACAAAAGTAATGACAAAAATCACGGTATTGATTGAATTTGGAATCCATACTTGGACGCTTGATATCGACAGAGCTCGAGGAGATATCATAGTTATCAACAATAATTAGCCTTTCATAGGGGGCGATGGTAGTATTTTTGCATGAAAAACGCATTAGCTGCCAATGTTGCCAACTCGGTTGCCCTCTCATGCTGGGGCAACCTATTTGACTACTTAATTTAAATAAACATGTCCTCGGATTAAACGCTAAAATTTAAGGGTAGACACACATTCCGTACGCAGTTTGGTTAGGCTTTCTTGTTTTAACCTGACCTCCAACCGCGGTGACAACAAGCTGGTTACCTGCTACTACATCGCTTGTCCAGTATGCATTATCTGAGGGTAAACCTACTAAATCCGTGTATTCCATCGCGTACCCCCACTCGCTAAGCAAGCCGCCGCCAATTCGTCGATGGTAATGATTGCCAACTGAGGATGGTTTGGCACTTTGACAACTGCTATGCAGACCAGTACAGTTTGCGTTGGTGACATCTTTAACCTGTATAACTCTATAACCTAATGCCTTACACCAGTTTTCATGTGAAGAAAATAAAGCAAATCTGTCTCCACGATTGACAAACCACTTTTGCAATACAAATCCATATTTGATCACTGCTTTGCCACTGCGATCGTAACCGACTAATTCGAATGTCTGAGGTAAGTTTGGTTTGCTAATTGAGTTTCGATTTCCATTCACCGTTGGACCAGTTAATGTGATTCGCACACTGCTACCTGTCGCATTGGGTTTCATGTTAACAGTTATACCTGCATTATTGATAGTTGGCCAATTTAGTCGACTACTACCTTCTATGTATAAATCAAAGAATAAACCATTAATACCCGTAGTCGGAAAGTTACCAGATGAGATAAACCCCTTATCTGGATTCCACATACCTGCTGGGCCAGCGAACTGATTTATGTCTAACTCTAAATCTCCAGCCTTAATATAGCAGACTTTAGGAGTTAAAATCGGAGTGATGAAGTAACTTACAGAACCAGCGCTGAAAGTACTTCTATTAGGAACACCGTACTGTGTCATTAACATACCATTGGTGTTGCTTAACACCATTTTATAAGGCGCTCCGCAAATATCTAAGGCATGATTGCGACTAACTTTTTGATTATGTCTATCTGTGAGATTAATACTTAAACTACCTGTTGCAGTTAAACCACTTTCTCCCTGTCCATCACCATCATCATCACGCCAAAAGTTATAGGAGCCATTAATTAGTTCCTGTAATTCTATTGAGTCTGTTGATGTTGGAACAAACATGCCAACATTAGCCAAGGTCTCGCCAGCATTAGGTAAGACTATGGGATTAGCCGCGGTTGAAGTATTTGTTGCTGGCGTGATAGTGGTGCCATCTGATAAGGTGATACTTAACAGCTCTTCCGTCGTGGTAGCTTTAGTTTTACCACCATCAAACGTTAAATACGGTGCTGAACCTTGAATTATATTTGTTGTAGTAGCCGATAACGCTTGTGTATTTAATGGGTACGACAATAACAATAACATGGTCAAGGTAAATAAGTAACATTGTGAGCATTTATATAATTGTAATCGCGGCTTTAGTTCAAAACATAGCCACTTGTTAACATTTATTAAAAAGTATTTGCGACAATTTTGTGTATGTTTATTAAATAAGTGGGTGGTACAAATAATGCCTGATAGGTATTTAGAAACATTTAAAACATAATGTTGCCAAATTTGATAAAAAAAGTTGTACTGCATAACATCCTATATTTCAATTTTTTCCTGATAAATCGTTTTTATATTCGCTTTTTTAACTAATTAAAGTTTAATTACACGAATTTACGGCAGTATAACGTTAAAAAAAAATTTATCTACCTTTTTATATAAAAATTTTTTAAATAAAATTTAAAATAAAATAACAAACATTTGTAAACAGTTTATATATAGGAATTACTCGTGTTGTTTGCAGTAATTTGAGAAACTACTAAAAAACAGACTAAAGAGTATTTATTCGGATAACGGATGTGAATATTAAAATACTGGCAAATATCTATTTGTTAAAACAGATAACAACCAATCAAATAAACTAGAAATTTACTAGACCTACCCACAGACGAATGGGAAAACTGGAAAAGTGTAATACGCACTTTAGTGGAGATATAGCATAATCAGCCAATATTAGAAGATTCAAAAAATAGAAAGCCAAAGCTTAAGCGATTTTCGGTAAAACGCCTTATGAGTTTTTGGAGGGTTTTGATCATGAAGCATTTTTCCGCATATAAACGTTTAAAATAAAAAATAATCAGTCAGCCTCACCAAAATATTAAATAACGCACACATTTATCGTTTTGTAATTTCGTTAATATTGTTCTGGCGACACCGTTGTCTGAAATAATAACATTATACTTTGGAACAACTAAAAAAGGATGCTTATTAACAATAATGAATCAAAGCGATAATTTACAGGATTAAAATCCTGTAAATTATTTTAGTTTAAGTGACTTATTATTTTTAACTGATTAATTAATTATGTTCTTACTTGATAATTAATTATTAAAAGCGCTTTCGCCATGACTATTTATGTCAAGACCTTCCCGTTCGTGTTCTTCTGACACCCTTAAGCCAACACAAACATCTGCAATTTTATAAGCAATATAAGCCACCACCGTAGTCCAAATTACGCAGGTAATAACACTCATCAATTGGATCCCTACTTGACTTACCATTGTGATACCTTCTGCATAACCAACTCCCCCAAGAGATTCTGATGCAAAAATACCAGTCAATATACAACCAACAATACCACATACGCCATGCACACCAAATACGTCACATGTATCATCAACTTTTAGCATTCTTTTGAGTGTTGATACTCCCCATACCCCTGCAAATCCACAAATAAAACCAATTAACATTGCACCACCAACACCAACAAGGCCGGCAGCAGGTGTTACGCCAACTAATCCAGCTATCACACCTGATGCAGAACCAAGGCATGATGGCTTGCCTCGTAAAAACCATTCAGCTAATGTCCATGCTAAAACTGCAGCTGCAGTTGCAGCAACTGTGTTAATAAAGGCTAAACCTGCGATTTCATCAGCATGTGTTGATGAGCCGGCATTAAAACCAAACCAACCAATATAAAGAATTGCAGCACCAAGATAAACATAAGGCAAGTTAAATGGTTTTAGTGGTTCACGATTATAACCAAGACGATTTTTAATTAAATAAGCACCAACAATTCCAGCAATCGCTGCGTTAATATGTACTACAGTACCACCGGCAAAATCGAGCGCACCTTCATCACCTAAAATTCCGCCCCCCCATACCATATGAGCCATAGGAATATATGAAAATGTAAACCATAACACCATAAAAATTAATACGGCTGAAAAGCGAATTCTTTCTGCGAAAGCGCCTGGAATTAAACAGCAGGTAATACAAGCAAATGATCCTTGAAATGCGACCCATATGAGTTCATAAATTGATCCTGACACATCCGTAATTCCAATGCCTGTTAATAAAAAATGGTTAAAGTTACCATAAAACCAATTTCCTTCACCAAAGGAGAGTGAATAACCATAAGTAATCCATAACACGGCAATAAGTGAAAAAGTTACAAGAATTTGAGATAACATTGATAGTACATTTTTGGAACGTAATAAACCGCCATAAAACAAAGCAATACCGGGAACAGACATAAAAAGTACTAAAGCAGTACAGATCATCATAAATCCATTATCAGCTTTATCGACTATGGCAACTTCATTTGCAAAAGCGGAACTTGAAAATAAAATCGCTAAAGAAAAAATAATTTTTTTTGACATAATGATATCCTTAACAATAAATCAAAGTGCTGAGTCGTCGGTTTCGCCTGTACGTATACGTACCACATGATCAAGTGAGGTAACAAAAATTTTGCCATCACCAATTTTGCCCGTATGTGCTGCTTTAGCCACGGTACTAATGACTTCGTCAAGCTGATCGTCGCTAATAGCTAAGTCAATTTTAACTTTAGGTAGAAAATTGACATTATATTCGGCGCCACGATATAGCTCAGCATGACCTTTTTGTCGTCCAAAACCTTTGACTTCAGTAACTGTTAATCCTGTAATACCTATATTGGATAAGGCTTCTCGAACTTCTTCTAATTTGAAAGGTTTTATTACTACAGTAACTAATTTCATCAATTGCTCCTAATAAATATGAAATACAACACAATTACTGCAAAGATCATGCCAAAAATAGATAACTTCGCATAATTTAAGTAGAATTGATAAGAGAAATGGAAGTGAGCCGTTATAAAAGTTCAAGCTTAGTGATTGAATTTAATTGATTAAAGATATAAACAATAAAAGTCTGCTTTGATATATTGTCACTTAGCTATGCACTAATATGGTGCCAATGTGTATTATTGGTGCCAAACAATTATACTCAATTAGGATGTCGTGCAAATTAGAATGTCACCATTAGTTTACGATATTCGTCATAAGCAAAGTGGTCAGTCATACCGCTAATATAATCTTGTAGTAAGCGACATCGGTAATAAAATTCCATGCAAGCAAAGTTTGCTTCATCTGGTTTAAGTTTGCTAATTGCTTGCTCATAAGCAACGCAATGTTTTGAAGATAATTTATGATATAAGCGCGTTTCAATAAGATAATCCTTGTGATGTTTGTTCTCAACCAATTTTAAAAAATCATCGGTAGGCATATCAAGCAGTGGGCTATAAATATCGAGTAATCCGCTAATAATTCGGTATCCTTGAAGTTCGATATTTTCGACCGATTCATGATTAAACACATGTTTAAAGCCGACTGTTTTAAAAATATTAAGTAATTTATATTCTGCACCATTATCTTCAAGTAAAGCATGATTAAACGAGCCACAATAAATGGCTTCAATATTTTCAATAACGCGCTCGGCTGCATGTGGTACCAGTCTACCTATGGTGTTGACTCGCAGATACATAAAAAACTGATCGATGCCAATTGCATCAAATTCATTCTGTGTTAGGTTTTCATAAGGGCGTTTAACTACTGTATCAAACAAATCACCTTTTTTAATTGGACCCCATGCTTCTGCTAGATAGGTGTAAAGCTGTTTTACTGTTAGGATTCTTTTTTCAACAGCATCTTCAAGATCGGCAATACAATATGAGATATCGTCGGCCGCTTCCATAATGTAAGTTAATGGATAACGATGAAATGGTTTGATATCAAGCTGTTTGTAAAGTTCTTCAATAAATGGTTCTTCTGATAAATAATAGCCTGGTTTTTTCATTAAGTAAGAAAATTCAGCAGGCACCTGATTTGACCAATAAGCTGGTTTAGAATATTTAAGAATCGAGGCAATTTGTGAATAAGTTAAATTGAGACGTAATATGGAATGAACTAAACGAATTGCTTGCGCGTTACCTTCAAAATTTGATAAATCTTGGCGAATTTTGGTTTTAATTTCTTTTATTTTGTCATCATCGTTATCATTGATTTCAAGAACTGGATAAAGTGTAGATTTGCCAAGACCTAAGCGTTGTGTAAACCATTTATTAATGGCGGCCTCACCAAAGTGACCAAATGGAGGATTACCAATATCGTGCATTAGACAAGCCATTTCAACTAGGCTTTCGATCGCCATTATGCAATTATCAAGTCCATATTTTTTTAATTTTCCTACTTTGCCAAGGCGATTGATAATTTCTTTGACAATGTAACGACCGACTTGTTGCACTTCCATAGAGTGAGTAAGCCTCGTTCTAACCACTGAATTCCGTTCTAATGGAAAAACTTGCGTTTTTTGTTGTAGGCGACGAATAGCTGCTGAATTAATGATGCGGCCACGATCACTTTCAAAACAACGTACTATTGAGTATTCATCAGATAGTGATTCACGCTGTTTGCTAGCATAACGTTGATAATTGATTTTTTGATTAAAGTTGATCATGGTCTATCTCTAATTTCATCGTCTTAACCAGTTTAGTTTGCTAAATTGTTATAATTTTTGCTCTGCCCATTCAATACTTTTTTGATAATCATTAGGCAATAGAGGTATTAGATTTTCTAACGCTTTTAATAATTGACTAGACTGGCTATGAGTTAAGTTTAAATGCCCTACTTTACGCCCTGCTCTGACCTCTTTTTCGTACCAATGCATATGTACCAAGTCGATAGATAGCCAATTAAGATTTAATTCTGTACCAATTAAGTTAACCATAACTGATGGAGCAAAAACGTCTGGCTTAGGAAGTGGTAAATCTAATATGGCACGAAGATGCAATTCAAATTGGCTTATCGAAGCACCATTTTGTGTCCAATGACCACTATTATGTACCCGTGGAGCCAGTTCATTAATTAGTAATTTATCACCAACAATGAAGCATTCCATTGCCATTACGCCAATATAATTCAATTTATGCATAATGGCAGATAGCATTTTTTCGGCTTGTGTTTGTAATAAAGGGAATTGGTTTGGTAGCACAACACTCATTTTTAAAATGCCATCTTGGTGTAAATTATTGGTAAGCGGGTAAAATACCGTTTGACCTTTTGCATTACGCGCGCCCACTAATGACATCTCTTTTTCAAATGGAATAGCCTGCTCAACAATTGCGTTTTGATAAATGTCGTCTGAGACGGTGATTGGATGATTAACAGCTATACGCCATTGTCCTCGTCCGTCATAACCACCCGTTCGACGTTTAACAATTAGTAGATCACCCAGTTCAGTAAATAAAGTTGGCCAATCTTGAGAATGATTAAGCGTAAACCATTTAGCTGTGGGTAAACCAAGTTCATCAAGCAGCTGTTTTTGAGTTAAACGGTCAGCAATAAGCGGAAAAACATCTCGATTAATAAAATGAGGATGCTTAGCTAAAATTTGCGTAAAAGGGGTATCTGACCATCGTTCAATTTCGGCTGTGATCACTGACTGTTGATATGGAATAGTAGCAGGATCTGCATCTAATCCAACAGGATAAACTTTAATACCTAACGGTTCTCCCGCTTGTTTAAGCATTCGCCCTAGTTGACCATTACCTAATACACAAACAGATTGAGTTTTCATATTATGCATCCACTCTTGGATCTGGGTGATTTAACACTTCATCAGTTTGAGTTAATCGCCATGTTGATAAGCGTTGATAAATATCTTGATCGTGTAAAGCAAGAATTTGCGCAGCAAGTAATGCTGCATTAGCCGCACCAGATTTACCTATAGCTAAAGTGCCAACAGGAATGCCCTTAGGCATTTGAACAATAGAATAAAGACTATCAACACCATTTAATGCAGCACTTTGTACCGGGACACCTAATACAGGAACAAGCGTTTTAGCGGCTAACATACCGGGCAAATGAGCTGCACCGCCAGCGCCAGCGATGATCACATCATAGCCTTTTTGTTTAGCATCTTCAGCAAAGCGAAATAACTTATCGGGTGTACGGTGTGCTGAAACGATTTCAACATGGTAGCAAATAGTCAATGCATCTAAGATATCTGCAGCTTGTTGCATGGTGTCCCAATCACTTTTAGAACCCATGACAATGGCAATTTTAGGTTGAGTGTGCATAGCGAATGTTTGAATAATTAAAAATAGGATGTATGTAAAGTATACACTAAAATTTAGGGGATTGGGATAGTCACGATTTTATCTATTGGCAATAAATACACCGAGTTAGGGTAGTATAATTTGAATAATCAAAGTGATACCGCCGAATAGTATCGGCGATAATGGAAATGTTAATCTTTTACAGCAGCCACAATTTTAATTTCTATCAGATATTCCTTTTTCATCAAGCCTGCTTGCACTGTGCAACGAACTGGCGCACTCCCTTTAGCTACCCATTCATCCCACGCTTTATTCATTGCAGCAAAGTCACTTTTATTGACCAAAAATAATGTCGCATCCAATATAAGTGATTTATCACTATCGGCTCGTGCTAATATTTTATCAATTTCAGCCAATGCACTTTTGGTTTGTATATAAGCATCATTTTCAAGCTCAGTAGGAACACTTGTGTAATAAATTACGTTATTATGAATCACAGCTTCAGACCAGCGATCATCGGGATCAATTCGTGTTATTGTCATCATATTTTCCTTTTTAGATGCGTCATTAAGATACTTTAATAAAATCCGCACGCAATTTTTTTATTTCATCACGTAGTACACCCGCTTTTTCAAATTCAAGATTTTGAGCCGCTTCATACATCATTGTTTCAAGTTCTTTCACTTTTGCTTGTACTTCCTTAACTGAAACATAATGATAAGGTTTACCTGACTCAAATGCTTGTACTTTAGCTGTCGATTTCTTAGTGCTTAAACCGGCCTCTAATATATCTTTAATTTCTTTACGTACTGATTTTGGTGTGATGCCATGTGCTGTATTAAAGTTTTCCTGTTTTTGACGACGGCGAGCGGTTTCGTCAATTGTTTTTTTCATCGCTGGAGTAATTCTATCAGCATATAATATCGCTTTACCATTCACGTTTCGAGCTGCACGTCCTACAGTTTGAATGAGCGAGCTTTCAGAACGCAAAAAACCTTCACGGTCAGCATCTAATATTGCTATTAAAGAAACTTCAGGTATATCTAGACCTTCTCGCAATAAGTTAATTCCCACTAGCACATCCACTTTCCCTAAACGTAAGTCTCGAATAATTTCCATTCGTTCAACCGTATTAATATCTGAATGTAAATATTTGACATTGACATTATGTTCTGACAAATAATCAGTTAAATTTTCTGCCATTCGTTTAGTAAGTGTGGTCACCAAAACGCGCTCGTCATTGTTAATACGAATTTTGATTTCAGATAACAGATCATCAACTTGTGTTGCAACCGGTCGAATTTCAATAATGGGATCTAATAATCCTGTAGGTCTAACCACTTGTTCAATAATTTCACCACCTGATTTTTCAATTTCGTATTTGGCAGGTGTTGCTGATACATAAATGGTTTGTGGCATAATATTTTCAAATTCTGCAAACTTTAAAGGCCTATTATCTAACGCTGACGGTAAACGAAAGCCATATTCAACTAGGTTAAGCTTACGTGAGCGGTCACCATTATACATTGCGCCGATTTGTGGAATTGCAACATGCGATTCATCAATAAATAATAATCCGTCTGGAGGCAAGTAATCAAATAACGTTGCTGGCGGATCACCCGGATTACGCTGGGCTAAAAAGCGCGAGTAATTTTCGATGCCAGAGCAATAGCCCAGTTCGGTCATCATTTCAATATCAAATAGTGTTCGCTGAGTTAAACGTTGTTCTTCCAGTAGGCGATTGTTATCTAACAATACTTTTTGTCGCTCTTTAAGCTCTTGTTTAATTTGCGCAATGGCATTTTCCATAATGTTTCTTGGCGTTACATAGTGTGTTTTTGGATAGATAGTAATCCGTGATACTTCATTGATACTATTACCGGTAAGTGGATCGAACATAACAATACGATCGACTTCGTCATCAAATAACTCTACGCGCACTGCAAGTTCATCTGAGTCAGCAGGAAAGATGTCTATCACATCCCCTCGAACACGAAACGTACCACGACTAAAGTTGATTTCATTACGCATGTATTGCAATTCGGCCAAGCGAGTTAAGATTGAACGCTGATCGGTTATCGTGCCTTTTGTTAGGTGCAATATCATTGACATATAGGTTTCTGGCGCACCTAAACCATAAATTGCCGATACTGAAGCAACGATCACCACATCACGTCGTTCGAGTAATGATTTAGTGGCAGAAAGGCGCATCTGCTCTATATGCTCATTGATTGAAGCATCTTTTTCAATAAATGTATCGGTTGAAGGTACATAAGATTCAGGTTGATAGTAATCATAATAAGATACGAAATACTCAACCGCATTTTCAGGGAAAAAGGCCTTCATTTCACCATATAACTGAGCTGCCAGTGTTTTATTGGGCGCTAAAATGATTGTTGGGCGGTTATGTGTAGCAATAACGTTTGCCATAGTAAACGTTTTACCTGATCCCGTTACGCCCAATAATGTTTGATGAGCAATTCCATCTTCAATATTTTGATTAATTTTTTTTATTGCTTCAGGTTGATCACCAGCAGGCTTAAATTCGGAACATAATTTAAATTTTTTCATTACATCACAACCTAATATTTTACCTATTAATAAAAATTATCCCCAAAAGGACTTGACCTTTAAAAATCTTCTATTTTTCGTTCAGTTCCCTTTCTTATGTATAAAAAAGTTAATGAATTTATACCTTGATTTATGATAAGCAATTGATATAAAACAAAAAATATTTTCGTGATTAAGTTGCAATCAAATCAAGAAAAATCCTGATAGTGACTGAGGTTAGCGCTTTTTTAAATAAACTACTCACAGAGTTATCCACAGGTAACGGGGATAACTTCATAAGTGTAACCTTTATAAACTTTTTTCAAATATCAAGATAAATTTTCATAAAAAAATCCATTTTATTTTTATGGTTTTTCCTATTTTTAAACCTGTTTTTAATAGGTTTAACTAATTATTTCGCTTAACTGTTCAAAGCGATATTGATAGCTATCATCAAAGTCATGAACAAAAGTTAATCGATGAGTGATGCATTTAGGTGCATCTTCTGCGTGATGAGACACAAAGAGTAACTGAGTATGTCCTTCACTAATTAAGCGATCTATCCAGCGTTTGACTAATTCTCGATTAAGATGGTCTAGCCCTTGCAATGGTTCATCTAAAATAAGCAGTGTCGGATGTTTGACTAAAGCTCTAGCTATCAAAACTAATCGTTGTTGTCCCCAAGAGAGCGATTGAAATGGATTATCCGCCTGCGTCTGTAAACCTAACAACTGTAACCATTCATCAGCCAATTTAGCTTGTCTATCACTGGGAGCCTGATAGATACCGATCGAATCAAAATAGCCAGACAATAATACATTTTTAACGCTAGAACTAACACGATAATCCAAATGTAAGCTACTGCTGACATAACCAATATGGCGTTTAATATCCCATATGGTTTCGCCCGAGCCACGTTTTCGACCAAATAAAGTAAGATCATTGCTATACCCTTGTGGGTGATCGCCGGTGATTAGACTTAATAGCGTCGATTTACCTGCACCATTAGGTCCAACAATTTGCCAATTTTGTTTGGCTTTGACTTGCCAAGTTAATCCATTAATAATTGTTTTATCGTCATAACGGACATAGCCATTATTTAATATGACTCGATCTAATTGATCTGCTAATCGTGTTGGTGATTCATCAGCTTCTGGTAATGGCATATTGGGTATATTTTCCAAATCAGCTAATTGCTTAACTGTTGCATCGTTTAATATTGTGCTCTTTGTATCAATTTTCAAGAGTTGACAATCAGCTAATATACCAATATTTTCGATAAAATCAGGAATTTCATTAAACCGATTTAGAACAAGAACAATAGTAATGTTTTGTTTTGCAAGGTCAGCAAGTATTTTAGCTAAATTTGCACGTGATGCCACATCTAAACCATCAAATGGCTCATCTAATATCAAAAAATCAGGTTGCTGCATCAAGGCTCGGCAAATTAAGGTTTTGCGTGTTTCGCCCGTTGAAAGGTATTTAAAGCGTCTGGTTAATAGGTGACTAATGCCAAATTGTGTTGCTAATTGCTGACAAAGTTGTTGATTAAAATTATTTTCTTGAATGATTTGTTCAGTAGTTAAGCCTATATCATTTTCACCTTCACTTAGCATATCAGTATTATTACGCTTAAATTCATCATCAATCAGCTTTTGAAGCTGTTCAAACGAGATACGGGTTATAGATTTAAATTGATTGATAACTTTTCCTGTTAATAATTTTTGTTCTCCTGCTAGTGCTTTAGCTAGTATGGATTTACCACTACCATTACGCCCCACAAAAGCAACATGACTGCCTTGATTGATTAACAACGATTCAATAATAAAAACTTGGTAATCACTAATTTTAAAATGTGCTTTTTCTATTTGTAGCATGGTAACCTCATATTGCTAAACTAATGTCGCAACAATAATATGTTGTGGATGAATAAATAACGTAGTCTGTTTACCTACGGTTAAGGCTGATTGTTTAACTTCATCAGCTAATTTGCTAGCATAAAGCACGACACCAGAAGATAATGAAAAAGCAATTTCGCTCCATTTGCCATCTGTTGTGATCTGTTCAACGGTAACCAATAAGTGGTTCTCATTCTCGATCTCTTTTGTATTTGCCCATTCAATCATCGGAGCTTTAATTAGTAACAAGACAGTTTTATCAATACTCAACTTTAACCGCTCAATACTCGACTGCGTAATGTAAACTGTTAACTCAGTTTGATTATCACAGAGTAGTACAGTAATAAAACCTGCAACATCGCTTGTTTGAATCTGCTTAACTGTGCCATATAACTGATTTCGTGCACTTGTTTGCAATGATAATCTTGCTGTAGCTTTTAAAATATCATCCAATGGGACCTTATCATCACTCAATATGTTAAATGCAGTTTGTTGCAACTGAGTTAATAGATCATAAAGTTGAATGAACCTAACAGCATAAGCACTCAGCTTAGTGCCACCACCATTTTTACCGCCAATTGCAGTAATTAAAAAAGGTTTAGGCGCTAATTTGTTAATTTCATTGATAGCGTCCCACGCTGTTTTATAGCTAATGCCAATTTGCTTGGCAGCCTGACTTAATGAGCCTGTTTGTTCAATTGCTTTTAACAGCATAATGCGCCGTGGATCAGTAAATAACCGTTGCTGAATATTCAACGTTAATAAAATTTCAGGAGAGAACATAATTTAACACCATACACAACCAAGTTGGAGGAGATATGAGTGATTATTGTAAACGCTTTTTCATATTCCATCAAAATATGCAACAAATCTTATTGATTGCTGCCTGGCATCAGTTTAGTTGTACTTTATAAATAAATTTTGCTAATATCGATATGTTTTTTTTTATATAGCGATTGTTAGATAATTTACTTAATCGCTGGAGATATTCCATCACAGCCAAATATCTACAAAAACATGAACCATCAAAATTAACTTATTTTTATTGTGAGAAAAAAATGAAGAAATTGATTGAAATTATTAGTGCTTTGGCAATGATAGCGATGACTTTTTCAGCAATAGCGGCTGAAAAATTGACTGTATTTGCCGCCTCGTCATTAACTAATGCGATGCAAGATATTGCAACGGCTTATAAAACTCAACATCAAGATGTGGATATTGTATTTTCGTTTGCTTCGTCATCAGTATTAGCGAAACAAATTGAACAAGGAGCCCCTGCCGATATATTTATGTCAGCCGATCAAAAGTGGATGACTTACCTTATTGAGCATAATATTGCGAAGGATAAACAAGACCTATTAAAAAATGCATTAGTTCTTATTGCCCCAAAAAGTTCACCATTAGATAACGTCTTAATCAATAACAATACCAATTGGCAAGCGATTTTACCTAAAGACGAAAGAATTGCCATTGGTGATCCAGATCACGTTCCTGCGGGCCTTTATGCAAAAGAATCACTCACTAATTTAGGAGTATTTGACAAATTATCACCACAATTTGCCCCAGCTAGCAATGTTCGAGACGCTTTGATGTTAGTTGAGCGTAACGAGGCCGCCCTTGGCATTGTCTACAACACCGATGCCAAAGTAAGTGATAAAGTGAAAATTATTGGAACGTTCCCTGCAAATACATTCAAATCTATTGAATATCCAATCACGTTATTAAACTTAAAAGCGAACGATTTTTATCAATATTTAAATTCACCGCACGCTAAAGTCATTTTTGAAAAATATGGGTTCATAACAAAGTAATTTACCACGGGTGGTATAAAAAGATACAACTATGTTATTAAGCGAATTTGAATGGCAAACCTTGCTACTTAGTTTAAAAATAGCCTTTGCAGCAATTGGTTTTAGTTTACCAATAGGTATTTTAACGGCTTGGATATTGGCACGCTGTCAATTTTGGGGTAAATCGGTATTTGATAGTATTGTGCATCTTCCACTTGTTTTGCCACCGGTTGTTTTAGGTTATTTATTACTAATAACCATGGGACGGCACGGCATTATTGGTGGGTGGTTAAATAACAATTTTCATTTCAGTTTTAGCTTTAATTGGCAAGGTGCGGCTTTAGCTTCAGCGATAGTGGCATTTCCTCTAATGGTACGTTCAATTCGTTTAGCCATTGAATCCATTGATATACGCTTTGAAAACGTTGCTCGAACTCTTGGATCCCATAAGTGGCGAGTATTTATCACGATCACTTTACCTTTAGCTTTTCCTGGGATTTTAATGGGAATGGTACTCGGCTTTGCACGTTGTTTAGGAGAATTCGGTGCAACAATTACATTTGTATCAAATATTCAAGGTGAAACTCGGACCTTACCACTCGCAATGTACACATTTCTGCAAATCCCTAATGGTGAACGAGGTGCTTTACGACTTTGTATTATTTCGATTGTGTTATCGCTCATTGCCCTTTTTTTATCCGAATTATTAAATCGATGGCATAAGAGGAAGCTAGCAGGATAATCACTATGTTAAAAATACAGGTTAGCAAACAATTGGCTTCATTTTCTTTCCAATTCAATCATGATATAGATTGCCAAGGCGTTACTGCTATTTTAGGCGTTTCAGGATCGGGGAAATCAACGCTAATCAACCTTATTAATGGATTAATTAAACCCGACCAAGGTTATATCAAACTCAATAACACATCACTGGTTGATTGTGATAAGAACCTTTTTATCGCACCTGAAAAACGTCAGATTGGCACCGTTTTTCAAGATGCATTACTTTTCCCTCATTATAAAGTGATTAAAAACCTAACTTATGGTGCTAAAAACTTCAATTCTTCAAAATTTGACGAAATCGTGAATGTACTTAATATTCACTCATTATTAAATCGCTATCCAACAATGTTATCTGGTGGCGAAAAACAGCGAGTTGCAATCGGTCGAGCACTATTAACCAATCCGCTATTGCTACTGATGGACGAACCGCTTTCCGCCCTTGATATGCCTAGAAAAAAAGAGCTATTAACTTATATTGATAAGTTAGCTAATGATTTAAATATACCAATTATTTATGTAACACATAATATTAATGAAGTTAAAAAGATAGCCAATAATGTAGCAATTTTAGATCAAGGCAAGCTAATTGAGTTTGGTAAAGTCGAGCATGTTTTACAAAGTGATTATTTAAAAGAATGGTTATAAAGAGCTAAAGTATTACTATTTTGTTCTTGTTTGATATATGTCACGCCATCATGCCATGCCCCCAGCACAATACGAGTTGCACGGTTGCCTTCAATTTGAAAATGGTGTGTTGCAGGTTTGTGCGTATGTCCGTGTACCATAATATCCGCATTATATTCGACCATCATTTCAACCACCGCTTGTTGATTGACATCCATAATAGATTCAGATTTAATTTGATTATGCAGGCTACTTTTTTGCCGTAACTTAGCCGCAATTTTAAGCCGAACAAAGCGCGGAAGTAATAAAAACAGTTTTTGTAACCATCTATTATGCATAACTTTTCTAAATTTTTGATATTGAAGATCATCAATACATAATAAATCACCATGTAAAAAAACAATATTTTTTTCTTGATTGGGCAAGCAGTTAATTTCTGGCAATAAAATCATATCACACTGCTGAGCATATCTTTTGCCTAACAGAAAATCACGATTACCATGCACAAAATATTTTTTGATATGACGTTTTGATAAGGCTTGTAATGCCAGTGCAATTTGTTGTTGTATATTGGTTTTGACATCATCACCAACCCAATAGTCAAACAAATCCCCTAAAATATACAGTTCGCAATTATCGGGTAGTGTATTTAAAAAAGAAAGAAAGCCTGCGGTTATACCTATATAACCATCAGGCTCATTATCAGCTAGATGAATATCAGCGATAAAATAACGAACAGGATTATTCAACCGTAACACTCGTAATAATGACATCTTCCACAGGTACATCTGAATGCATACCGCTACGCCCTGTTTTAACGACTTTGATTTTATCAACAACGTCTAGCCCTTCGACGACTTGTGCAAAAACACAATAGCCATAGCCATTAACATCAGCAGAGCGGAAGTTAAGATAATCATTATCCACTACGTTGATAAAAAATTGTGCAGTCGCAGAGTGTGGATCAGATGTTCGTGCCATCGCTAAAGTGCCACGATCATTTTTTAGTCCGTTATCTGCTTCATTTTTTATTGGCGATTTTGTTTTTTTCTGCTTCATACCAGGTTCAAACCCACCACCTTGAATCATGAAATTATTAATAACACGATGGAAGATTGTGTTGTTGTAAAAACCGTCTTTGCAATATTCAACAAAATTTTTAACGGTTTCTGGCGCCTTATCGTCAAAAGTTTTGATTTTAATATCACCTAAATTAGTGTGAAATGTAATCATAAAAATTCCCTACTCTTTTTTTAATTTAACGTAAATCTATTAATTCCAAACTCAATAAATTTAAAGTAATTTTATTTACTAAACTTTTCACAGGCTTCAAGCGTGTTGCTCATCAACATAGCAACAGTCATTGGACCAACACCACCTGGCACAGGCGTTATCCAACCTGCCCGTTTAACTGAAGCATCAAACTCCACATCACCAGCTAATTTACCATCTGGCAGACGATTGATACCAACATCAATAACAATTGCGCCTGGTTTTATCCACTCACCCTTAACATAATTAGGAATGCCAACTCCTGCAACAACGATATCTGCATTACTCACATGTTTGGCTAAATCAACGGTACGACTATGGGTAATGGTTGTTGTGCAACCTAATAGCAATAATTCTAATGCCATAGGACGACCTACGATGCTTGATGCACCAACCACAGTGGCATTTAATCCTGATAAATTAATACCTGTTGATTCAAGCATTTTAACCACACCATATGGTGTACATGGTCGTAAAATCGGATCACGTTGTAATAAGTGGCCAATATTGTAAGGATGAAAACCATCAACATCTTTACTCGGATCAATACGTTCAAGCACCTTAGTTTTATCAATATTATCAGGTAAAGGAAGTTGTACTAAAATACCATGTACATCTGATCGTTGATTGAGTTCATCAATTAATGCCAATAACTCATCGGTAGTCGACGCTGGGAAGTCATACGCAAATGAAATAAAACCAACATCATCACAAGCTTTTTGCTTATTTTTGACATAAATTTTTGATGCGGGATCTGAACCCACTTGAATTACAGCAAGCCCTGGAACAGATAGACCGTTTTTAATACGTGTGTTAACTTTATTACCAATATCAGTTCGTATTTGTTGTGCTAATGTTTTTCCATCAATGATATGTGCAGTCATAAGCTTCCGTTTAGCTATCATAGTAAAGGCCTCATTTTCGCAAAAGTTTTTATTAATGTCTATTTACTTATGACTAGATTGATTAAGTTGAGTTAATATTTCTTTGTATTGCGCATCAATATCGGTAATCACAGAACAAATATGAGCATCAAAAGCTTTTAATTTAGGTTTTTGAGCTTTCCACTCATTTTTAGAGATTTGTTTGATTGCACCTAAATTTTTAAAGAAATCGAAATGCAAAATACTTCCTCCCACAACATTATAAAAAATGCGCTGACCGATATCTTCGCCATCTTTTTTTAGATTATTAAAATTTTGGTAAGAAAATCGTGTATTGCCATTTTCTGTAATAATCGAAGCATGTAACAACTTAACTAAACGTTTATATAATTTGTTTAATTCACTTTTTAGTTCATTATCGTCGCTCAATTGATTTTTTATTGCCTGTTCAAAAGTCATTTTCACGTCTAATAAAAGACTTAACGATTGTTGTTCTAATTGCGGTAACTGCTTGCGTAAGTCTTGTTGAAATTGAACCAGTTTTTTTTGTAATGGCGGATTAAGTGTTACTGATTGTTTATTTAAAACCACATTACCATTTGGCGTAATAGTTAAATCATTTTTTTTATTAAAGATATGAACACTTTCTTTGCTAATCGTAATATCATAACTGGGTTTAACACCACACTCTTTTTTAGCAGCAAATACGGTGATAGGTAGTAATAAAGCAATCAATAACAATTTTTTCAGCATATTCATATCCAGCTAGTTAATTCATATAGATTATAACGTCTATCAGGAAATAAATATAATAAACTTGAATATATGCTGTAGTTGAAAAACACACAAATCAAAGTCAACATATGTTATCTAGTTGATATTTTATAAAAAAATAGCAATTGAAAGGTATAAATTCCTCAAAAAATACACCAAAAAAAACTTCAATAAAATCAATACCTTTCCTGAACGATTTTTATAGGGACAAAACCGTCTTTTCCACAATTTTAAGCATAAAACCTGATTGACTTTTCAAGCCTATTATCAATAGATATAATCTATTTAATTAACTATATTTAACCACTTTTTTTAAATTAAAAGTAACGTATAGTAATGATATATGTAAACAACTTATTCGAGGTGACAAATGTATACTGTAATTTTTGGGCGTCAAGGATGCCCTTATTGTGTTCGAGCTAAAGAGCTAGCCGAAAAACTATCTCAAGAGCGTGATGATTTTTCTTATCGCTATGTCGATATTAATGTAGAAGGCATTACCAAAGAAGATCTTTCTAAAAGTGTAGGTAAACCTGTTGAAACTGTACCGCAAATTTTTATTGATGAAAAGCCAATCGGTGGCTGCACTGATTTTGAGGCCTATGCGAAAGAGCATTTAGGGCTTTATAAATAAAGCGCCCCCTCCTAATTTTAAGCAAAAAAAGCCACATATAAGTGGCTTTTTTGTTTTATATTATTGCCGTTATCGTCCAGGCAACTTTTTCCAAGTCACTTCGTTACGTAAATAAGTTGGCTGTACATCTTCAACATTAACCAATTCATTTTTTTTGCATTTATCCTTGGCAATAACAATAAGATCTTGTGCATTAGGCAATAATATATCACTTTGTTTTATATGATTAATCATATCAGGATAAGTTTGCCACCCCGTACCTGCACAATAATGATTTTGACTGATATGCTTCACTTTTTCGATTACATTTTCAGGCTTAATAACACATTCAGCAATAACCGCTTGCCATTGCTCGTTAACGTAATGGTATTGACCTAAATAGACTTCGTTCATTCTAGCATCAATTGCGGCAATAACGTTTGTTGCTTGCGTTGTTCGATAAACACCTTGAGCCAAAGTCATCAGTGTTGACACACCTATCATAGGTTTATCAATACCTAACGCTAAACCTTGAGCCACGCCAATACCAATTCTAACGCCAGTAAAACTACCAGGACCTTGGCCAAAAGCGATTGCATCAACTTGCGTAAGTGAACAGTCTGATTGTTTAAGAAGTCTATCAACCATCGGTAATATTTGTTTAGTATGATCACGAGCAGATAAAATAAAATCGTGAGTGATTTCGTTACGGTAAAGTAAAGCAACCGAACAAGCTTCTGTTGAAGTATCAATGGCTAAAATAGTACTCATGTTTTTTCCAAAAAATTTTATCTATTATCATTTAGCTTTTAGTTATTAAAAAGTTTATAACTTTATTTATGTCCCGTGTCCTTGGTGAGGGTGGTAAACTATTAATAAATGTTGCGCCGTAAGGTCGCATCACCAAACGATTATCACAGATGATAACCGCACCACGATCTTTGTGATGACGAATTAGTCGCCCTACACCTTGTTTTAAGGTGATCACAGCTTCGGGTAATTGTACATCATTAAATGCGTCCCCACCCTGCATTTGACAATCCTCCATACGGGCTTTAATTAACGGATCATCAGGCGACGTAAACGGTAATTTATCTATAATAACACATGATAAAGTATCGCCTCTAACATCGATCCCTTCCCAAAAACTGCTCGTAGCAATAAGTAGCGCATTGCCCGTATGAATAAACTGTTCAAGCAATTTAACTTTACTGGTTTCACCTTGTACTAATACTGGTAATTTGGTTAATTCTCGAAACTGTTTAGCGAGTGCATTCATCATTGCATATGAGGTACACAAAAAGAAACAACGACCATTATTAGCTTCAATAACAGGCAACAAAATATTGGCTAATTTTTCGGCATTGCCTTGCTCATTTGGCGATGGAATATAACGTGGAACACACAAAATCGTCTGGTTAATATAATCAAATGGGCTTTCTAATATTAGTGAATCAGCATTTGTCAGCCCTAAGCGTTTAGTAAAATAATCTAATTGATTATCAACCGATAACGTTGCTGATGTAAAAATCCAACTGCCTTTTCGCTGTGTTAATAGTTCAGTAAATTTATCGGCAACAGACAAAGGTGTTAGCGCAAAAACAAAATAGTTATGGCTACTTTCATACCAATAACTAAAACCAGTTACATTTGTCTCCTTCAAGCGTTTTAGTAGCATACTATATTGATTAATTCGTTCAAAACAGTTATCTAACGTTGTCGAACGTCCAACCGTCAATAACAAAACTTCGTGACAAAAATCTAATGCATCAACAAGATAAGAAATCTCTTTTTTAACTGCTTCTTGGTTAAATAAAAAGCGTAAATTACCTTTTGGTGGCTGTTGGTTAATAACAATTCGTAAGTCTTGCGTACATTTTTGTAGTTTATCTGCACATTGCTGTAACTGAGACATATCTTTAACTTCGGTACGATAAGCTAGGTTAATTTCTTTAGCAAGATCAAAAAGTTGCCGACTAGTTAGCTGTTCTCCAAAATAGTGACAAGCAAGATCTGGTAGTTGATGAGCCTCGTCAAAAATCATGACATCTGCTTTAGGAATAAGTTCACCAAAGCCCGTATCTTTTACTACAACATCAGCTAAAAATAAGTGATGGTTAACTACAACAACATCTGCATTTAGGGCTCGTTTACGCGCTTTGACAACATAACAATCACTATAGTGTTCACAGTCACTGCCTAAACAATTATCATTTGTGCTTGTTAATATTGGCCAAATTAGGTTTTCTTCCGTGACAGTAGTGCATTTGCTAATATCTCCATCTTTGGTTTTAATTGACCAATTTTTTACACGAACTAAATCAACACGCAAATCTTTATCAAGATCTCCTGCTGCTGCATATTGATGATACAGCCGTTCTAAACAAAGATAATTAGCTCGGCCTTTAAGCAAGGCTATTTTTCCTGTGTAATTTAATGCTTTTTTGATTATTGGTAAGTCTTTGCTGAATAGCTGTTCTTGTAAATTTTTAGAGCCAGTAGAAAGTATTACTTTTTTATCACTACGTAATGCAGGAACTAAATAAGCAAAGGTCTTGCCAGTCCCTGTTCCCGCCTCAACCACAAGAGAACGCTGTTTTTTTATTGATTCAGAGACTTTACTTGCCATGTTTCGTTGTGGTTCTCTTGCTACAAAACCGTCAATAGCCTTAGCAAGCAAACCATTCTCAGCAAAATCATCAATCACTTAAAATACACCTAATAAAAAAGATAAGTTCAATACAACAATAAAATGAAGAAAATATATTCTAGGGAAAATACAACATTATGAAAACATCACAGCTTATTTCCAAAATGAGATGAATTTATTGTCACAAAATGAAACAATTAATAACATAAAAACTGCTGTACTATACCAGTAACCGCGCGAAAAAGATATATAGGCATCCTTGAGTCACCAAAGCCATCTTTAATTGTGAACGTTACTCATCAAAGTAAATAACGCCCTAGATTTCAAAGAATAAAGAACCAATAAACAAATTTTATTTTGTCAATTTGGTTTTCAAATAAATAAAATAATGCTTAAGTCCTGATAAATATTTTTTTTGCTCAAACATTAATCGAGAATAAGCTCGTATTGAGGAGGTTTTTTTACAACTATATAAAGGCAGCTCGTCATTTTTCCATGGTGATTGTTGTAAATAAAAATCAAATAATGTTGAACGATAAGGTTGGTGCCAAGGTTTGTTTTTAGTAATATAATGAATCAATACAGTATCATCTGGGACATTTGAATCTTCATTGCCATTTATTGATAACGCCAATAAATTATTATATTTCTTTGCTAATAGAATCCTTTTTTCACCTATTGCAATATTTAATACGTCTTGATCTGGGTATTGATATTTTTCACCACTATTCAATAGAGTTAGTGTTTTAGAAGTAATATCCTCCTGACACCAAAGTGGAATATTAATTAACATAACACCAGAATTAAAATAAGTGCCAAACTTTACGTTATATTTAGAACATTGAGACGCTTGCATATAGGAAACATCAGCAACAGCTGCGATAACCGCTGAATCTAAATTAATATCAGAAATAAATGCTAAGTTTTGGAGACAAAGTGTATCACTATCAATATAAAGCAACCTTTCAGCAACATCTCTTAAAATTATTGGAGCAATTAATCGAACACAAGCCGCTATAGGAAACTGTTCAGTATTTTTTTGGTCTATTTTGAACTGCTCATTAATGACATATTCTGTTATAGAGACATTATCAAATTTAATGGCGGCAAATTTTTGCCTATTTACTTCTGAAATATTATGCGTAAAAAGATGGAAATGAATTTGCCGATTTTTATTATTTTCAATAACAGAAATAATGTCCACTCCTGCCGATAGAGCATAATTATTGTCAAAACATAATAAAATATGTAATACAGGGGTATTATTTAAAAAATCACATAATAATAATTCATTTCGTTTATTAATAAACTTATCAACATTAATCACACGGTTAATCCTTAATGCTTTTTGAAAATTTTATGCTTTAAATACAGTAAATAATACTTACAAGCAGAAAAATATTTATGTTGGCTTGCAAGAAGCTTAGCGTATCGTCTTGTCGTTGATGGTGCATTCTCATTAGCGAGTAATAATTTATCCTTAGCCCAAGGAGAGGAAGCAATATAACTTTGATAGAGTGGCGTTAAATATAGTTGATACCAAGGCTTATTTCCGGTGACATAATGAATAATCACATTATCTTTATCAATAAGATTGTCCTCTTCACCACCTACTGTAAGTGACGTTAATTTATTGAAACATTGAGGTAAAAATACGGTTTTACCCTGCATTAAAATATTTAACACATCTTGATCGGCAAATTTGTATACTTTGCCACTATTAATCATTGAAAATGCTTTTTCAGTAAGGTTATTTTGCACCCACATATCCGTATTAATATAAATCATTCCTGCATTAAAATATTCGCCATATGGAATATCGCAAGCTGCACATTGTTTTTCTTGCGTTTTATCCACATCAGGGACGACAGCAGAATATTTATCAGTTAAATCAGTGTTGATTAATTCATTAAGATTACGGGTGCATAAGACATCACAATCCAGATATAAAACCCTCGAAGTAATTTTATTTAAAATTTGTGGAACAACAAACCGCAAACACGTTGACGCTGAAACATGTAAAACTAAAGTATCAGGGTTAATGGAAAAATCATCACTAATTTCATAACAAATTATAGTCACATTTTCTTTACTTAATTGATTAAATCTTATGATTTTTTCATTCGATACGTTATTAGCAAATAAGTGAAACACCAAATTTTTATCTGGATTATTCAAAACAACAGAAGACATAGCAATACCAGCAGGCATTGCATAATTATCATCGAAGCAAAATGCGATATGTGTGGTCTGTGAAGATTCTATGGTATTATTAAATAATGTTGTAATTTTACTAATAAAAAGGTTTTCTTTCATCTTATGCTGTCTTAAAACCAAGATTAAAAATTTACAATATTGTAACATACGTTAAATTAAACAATGAAGTAATAATAAATTTTATATTGACATATAATGTCAGTAATGACTAAATAACAACGTTAATTTTTTTAAGAGTATCGGAAATGGATAAGAGTATTAATATTGCATATTGTACAGACTCGAATTATCTTGAACATGTAGGTGTTTCAATTACCTCTATCATGCTTAATAATATGCATAATAATATTCATTTTCATGTTTTTTTATATGATGTAACTGCAGAAGAAAAAGAAAAATTACAACATATTAGTTCATCAATCACGCTCTATTCAATTCCTGCCGATGAATTAAACAAGTATTCAGATACACAAAATAACAAAATAAAACATATTAATCGCTCAATGTACCTTCGATTGTCAGTTCCTAGACTATTGCATGGCATTGTTGATAAATTTATTTATTTAGATGCAGATGTACTGTGCTTTACTGACATATCGCCGATTTTAAACACAAATATAGATTCAGTTATTTGTGCTGTAACACCTGACTCGTTAGATAAACAAAATATGTTAAAAAATAAAGAAAGACTCAAGTTAACGTCTGAAAATTATTTTAACTCTGGTTTTTTATATATTAATGTTAATAACTGGATGCAATTTGATACAGAAACTAAAACAAATAACATCTTATTATCGTTAGAACAAAAAGATTTAATCTACCCAGACCAAGATGCACTAAATATAGTTTTACAGCATCAAGTCTTATTTATCGATCCTAATTGGAATTATTTATTTACTTGGATGGATGATAAACAAAAAGAAACATTTTTTTATAATAAAGAAGATTTACCCTATATCATCCATTTTACGGGTGCCAGAAAAATGTGGTATCAAGAACATATAGGACTTGCGCAAAATATCTATTGTTTTTATAAACATTTTACTCCTTGGACCAATAGTCCACTTAAAAGTTATAAACCCAAAATGCGCGTTAATGATTATCGTATTTATGCCAAAAACAGCATCAAAGAGAAAAAATTCATCACTGGCTTAAAATATTATTTACTTTATTTAGGCTATAAATTAAAAAATTAGATCTAACTCGCTTAGATATATTTATCAATTTCCCCTATTAAATTATCTTGAACCGTGCTTGATAATAAGGGTATGTTAAATAATATTTAAGTTGTTTTGCTTTAAATCCATCAAAATTATTCCTATTCTTTTGATTCAACTTTTATAATTTTTCTATTTCTAATTTTAATTGTTCGAGCACAATACCAATATCAAGATTCGCTATCGGATCACCAAGTCCGGTACCTAAATAATCATTAGTAAATATTTGTATTGCATTGGAATAATTAGGTCCCCACACATAATTATTAATAAACTTATTATCAATAATCCGATTATTATAAACACAAAGCATTTTTTTATTATAAATAGAAGCAATATGCACAATTGAAGTGTCAACAGAAATCACCAAATTTGAAAACTTCACTAAAGCAACACTTTCAAAAAAAGAAGATAATGGATTGATAATAATATTTTTTTTAGCTTTAATATGAGATATTTTATTAGGTTCGCCCACGACAATTGTTATACAATTATCATATTGTGATAAAAAGGATAAAGTTGTATCAATTTGAGAATTAGAAAAACTTCTAGCCTCATTTGAACCATAAGGATTAAAAATAATGATATTTTTATTCGAAGAAAGCAACGAACTTATAAAATCTTTAGCCGAAAGCTCAGCTTCTGTTGGAATATGAACAAAGTATCTTATAGGCGTGGACTGAATACCCATAAACTCAAGTATTTTCTGACTTCGCTTTGAAATATGAGATTTGTATTCGTGATAATAAATTGATGTATCATACAATTTATATTTATCTTGATTAAAACCAATTGTATGTAATGGATTGATAGCTTGAATTATTTGAGCGCGCCTTACACTATTTTGGCCTTTATCAACCAGATCAATTGCGACATCAATTCTTATACTCTGTAATTGTTCTTTTATCTGTTTTATGTTTTTATTCCTATCGTAGAATAAAACCCCATCTACAGAAATAAATTTATCAAAAAGAAAGGCTATCCTTTTTTCTACTACGACATAAACCTGAAAGCCATTTTCTCGAAGAGTATTAATTAAATAGGAAGTAACTATTGCATCGCCAATTCCTTGATCATTCATAAGAATTGCTACAGAACGATACTTTTCAGGAAAAAATGCAGACCTTACTTTTTTTTTTCGATTTAACAAAGCTAATTTAATAGCCAATTTAAACGGTTTTACCTTTAAATTTCTCTGCCTATTCAAGTATTTAATACATTCTAGTACTTTATTAATCATATGTCTTTTAATATCCTATCATGCAAAATATATTTATATCTAAATTTTAAAAACTCTTCATCATATTAATTTGTAAAATTTCCTTGATATAACTTTGCATATAATCCATTCATTGATAACAATTCTTGATGATTACCTTGCTCAATAATCTTGCCACTATCAATGACAAGTATTTTATCCGCATTTTCAATTGTTGATAACCGATGAGCAATAACTATTGATGTTCGTCCTGTTTGTAGAACATCTAAAGCTTTTTGGATTGCTTGTTCTGATTCAGTATCTAAGGCTGAAGTCGCCTCATCAAGTATTAGTATCGGCGTATCTCGTAATAAAGCTCTTGCTATTGCAATACGTTGTCGTTGACCGCCAGATAATAACACACCACTTTCACCCACTATTGTATCAAATCCATTTTCAAGCTCTATAATAAAATCATATGCATACGCTTTTTTAGCGGCTTCTTCTATTTCATCTCGAGAATATTCACCTACTTTCCCGTAAGCGATATTATTTGCAACAGTATCATTAAACAAATGTACATTTTGTGAAACTAATCCAATTTGATTACGCAAACTATATAAAGTTAAATCTTGAATATTATTATTATCAATTAAAATTTCACCTTCACTTATATCATAAAAACGCGTAAGCAAACTCGCGATAGTTGTTTTTCCTGATCCCGAGCGCCCAACTAACGCTACTGTTTTACATGGCTCTACCATAAAGCTAATATCTTTTAATGCTGGCTCTTGTCTATTTTCATAAGTAAAACTGACATGTTTAAATTCAATATTGCCTTTAACTCTCTCAATATTGATTTTTCCATTATCTTTTTCTATTGGCTGTTCAAAAATAGCAAACAAAGTTTGACAAGCCGCCATCCCTTTCTGAAACTCGGCATTAACACTAGTTAAACTTTTTATTGGTTGCATTAATGCAACTAAAGAAGAAAAAACGACCGTAAACTGTCCGGGACTAATACTCAAATCAGGGTTACTCGCCATTAACAAGACAAAAGCAATAGCAAACGAAATGATAAGTTGAACAATAGGCGTTGATAATGCAGAAATAGACACTAATCTCATACCATCACGACGAAATTTGTTATTCACTTTATCAAAGTTTTTTGACTCTTCATCTTGGGCGCCAAAAAGAATAATTTCTCGATGGCCTTTTAGCATTTGTTCAACAGACATGGTGACATTACCCATTGAATTTTGCATATTTTTGGCTAATCTTCTAAATTTTATAGAAATAAAAGAGATTAACCCAATAACAATTGGCGTAATAATAATCAACGATAAAGACAACTGCCAGCTATTGCTGAACATTGTATAAAATAACCCACAAATAAAAGCTGATTCACGCACTATCGTTATCAAAGCATCAGATGATGATGAAGCGACTTGATCGGTATCATAGGTAATGCGAGACAATAATCTTCCTGTAGAATTTTGGTCATAATAACTTACCGGAGCATCAACAAAATGACTAAAAAGACGCTGACGAATATTAAGTACGATTTTTGTAGAAATCAAAGATAAAAAGAAAGAATATCCATAATTTGCGATACCACGGAGTAATACTAGTCCGAAAATATAAAAAGGCGCCATCATCAAAAAATGCTGATCATTTTCAACAAAACCTTTATCAAGTAAAGGCTGTAACAACGCAATAAGTGAAGTATCAGCAAATGCACTAAAAACAAGCAATATGACTGAAAAAAACAGAATCAATTTGTGTTTAGCAATATAAGGCCATAACTTAGAAAAGGTCTTCCATGTAGATGAGTCTCGATCAATATCGTGATTGATTGATTGATTATTATTTTTTTTCATAATATTTATTTGGTTAAGAATTAAATTGCATTTGATACATCTTGGCATAAATACCATTTTGAAGTAATAATGAGCTATGAGAGCCATCTTCAATTATCAAGCCATCATCAATAACTAATATACGATCAGCTTTTTCAATTGTTGACAACCTATGAGCGATAACAATAGAAGTTCGATTTTTTTGTAAATGCTCTATAGCTTGTTGAACAAACCGTTCAGATTCATTATCCAACGCAGAGGTAGCTTCATCAAGAATTAAAATAGGGTTATCACGTAAAAGTACTCTTGCAATAGCAATTCTTTGTCGTTGTCCACCTGATAATAAGACACCATTGTCACCAATTTCTGTATCCAAGCCATTTTCTAATTTTTCGATAAACTCCATTGCATTAGCTTGTTTAGCTGCATTAATAATATCTTTTCGAGTGTACTGTTCTTTAGCACCATAAATTATGTTATCCGCTATAGTTCCATTAAATAAATGGACTTTTTGTGAAACATAACCAATTTGCTTCCGCAATGAGGCAAGCGTATAATCTTTGATATCAATACCATCTAACAGTATTTTTCCTTTTTCTACATCATAAAACCTAGGTATCAGGCTTGCTATTGTTGATTTTCCTGCACCAGAACGCCCCACTAAAGCTACTGTTTCGCCTTTTTTAATTTTAAAGCTAATGTTATTTAAAGATGGTGTTGTTCTTGTTGGATAAGTATAAGTGACCTGAAAAAACTCAATTTCACCTTTTGCTCTATTCAACTCAATTATTCCGTTGTCTTCTTCAAGTGGTAAATTTAAAAGCCCAAATAATGATTCACAAGCTACAGAACCTTTTTGTAATTCAAGATGAACACTGGTTAACTCTCTTAAAGGACGCATTACTGCAACCATAGCAGAAAAAACCACAGTAAAAGAACCCGGTGTGATCTCCAATGCTTGGCTTGCAACAAGAAATAAAATTAATCCTAAAGCCAATGTAGCAACTAATTGAATTATCGGCGTTGATAACCCCGAAACAAGTACGATTTTTAAGATACTTTTCCTAAAAAGTTTATTGATTGAATAAAAATTATTTTTTTCATATTTTTGAGCATTAAAAATTAAAATTTCTTTATGCCCCTTCAACATTTCATCTGCTGCAGTTGTAATATTACCTATTCCTTTTTGCATAGAAACAAGTGTATTCCGAAACTTCTTTGCAATAAATTGAGCTATAAAAATAACTAACGGTACAACAATAATTAACACTAAAGCCAACTTCCAATTACCATAAAACATAACAGCACATAAACCGATAGCATAAGCGATTTCTCTTACCAAAATAATCAGTGCATCTGATGATGCTTTTGATAATAGTTGTGTATTGTATGTTATTACCGTAACAAGTTCTCCAATGGGATTTTTATCGAGAAAACTAATAGGACTTTTGACTAAGTGATTGAAAATCATCTGTCTAAATTTAGTAACCACTTTACCTGATAACCAAGAAAGACAATAAGTAGAACAATAGTTTGATAACCCTCGTAGCGCAATTAACCCAATAATGCCAATTGAAAAAAGAATTAATAACTCATAATTTTTATCCATTAACCCATTATCTAATAGGGGTTTTGTTAGTGAGATGAGAGTTGCGTCAGTTGCAGCATTTAACAAAAGCGCGATAATTGCAACAATTAACGCTTTTTTATGTGGATAAATAAAAGGCCACAATTGTTTAATGGTATTCAATGAGCTATATTTATTAGACATAATAAAGTAACAAAATTAATCTGAAAGGGGATTATACTATACATAATCTATTAACTTAAAATTTTATTACAATTCTTTTTCAACTAGAAAAAATTTGTTTTATCTATATAATACAAACAAGGTCAAAGCAAAGTTTTATTCTTTACTGTATAAAACACAAATCAATAATGAATAATTAATTTTATTAAAGGATGATGCAATAGGAAGTAAGCAATGTATTTCAATGCAAATAATATTATAAAAAAAAGAATAAGATTTGGACTCAGTCATGACGCGAATCAATTAAATATTGCATATGGCATTGATAAAAATTTTTTTTTAGGTTGCGCTGTTTCTATTACTTCTATTTTACTAGCTAATCCTAATTTAGATTTTAGTTTCCATATATTTACAAATTACACTAATAATGATCTTGAAAAAAAATTAAAACAACTCGCCGATAAATATAATACAAATATAACAATTTATTTAGTGGATGATAATAGTTTATCACACTTACCAACTACTAAAAATTGGACAATTGCAACCTACTTTCGATTTATAGTTGCTGATTATTTCTATGAAAAAATGGATAAAATTCTTTATCTGGATGCCGATATTATCTGTAAAGGCTCATTGCAAGAATTAGTTACATTAAAGTTTGATGATAATATTGCCTATGTAGTGACAGAAAAAGATCCAATATGGTGGAATAAATGTGCTACTCGACTCAACGAACATAAATTATCATCAGGCTACTTCAATGCAGGTTTTTTACTAATTGATCTAAAAAAATGGAAAGAATTTAGTGTAAATAGCAAAGCGTTAGAGTTGCTTTCCGATTCAAATCTATCAAAAAACTTTACACATTTAGATCAAGATGTATTGAATATTATATTACTCGAAAAGGTTAAGTACCTTGATAGAAAATATAACCAACAAGTCAGTATTAATTACGAATTAAAATATAAATCAAGCGTTAATGGCTACTCGCCTATTTTAGATGAAACAATACTAATTCATTACATTGGACCAACCAAACCGTGGCACAAATGGGCTAGAGATTATAAATGCTCGCAATATTTTCTTGAGGCAAAATCAGCATCGCCATGGAAATCAACATCTTTGCTATCAGCCATTACAGTGACACAAATGAGATATTGTGCAAAGCATAAATTACATCAAAAAAAATTTTTTTGTAGTATTTTTTATTTTTTTAAATATTTCTTATATAAAATGAATATTCAAAAAAATTTTACATTCAATCGAAAAACTCGATAATATAGGGTATAAAAAAACCAAATTATCTTATTATTTCTATTTATAATTTTAAATTTTTCCCAATCCTTTTTATTGAGTTTATCCTTTTCAAAAATCCGTGCCTTTTCATTAAAATCGCTATATTTTAAATAATATTTAATGTTTTTATATTTCATTTTTTTTACACAATCAATTAGGTAGGATATTTCACGTTGAAAAATACAAGCGGAAGCTAATTTGAGTATTTCTTGTTTGTTATTTTTATTATAATTATTAATCAAATAAAGTAAAATTTGTTTACGCCCGTCGATATCGGAAAGCCATTTATTTTCAGACCATGCAGAGGACATCACAGAGCCGGAATGCTGGATATAATTAAATAAATTTTCTTTTACACAATAGCAATTACAGTTATTAAGAAGTTGAACAGTAAATAACAGATCTTCAGAGATATTACGGCCAACCTCAAAATATATTTGTTTTTCTAATAAAATATTTTTACGGATTAACATGCCTGAAAAATGAAAATATCCATTTCGTTGCAAATAAAAATTTAAGATACTTCCTTCCTTAAATAAACAGGGAACAGCCTTAAGTTTACCTGAAGCACTAGTTATATTATACCCACAATAAACTAAATCAGCATTTTCTTCTTTTTGTCTGCATAAAATTTTTTCTAAAAATTTTGGTGAATAAGTATCATCACTATCCAAAAATGTTATAAACTCACCATTTGAGAGCTCAATACCTTTATTCCTAGCAACTGACACTCCACTATTTTTTTGATTATATAAAATCACGTTATTATGCTTTTTTTTATAATTTTCTAAAATATCAAGCGAATTATCAGTAGAACCATCATTTATTAAAATGATTTCATAATTATTATAAGATTGAGCTTCTAAAGAAGCCAACGTAGATAATATAAATTGACTGGAATTGTAAACAGGTATAATGATTGATATCAACGGCATTTTTTTTTTCATTTAATTACTCTGTAAAATACCAACTAAAGATCCTTGTATATAACATCTTGATTCAAAAAATACAAATAAATAATTCATATTAAACCTATTTATTATTTGCTTTTTCATATCAACAATATACTATAGTATACAATAATTATAGCTTTTTATTCATATATTTAATTAAATCAACAAGAGAAAACTATGAAATATGACTATTTGATTGTTGGCAGTGGCCTATTTGGAGCTATATGTGCTCATGAGTTAAAGAAAAAAGGGTATAAAATACTTATAATTGAAAAACGAGACCATCTTGCAGGAAACATATTTACTGAAAATAACCAAGGAATTCAAGTTCATAAGTACGGTGCTCATATTTTTCATACTAATAATAAAACTGTATGGGATTACATTAATAGCTTTGCAGAGTTTAATCGTTTTACCAATTCACCTATAGCAAATTACAAAAATAAACTGTACAACCTTCCATTCAATATGAATACCTTTTATCAATTATGGGGAGTAAAAACACCTAAAGAAGCACAAGCAAAAATTGAAGAACAAAAAAAATTATATCATATTGAAAATCCAAGAAATCTTGAAGAACAGGCAATATCGTTAATTGGAAAAGATATTTATGAAATATTAATCAAAGGATATACAGAAAAACAATGGGGAAGAAAAGCAACTGAACTTCCTCCATTCATAATTAATAGGTTGCCTGTTCGATTTACTTTTGATAACAACTACTTCAATGATAAATATCAAGGTATTCCAATAGGTGGATATACACAAATTATTGAAAAAATGCTTAAAGATATTGATGTAAAATTAAATACTGATTTTTTTGAAAATAAACAAGATAATCTTGAACTAGCAAATAAAATTATTTATACCGGGCCAATTGATAAATTTTATGATTATCAATATGGTGCTTTAGAATATAGATCTTTACGTTTTGAAAATGAAACAATTAATGAAGCAAATTATCAAGGAAATGCAGTAATTAATTATACTGAATACGAAATTCCTTATACTCGTATTATTGAACACAAGCATTTTGACTACGTTGAAACAGATCACACCATTATAACTAAAGAATATCCTCGCGATTGGAAAATTGGAGATGAGGCATATTATCCAATCAATGATGATAAAAATGCCACATTATTTAGGAAATATAAAGATCTTGCAGATAAAGAAAAGCAAATTTATTTTGGTGGTAGATTAGCTGAATATAAATATTATGACATGCATCATGTAATCGAAAAAGCTTTGGATTTTGTTAATACATTGTATTAAATTAAAAATACACCTGCCATTCTAAATAGCAGGTGTATTTTTAATAATGAATTTAGTATTGAAAATACATTTATACTTTCAAGATTTTAACCCAAAAATCTCTAGATGTAAGTTTTCCAAAGTTATTTTTATACTTCGCTAAATTAGCTTTATAATTCCATTTCATTTTAAATATATCAATATAAAGACAAAATAGTAATTTAAAAAACTTAATACGTGAAACTTTTACGATAAAACCTGTTTTACTATTTGGTTTATAATAAAGAATATTTTTAAATCTAAAAATGTGATCATAATTAGCGCAATAATTAAAATCTTGATAAGCTATTTTGTTTTTCATTGGAAGTAAAAGACCATTAAATGTTAACTTTTTAATTAACTTTCTTCTTCGTTTATAAGAAAAAATTAGACTGAGCGAATTAATATTTATATCATGAAATTTTTCCACTTTCACTAATTCATTGATTTTACTTCTTACCTCACTTAAATCATAATTATTGAACCAAAAATCAATATCACCTAAAACATGACGAAGAGCTAACCTAATAGCTAATACTGTTTCATATTTATGAGAATAAAGTGCATCCAAATAAAAAAGTTTATACATTTTAAGTATTTTTTTAATATTTTTTTCTAGATAAAAGGAGTTAATTATATGATTCCTTGTATCTAAATACATATTTAAAGGAGATGACTTAGTAGCAAAATTTTCCCCATAGCAAGCAATTCCAATCGGAGATATGTAATTAAAATCATTAGAAATTCCAAAAAATATATCATCTCCTCTCACAAAAAAAGGAAAAGTATAGTTTTTTATAGCCTTAATTGGAAAAGCAAAAAACCACCATGCACCATAATTTGTTTTTGGGTGATAACCTAATTCTGATACTAATAGGCTATGACGATCAGCAACATTATAATTGAAACAATTTGGTTTACAAATTGCATCAAATTGAGCTCCTTTTTCAATAAGAAAATCAGGTCTATCATCCATAAATAAAGAGCCACTTACTACTGAAGTATCGTCTAAGGCATAAGATAAAATCCAATAAGCTCTCAATATACTTTCTGTTTCACAAGATGCATCATCATCCATAAATAAAACATGTGTTGCATTGGTGTTATCTTCATAATGAAGTAATCCCCTCATGAAGCCACCAGATCCACCTGTATTTTCATTAGGAATAACATTCACACCATTAGCTTCTTCTTCTGTAATATTTTTTGAATTATCCACTATTGTAAAAAGAACTTTATTAGAAAAATATTCATTATCTAATATATTCTTTTTCACTCTTTCAATAGCTGGTAATACATAATTTTTACGATTAAAATGCGTAACGCTTATGCCAAGAACAACATCTCTTTTAGGTTGTTCTTGGGTATACCACCCACCACATTTAAAAACGACTTTATCTTCCATTGGTGAAATTGTTACATACATCAGTCCTTTATTTTCTATTTTTGTTAAATCACATTCAAAAATAAATTGTTCGGAATTATCTAATTCTACCGTTTTATGAGCTAGCTCATAATCAGTTTCTATCGTAGCAATAAATAACTTAATGACAGCCTTACCCTTTCCTTTCATTCTAAATTCCAGATGATTTAATCCACACTGTTCTTTCCAAACAGGCAAGGATAAAGCATTATAATAAGAGTCAAAGGATGCTACTCCTCCTGCAAAAATCACAATTTCATCACTAGAATAACTAGTTAAATGTGAGCGCAAATATTTTGACTGGTTTGAACCAAAAATTCCATTTGGAATAAGAATATTTTGAATACATGTTAAGTTTTTTAAAGTCATTTTTAATGAGTTAAATTAGGTTGGAAAATAACATTATAACGTCTTTACAATAATTTCACAAAAAAACAGCATATCCCTTATATAACAATATGTTGTATTTTTGTATATAAAAACTTTATAAATATATCTTCATAATTAATTTTACTATCATATAACTAATTAGTTATACTATGTATAATTACAAACATTTTTATATGAATTTATTTAAACATTAAGAATACTGATAATATCAACAAGTATTTTTAATGCATTTAGTTAAATTTTCAATATAAAGTTTATTCTTTCTAAAAAGCATCTATTATAGAATCAACAATATTTTCTGCAGCATTATCAATTGACAATAACTGCTCAACAACAATATCTTGATTCTTTCAATTTGGATCTGGCTCGCCATTTTTAAATCGATATGCTAACGCTTTTGCCTGTTCAAATGTAGACACTCTATTTGTTCCATTTGCAATTAGTTCACCATTCACCGTAAATGCAGAATGATCTTCACGTTCAATAAAAATTAATGGCTTTTTCATCAATTGATATTCTAATAGCCAACTTATACCATCCATGATTAAAATATCTGAAGCTTGAAATAGTGGACCATAAGGACCTTCCCTGTAAAAATAGGTATTATCTAGCTTATTCCATTCTACAAAAAATTCTTGCACGCTACGTTTAAGAGTTTCGTCTGTTATTGCCTCCAAAACTGTCACTAATGCTGGATGAGGACTAAATACGAATTCGATTGAATCATCTTCTTTTGCCCAATTTAACATATCATTATATATATCTAAAAAAACGCTAAAATTGCTCCAATTTTTATCTGTACTATGATGAGAAGCCCACAAAATTCTAAATTTTGTACCTTCAGAATTTGAAGTAATCGGCCATTTTGGTTTAGCATTTTTTAGCGCTTTTACTTTAGGATGCCCCGTCACAAAAACATTAAGTCCATTGAGTTTATCATGCTGTTCTTGTTCTATTTTAGTTTGCTGATTTGCAACAAAAAGCTTCCAACAAGAACTATGGTAATGACTAGATAAATGATTGAACCCTAACTGAACAAAATTCATAATTTCATATGGAACTAAACATAGTTTTGCAAATCTTAAATTATCTGTGCTAAAAGCAGGAGGGATATCATAATCCCATTGTGACTGTCTAAAAATCACATTAGGAGCCAACGTTTTGATAATATTTAAATCGTCAAATGAATTATCATTATTGAATCTCAAATGAGGTACACCTAATTGCGATAAAATATTATGGACATATTCTTCATCTTTAAATACTTGACTTCCTGGATATCGCCTATTTATTGATGCAACAATAACATTAAATTGGTTATGCTTAAGCATCTCTTGATAAATAGAAAAAATACTATCCCATGACTCAATATTATGTACTAAAAACAAACATGTAAGCTTTTGGCTTTTATTAATTGTTCTATTCGTTGAAATAAGATTAACTGTTTGGTTCAAATTACGAATATCGATATCCAAATTAGTATTTTTTCCAATTAACCCATGTATCAGTTCTAATTTTTCTTCTAGAAAAACTATTCTTTGTAACAATTCATGATGCTTTTCATCTTTTCCAACATTATGAAAATATTCAGTTATCGAAGATATTTTTTGATTTAATACATCTAATTTACAATTTATATCTAAAACTTGATGTTTAACTTTTTTATTATCAATATAAATTTTGGAAAAAAACCAATTTCTAAATCCCATAATTATTCCTTAATAAATAATAAAATATCATTCTTTTATATATTTTATTCGCATTTTCATAAATGGTTTTTCAATCAAATTAAAAGTAAAAAATGAAATTAAAATTATTAAAATAGTTCTGATTACAGATTGAGACAAAGATGTAAAAACATCTTGAGGATCTTGCCACCCAATTAATTTATTTAACATAATTCCAAGAGGCAAATGCAATAAATACATTGAAAAGCTACACATACCTAAATAAGATAAAATAGCATTTAACTTATTTATTTTAGGTAATCTAACATAAATATAGCATAAGGTAATAATTCCCCAAAGAACCGCTTCGATAGTAAAGGATAAAGATGTATACATAACACTAACTTTTTTAAATTTAAAAAGATAAGTAAATATAAGTATAGTGGTTAATAAGAAAGGTAACTGATATTTCCATTTTTCTAGAAACCTAAAAATACCTTTTTGATAATAATACCCTAATATCATGCCAATAATGAATTGGTCTAATCGACCTATAATGCTATGATAGACGTTATAGTATATGTCTCCACCTTTTAATATAGCAATATTAAATTTTGTGGCTATCATCAAAATCACTAACCCAACTAAATATTTAGTTCCATAACGATTTAGAAATAATGAAAGAAAAGGAAAAAGAAGATAAAACTGAAACTCTACAGCTATAGTCCAGATAGGACCACTTGGGTAAAAATCATGCCCCCAACCTGTAAATGGATTACCTGTGTTTAGCTGTAAAGTAATAATCCTTAAGATATCCATAGGTGTTGATGTTTGCCTGCTACAACAAATTATGATAAACACCAAAAAAATCATTAAAGGAAAAATTCTTAAAACACGATTATAAATAAATCCCCAATATTTTAAATTTTTCTGTCCACCATTACTTATTTGACAAAACAAAAAAACCTGTCAAGACAAGAAAAAAAGATACACCCGTTGATCCATTTTGTAACCATAACGGTATAATCGACTCCAATTGCAAATGACCATTCCAATTAACATTTCCACGGAAATGATGAAAAATCAGCAAAATTGCTGCAAAAAAACGCAAATGATCTAACCGATCTATATATTTAGTATTAAGTGAATACATAATATTCCTGTTTATTAAAAATTATCTGTATGTATCGATTTTCAATTTATATTAAAATTATAGCTTCTCTCTATATTTATATAATAACGGTAACAGCCTAATAACCAAAATTTTTTTAATATCTTTAAAAGTAAAAAAAGGATTTTTTTTACAATAAACTTTTTTATTTTCACGTATTTCTTTAGACATACGTAAAAGAAATAAATAACGATATGGCATTTCCAATCGATTATAATTCCATTTATAACTTTTATATTGAAGATAGCAAATTAGATATTTAAGTTTTTCATATAACATTTTACTTTTGCAAAATGACATTATTTCATTAAATTCATCACAAATACAAAATACCTTATCTTTACTCTTTATTGACGACTGATCATGTATTCGATAATAAATTAATGGAGCGTCAATAAGCATCATTCGTGTTGCGCAGGCATAGACTTTAAAACTAAATGCTGTATCTTGATATGATGCGCCGGGTGTTTCTAAAAATTTTAGATTATTTTCCTGAATAAATGTTCGCTTATAAATATTAGCCCATACTGACGGCCATTGTAAAAATGGAGATAAATCATTTTGTGGATTAATTAAAACACTGCTTTCCATTTGATATGAATCAATTTTGTTAATTGAGCTATCTTTTTGCATAAATGTAAAAAAATGACATCTTGCAATATCTAAATCATTTTCAACAGCTACTTTATATAGCGATTCAAACATATCAGGCTTAGCAAAATCATCAGATTCAACAATACCGATATATTCGCCAATGCATTGTTGAAGACCAATATTCATTGAATGACCATAACCGCTATTTAACTTATCAATAATACGAACTCTCGAATCTTTATCGGCATATTCTTGTAAAATTGCAAGTGAATTATCAGTAGAACCGTCATTTACACAAATTATTTCTATGTTGGTTAATGACTGATTTATAATACTGTCTAAACATTGCCGCAAATACTTTTCCACATTATAAACAGGCACTACAATTGACACACTAGGTAACATAAATTTATCCTATCACTCTTATGTTATTTAAATACCATTCAACGGTTTTTCTCAAACCACTTTCAAACTTTTCTTGTGGCTTCCAGCCTAACTGTTTTTGTATTTTCGATGAATCGATAGCATATCGATAATCATGGCCAGGTCTATCAGATATAAATTGAATTAAATCTTGATATCGTTTGATTCCATTTGGGTGTTTTGGAATAAGTTCATCCATCATTGAGCAAATAATTTGTACTGTATCTAAGTTCGTATATTCGTTATTTGCACCAATATTATAAGTTTCGCCAATTTTACCATTTACTAAAATAGTATATAAAGCTTTAGCATTATCCTCGACATATATCCAATCACGAATCTGTAAGCCACTGCCATAAATAGAAATTGGTTTACCTGCTAATACCTTTGAGATTACTGACGGAATTAATTTTTCAGCATGCTGAAAAGGTCCATAATTATTAGTACTATGCGTTATAATTGTCGGTAGATTATAAGTGCGATACCATGCCGCAACTAAATGGTCACTTGATGCCTTAGACGCCGAATATGGGCTACTTGGTGAATAAGGAGTCGCTTCTGTGAAGTGCTGTTTTCTACATCCTAAATCACCATAAACTTCATCAGTTGAAACATGAATAAACAGAAAGTTATGTTTACGTTCCTCTGATAAATTGCACCAATAATATCGAGAGACTTCTAAAAGCGTAAAAGTACCGATAATATTATTTTCGACAAAAACAGCTGGATTAGTTATTGAAGTATCCACATGGCTTTCAGCAGCTAAATGAATCACAGCATCGGGTTGATATTTTTGGAAAACTCGCTCCAATGATTGTTGATTACAAATATCAACTTTTTCAAGAACATACCGTTCACTGTTATAAACCATCGCAAGCGATTGCAAATTTGCTGCATAAGTTAATTTATCTACATTAATAACATGATCTTTAGTGTGTTCAATAATATACCGAATAACAGCAGAACCAACAAATCCAGCACCACCTGTGATTAAAATTTTTTTAGCGTGACTAAACAAACCTACCGCCCTATCCCATAATCCCTTAACTTATTCGCAATCGCCGTATGCGATACACCAAGTCTTTTAGCAAGCTTTCTTGAGCTTGGATATTGGTCATATAATTTTAATAAAATCTCTTTCTCAAATTGTTTGGTCATTTGATCTAAAGTTTTATTTTCAATATTATCGCCCCAAGGCAATTGTGATGGGGTTGAGGTTGGTAACACTATATCTTTGGCGGTTAACTTAGGCGCTTTCAATTGTGCCAATGCAGAATAAAGGATATTTTTAAGTTGCCGTACATTACCCGGCCATGAATAACCAGTTAAATAATCAATGACATTATCATCAACTGTTGGTGGAGTGATGCCTTGTTTATTGGCAAATTCATTGACAAAAATATGAGTAAGTAGCGCAATATCATCTTTGCGCTCTTGTAAAGAAGGTAAATTAAGCGACAAGACATTCAGTCTGTAATAAAGATCTTTCCTAAATCTACCTTGCTCGACCAAATCGGCCAAATCAACCTTTGTTGCGCAAATGATTCTAACATCTACATAAACCTCATTATCATCACCCACACGACGAAAATAGCCATCATTGATAAAACGCAATAACTTAGTTTGCATTTGAAAAGACATCTCATCAATGCCATCAAGCAACACTGAACCACCATTGGCTTGCTCAAAAAAGCCTTTTTTGCTCTCAATTGCTCCAGGGTAAGCCCCTGCTGCATGACCATATAACTCACTTTCAACTACTTCGTCGGGCATGGCTGCACAGTTTAAGGCTAAAAAAGTCTGATCGCCACGCGGGCTATATTGATGACAAGCATTAGCCAATAAATCTTTACCGGTACCTGTTTCACCCGATATTAATAACGGCTCGCGTTGCATAGAAAACACTTTAGCTTGCGCAATTAGTTTCTGCATAACCCCACTTTGGGTAGCAAAAATATCAAAAGCATGACAACTCACCACATTGATTTTCGACAAGCGTTTTTTGAGATACTCAATGGATTGTAAAATAAATATTGTTTTGGATGATGCCATCACCTTCTGCAGAAAAAAATGCTGCGAATCTAAAACAATAATCGTATCATCTTGTTTATCAATACTGACTTTATTATCAAATTTGAAAACCGCTCGATAATCAAAATATTGGTTTAACACCAACGACTGATGACCAAACAGCTTCTTAGCTGAATCGTTATATGCAATCAGATGTTGATTATGGTCAATTTCAATGATGGCTATTTGCATAGTCTGCCCACTTCTCATTCAGTTTTTGTAAATTATCACAACGGCGTTGCCACTCGGGGCTTTTCGTTAATTCGGCATAGGTGATTTTAGTATTGGTTAATAGACATTTTACTTTATCTGATGTTAGCGGATTAACCTTATTTAGCGCGGTTAATTGCTCTAAAATAGCCATAGTCCCCGTCCTATTATTACAAGCTAAAAGCAGATCACAACCTGCAGCTAACGCGGCTTGAGCTCGTTCAGCGTGATTGCCCATGACCGAAGCCCCCTCCATCGATAAATCATCAGAAAAAATCACACCATTAAAATGCAACTGATTGCGAAGCATGGTCTTCAGCCAAAACGGCGATCCGCTTGCAGGTTTATCATTAAAAGCGGGGTAAATTACATGAGCTGGCATAATCGCATCAAGTTTATGATTAGCAATAAGCCTAGTAAAAATCTGCATATCGTGCTCAATCAATGATTTTTCACGATGATCAACAGGAGTTTCTTTATGCGAATCAGCAATCACATGACCATGCCCCGGAAAATGCTTTCCTGTTGTCTTCATCCCTGCTGCATGCATACCATCAATCATGGCAGAAGCGACCTGATAAGCAATATTAATATCCTGATGAAACGAACGCGTACCGATAGCAAGGCAATCATGACCTAAATCTAAAACTGGAGCATAACTCAGATCGATATCAAACGCGATCAGCTCCATAGCAAGAACCCAACCGGCATCAAACGCCAACGATTTTGCTTGCTCAAGATCATTAAGCGCCGCAAACGATTGCGCAGGGGGAATCGTCGTAAAGCCCTCTCTAAACCGCTGAACACGTCCCCCCTCATGATCGACCGAGATTAATAAACGCTGTGAAGAAGCAGCACGAATCTCGTTTATCAATGCCAACAATTGGGCTTGATCTTGATAATTACGGCTAAACAAAATCACCCCAGCCACCAACGGATTTTGCAATAGCTTTTTATCATCTTGGGTTAGTGTTAGACCTTCAACATCAATCAGCAATGGTCCCATTATTAATTATCCCCATCAACTTGATTTGGTTGCGCATAGCTATCAGACGGCTTCGGCAAATCTTTCGCTGCCACTCTAGTTAAAATCTCGCCACTTTGTGTTGAAAGCAACTCCATAGCAAGATCTGCGTCACTACTTTCACTTGGCACTCTATAAACTGTCGTAAAAAGGACATAATTTGCATTGATTGATTTAGCTAAACCAATCATCTTACTGCGTGACACAAGTTTATCATCTGCCAAAATTCCCAACGTTTGTTTGGCTTGGTTTACAGCTTGTTGCTCTACCACTGTGAAAGTATTTTGTTGACGCATTAATTGATACAACGCCTCATTGATCTTATTACCTGCAAGATAATCACCACTACGATTTTGAATATCGCTAATTAAAATGAGTCTATTATCTGAATTTAAAGACGAAGAACTCACTAATTTATAAATAAATGGCGACAATATCGACTGCCAATCCGTTTGTCGAACAATTTGCGGTGGAGTTTCAATCACACCAGTATTATCAGGCTGATTAACCTCAACCGGTGGTTTCACCTCTTTTTTTTGAGAAAAGCCAATAAGATGACAACCGGCCAACAAAAAAGCCAATAAACTAACAACAAAAATACGTTTGATCTGTTTCATACAATGATTAACCTATTAATCGACCTAAATGTTTACCGCCTAACAAATGCATATGAAGATGGAAAACCTCTTGCCCAGCATCTTTATTACAATTCATAATTAAACGATAACCGCTTTCATCAATACCCTCTTGCTTGGCAATTTTAGCCGCAACCAGCATCATATGCCCAAGAACGACTTCGTCTTCTTCTTGAATATCATTAACGGTTGGAATCAGTTTATTTGGAATAATCAACACATGAGTCGGTGCTTGGGGAGAGATATCACGAAATGCTGTTACTTTATCATCCTGAAAAACGATATCCGCTGGAATTTCTTTTCGAATGATTTTACTAAAAATAGTTTCCTGAGCCATCAAACCTCTCCTCTTAATATAGTTATACAGACATCAACCAATGCCAATTTATATATGCCCAAGCATATCATATTTTATCAACAAAAATGTATAGAAATCGTTACATTTTACAACTCATTTTTATAACCATCAAAAACAGTCAGAAAAGGTATTGATTTTATTAAATTTTTTATTTTAACTTTTGACAATCCCAGTAAAGAAACTTTATAAAAAATGCACATAAAAACAGACGCTTCCCTAACAAAATACAACACCAATCTACAAAAAAATATCTCGGTATATTCATTTGTCAAACAGAATAACTTGATATATAATAGCCCGTCGATTTCAACCGCCTATTTTTCATGTTCCTTGCTTTCAATGGGTTGCGGTTGCCCCGACAGAAAGCTGATTAATCCGTAGGGAGCGATAATGCGTCATTACGAAATAGTATTTATGGTTCACCCAGATCAAAGTGAACAAGTACCGGGTATGATCGAACGTTATACTGGTACATTAACCACTGATGGTGGCAAAATCCATCGATTAGAAGATTGGGGTCGTCGCCAATTAGCCTATCCTATCGAAAAACTGCACAAAGCACATTACGTGCTAATGAATGTTGAAGCAACTCAAGAAGCTGTTAACGAACTTGAAGACAACTTCCGTTTTAACGATGCAGTAATTCGCAGTTTAATTATGCGTACTAAACATGCTGTAACTGAAACTTCACCGATGTTAAAAGCGAAAGATGAGCGTCGTAGCTCTGAAGAAGATTTTAACGAAACAAACATGGACGATGATTCCGAAGAATAATCGTTTAGTGTTATCGGGTATTGTTATTAAAACACCGATAAGGAAAGTCAGTCCAAGTGGGATATCGCACTGCCAGTTTTACTTAGAGCATGTCTCTGAACAAACCGAAGCAGAACTCACAAGGCAAGCATGGTGCGTCATGCCCGTCATAGCCAGTGGACAACACGAGTTAAGTTACATAAAAAAAGGCAGCAACGTTCTAGTTAGTGGATTTATAAGCACCCACACTAAACGCAACAAAACAAGCCAACTTGTTTTACATGCTGACCAAATTAAACTATTAGGAGAATAGCCAAATGGCACGTTATTTCCGTCGTCGCAAATTCTGCCGTTTTACTGCAGAAGGCGTTAAAGAAATTGATTATAAAGATGTTTCTTTATTAAAAAGCTATATCACAGAAAGTGGTAAAATTGTACCAAGCCGTATCACAGGTACTAGCGCAAAATACCAACGTCAACTAGCTCGCGCAATCAAACGCGCTCGTTACTTGGCATTATTACCATACACTGACAACCATCAGTAATTAGCAACAGAGGGAACATATAATGCAAATTATTTTACTCGACAAAGTTGCTAATTTAGGCAGCTTAGGTGATCAAGTTAATGTTAAAGCGGGTTATGCGCGTAACTTCCTGATCCCACAAGGTAAAGCAGTATCAGCGACTAAAAAGAACATCGAATTCTTTGAAGCTCGTCGTGCTGAATTAGAAGCAAAACTTGCTGAAACACTAAAAGCAGCTGAAGAACGCGTTGCACAAATCAATGCGCTTGGTAAAGTAACCATTACTTCTAAAGCTGGTGATGAAGGCAAACTATTTGGTTCAATCGGTACTCGTGATATCGCTGATGCCGTTAAAGCTCGTGGTATTCAAGTATCAAAAAGCGAAGTTCGCTTACCAAATGGTGTACTGCGTACTACTGGTGAACATGAAGTGTTCTTCCAAGTACACAGCGAAGCATTTGCTAAACTTATTGTTGATATTATTCCTGAATAATTATCCAACAATAAATACCAAAAAACCCGTTCAAGTGACGGGTTTTTTATTATTTATTTTACAATGATTGATTTACCTCTACCTCGAATATCTGATACAGCTTCGGGCTTATTATTCGTGATTTTTATAGCTTGAATATCACCGCTAAAATCTTGCTGCTTAAACTGATAACCCATTTGTTTGAGTTGATCTTTTAAATCTTCTGGTACTTTATTTTGAAAACGCTCAATAAAGATAAGATTAGTTGGTAATAATTGATGATGATAACGCGGAGCATCTACTGCTGCTTGTAATGACATATGATTATCAAAGACATTAGTCACCACTTGAAAGATCGAAGTAAAAATCCTTGAACCGCCCGGCGTACCAATAACCATTGCAACATCATTATTTTTAATAAATATACTTGGCGTCATAGAAGATAAAGGGCGTTTATTTGGCTCAATTGCATTAGCATCTTTGCTCACAACACCAAACTGATTAGCGACACCTGGTTTACTACTAAAATCATCCATTTCATTATTTAGAATGATACCAGTGCCTTCTATTACAACAGCAGATCCAAACCAACCATTAAGTGTATAAGTATTCGATGCGGCATTGCCCCATTTATCCACAATCGAAAAATGCGTTGTCTGTAATTTTTCGCGATTATTGTCTAAACCAGGTTTAACTTGTTCAGTAATCGAAATAGCTTTTGGATTAACTTGTTTCGCTCTCTGCGCTAAATAATTAGTATCAATCAATTCAGTGACAGGTACAGAGATAAAATCAGGATCTCCCATATATTCGGCTCGATCGGCAAAAACACGTTTTTCTATTTCTGCTAATAAGTGAATATATTGTGGTGAATTCACTTTTACATCTTTGAAATCATTAGCGAGATCTTGTTTCATTAATAAAAGTTGAATTAAACCAACGCCACCTGAGCTTGGCGGTGGAGCAGTAACAATCTGCATATCATGCCAGTTAGCAACTAACGGAGCTCGCCATTTAGCCTGATAATTTGCCAAATCGTTTTCAGTAATTAAACCGTCATTTTTTTCCATCTGTTGTGCGATTAATTTAGCAGTTTCGCCTTTATAAAATCCGTCACTACCTTGGTTTGCAATACGCTCTAATACTTTACCAAGTTCGGGCTGTTTAAACACCTTTTCAGCTTGCATAGCACCAAAGTATTGCTTAAAGTGACCATTAGCAGGTGCAAGCTCGGCAGCTTCTTGATAACGTTTAACTAACTGTTTATCTACGGTAAACCCTTCATTAGCAAATCGAATAGCTGGTGCCATTACCTCTTTCCAAGATAATTTACCAAAACGTTGATGCACCGCCCACATACCGGCAACGGTTCCCGGTACTCCCGATGCTTTGTAAGAATATAAACTTAAATTAGGGATCACATTTTTATGATCATCAAGATACATATCTTTATCAGCTTTGCTTGGTGCAACTTCACGATAATCAATAAAATAAGGCTTACCGTTCATCCAAAGGGTCATAAAACCACCCCCACCAATGTTACCCGCTTCAGGATAAGTAACAGCAAGAGCAAATGCGGTAGCCACAGCAGCATCAGCTGCATTTCCACCTTTTTTTAAAATTTCTTGTGCAGCAATGGCACCATAAGAATCGGGCGAAGCAACTGCGCCAGCTTCTAATTTTTGTGTTACGTTTTCAACAGCAAGTACTTGTTGGCTTATCAGTAAAAATAAAATAAAGTAGCAATACTTTATCAATTTACGTTTAAGATAAAACATTTTGCACCTCCTAATTAAAGTATTATTTATCGTACCCACTTAACAGCAAAATACATGAATCACATTAATAAATCATGTAACAATCGGTTAAGGGGAATCATCAATATAGCATAGAAAATAAAAATGTTGAGCAAATATTGATCAGCCAGCTTTACTCAATAGAGGCTGATAATTTAATATGCAATGCAATCGATGATAATAAAACTCATCTACATAGAGCAGCCAATCTATCTTATTTGTTGAACATAGGTAAGAAATAATTATTTGCTGGAAAATGTTATTAAGAGGTGTCAAGGATGATGTATTTTCTTAACATAATTTGCCTTAAAAAACATAATCCGTTTAAATAAAGCTGATTTTTGTAAAAAAGTTTCGGGATTCTATACCGTTTCGTGGTTAATTAATACTTCACCGTATCTCATTTGTTAATACATGTAATAACCATCGTATAAATCAATGCCTGAATTATTATAAAAATTGAGCATAAACATAACAATTCATTGTTTGAACTTTATATTTTATTAGAAATAATCATTAAAAGATAATAAAGTATTAACGCAATGAATTTATAATGAAAAAATTAAGGGAATAAACAATGAAAAAAAAATTTTTAACCGTATTGATTGCTGGATTTTTGATGATTGGCTGTGATGACAAACCAACCGAAAACAAAACGCAACAACCCACAGCAACTTCAGAGGCTAAACCTTCTGATTCTAAAAAGACTGAAGATGTTTCACGGCAATTTGCACTGAAAGCACGTAAAGGTAATATATGGCTAGAGGTTTTTAATGCTAATGTCTCCCAAGCTGCAGATGAATTAAGAGGGAATGGGCGTGGCAAGATGACTTCTTCTCTTTATCATCTTGATAGCAGAGTTAAGGATTTTTTAAGAGGTCTCAGTGATAAAAACGGTAAAATTGATGTCAATCGAGTGAAAAAAAATCCAACGAAACTTTTTATCGGCTCTCACCCAGAACCAAAGGAGCTTGATGAATATAAACAATTGATTACTGAGTTATTAGCATTTAAACCAGAGTTACCCGAACTTGATGCCGCAGGCAAAGCATTAAGTGATAAATACGTTGAAATAGGATTAGCTTATGACCAGATAGCTAAATATTATTTAGATAATGAGTACAAATTGGATGACTTTGCCAAATTACCTGAACTGTTAAATAATTTGAACACGCTTTATAACCAATATGTTGAAGCAAAAAGTGTGGCTTTAGCAGCTTATGGTAAATTATATAAAGAAATCCATGCATTTCAAAAATCAGAAATAAAAAACAAAGGGTTAACACTTAACTACAATTGCATGGAAATCATGGATTTATCTGAAGATGTTATCGATTTAATCAATGAAAGTTTTAACGAAGACAACCAGTTTAAAAATCTCGATAAATCAGCCCTTGAACAAAAAATTCAACAAATAGAATCCATAGCCAATGAATTAATGACGAATAAAGGCAAAAATAAATTGATTAAACAACAAGGTTTAAACGATATGTATTATGACCGTTTTGTTGATCGTTTACCTGGATTGATTAATCAAATGAAAGTAGTTTTAAAAAATTTACAGACCAATACTGTAGAAAGAGAAGTTGATTCTTTGAATGGGGAACTTAAAAGTGTAATTGACGGCTATAATCAAGTAATCAATTAAAAATAGATAAACATCGTTTCATTGCTAACATTTTAGTCATTATCAATGACAATAAATAGTGGTATAAATAACAACGGTGTAAATATTACACCGTTTGCAATGCATGAATTTTAGTTAAATAACCATCTGCATATCATTATGTAGTTGGTTATGTAGATGAATGCAAATAGAACTCAATACTTAATATGCGTTGATATTCATTTTTCTATTTTGTGCTGCCGATGAAACTGCGCCAATAAAAACCACATCACTTGACGAATTTAATGCAGTTTCAACCGAATCTTGAATCACGCCGATAGCAATTCCAATGCAAATCACTTTAGCTGAAATTTCGTTAGGAATACCAAACATACTACACGCGACAGGAATAAGCAGTAAAGATCCCCCCGCAATTCCCGATGCCCCACAAGCACATACTGAAGTTACAACACAAAGTAATACTGCAGAATAGATATCAACATGTATACCAGCACTAGCCGGCATTGAATTAACCGTGGCTAAAGTTAAAACCGTTATAGTAACAGCAGCACCCGACATATTAATTGCAGCGCCTAATGGCACAGCAACGGTATAGGTATCTTCATCCATGTTATATTTCTTACAGATTCCCATATTGACAGGAATATTTGCTGCCGAGCTACGTGTAAAAAAAGCAGGAATCGCACTTTCTTTTAAAGCAGTGAATACTAGTGGATATGGATTCTTTCGCATAACTAGATAAGCTAGTAATGGATTGATAACCAATGCAACAATCGCCATGCAAGAAACTAATACAATTAATAAATGAGCATATTTTTTCAGCTCATCAAAACCTGTTTCGGCTAATGTTGAAGCGACAAGTCCAAATACACCCAAAGGCGCAAATCGGATAATAATTCTGACAATAAATGAAATAGCATAAGACAGATCATTCATCATTGTTTTAGTGCTTTCACTAGCGTGCCTTAGTGCCAGACCAATACCAACACCCCAAACAATAAGACCAATATAATTCGCATTTATTAGTGCATTGACAGGATTGTCAATCATCTTTCCAAGTAAGGTTTTTAATACTGCGGTAATATCACTTGGTGGAGTAAGTTCAAGATTATTTAGCGTATCACCAAATGAAATTTGTGACGGAAACGAAAAACTGACAATGGTTGCCAATAATGCAGCTAACATCATGCCAACAAGATAAAGAGAAATTAACGGCCGCATATTGGCTTGTTTACCATGTTGGTGATTAGATATCGAGGAAACGACTAAGATAAGCACAAGAACAGGGGCAACTGATTCTAAGGCATTAATAAATAATCCACCCAATAATGACATATTCAGCGCCGTATCTTTAGATACAGCAGCAAGAGTAATGCCCAAAATTAAACCCAACAAAATCTGTGGTATCAATCCTAATTTAAAATAAAAACGAATCAAAGGATTAGATGATTGTGTCATACTACTTTCCTGTTTATTAAAGACAAATTTAGAACCTTAACATATTTGAATAGTAAATTTATACAAAAAATCATAATAATAAGCTTTTTTTATATATTACTTAGTATGATGATTAAATTTAATTATTCGTTTTTACATTCAAAATATTGTCATCATTCTTAATTGACTTTAAAAAAACAATATCAGCTAAATCTTACCATTTAGCATGCAATTTAAGTAGATCTCCCAAATTTCTGTCACTTTTAAATAAAGTATATATTTTAATAACACAGGTAAAATTTGAACAATGCAAACGAGGGAATTTCACCCTCGTTTTATTTTGCTCTACAAGCGCTAACTAATTTCAGCTATTGCATCCCCAGCATTAATATAATCGCCTTCTTGGATAGTTCTTTTTAACGTGCCACCTCGGTGTGCAATGACTTGAACTTCCATCTTCATAGCTTCCATAATCGCAATAACATCCCCTTCATTTACGCTTTGATGGTCATTAACTACCCATTTAAAAAGGTTACCTGAAACAGGTGATAGGACAATCAAATCAGATAATGTTTCTTTCACGCAGGAAGATGCATCTAAACTATCATCCTTTTTCAAGGAAAATCCAGCCAAGAGCTGTGCAGGTAAACCCAGCTTACAACGCTTACCGTCAATTTCGATAAAAGTGTGTGTTAAGGTCACTGCTTTTTGTGGTATTTGCCTTTTGGCTGGCTCTATTGTTGCAGTAAATTCTGTTTCAATCCAACGGGTATGCACATTAAAATCATCACAAAAATCAGGATGTTCAATAACCGCGCGATCAAATGGTAAAACACTTGCAACTCCCTCAATGGCAAATTCAGCCAACGCACGGCGAGCCCTTGCTATAGCATGCTCACGATTATTGCCAACAACAATCAATTTTGCCATCAGCGAATCAAACGTTGCAGGGATCGTTGAGCCCGTTACCACCCCACTGTCTAGACGTACGCCTGGGCCTGATGGCGCATCAAAACGTGTAATGGTACCAGCCGCAGGTAAAAAACCGTTAGCGGCATCTTCGGCATTGATACGAAACTCAATAGCATGTGATCGAGGGGTCGGTGTTTTATCAATACTAAGAGGTAAACCTTGAGCGATACGCAGTTGTTCAGCAACAAGATCAATGCCGGTTGTTTCTTCTGTTACTGGGTGTTCAACTTGTAATCGCGTATTGACTTCTAGAAAAGACAACTTACCATCTTGGCTGAGTAAAAACTCAACCGTCCCCACACCAACATAGTTCGCTTTAGCACAAATCGCAATTGATGCTTGCGTAATTTGCTGGTTTAACTGCTCGCTGATAAAAGGAGCTGGAGATTCTTCAATTAATTTTTGATTACGACGTTGTAATGAACAGTCACGCGTACCGACCACAACAATATGACCTAATTTATCAGCAATCACTTGCGCTTCGACATGCCGAGGATTATGCAAAAATTGTTCTAAAAAACACTCGCCACGCCCAAAAGCGGCTGTAGCTTCGCGCACTGCTGAATGATAAAGTTCTTCAACTTCATCCATTTGCCAAGCAACTTTTAAACCACGTCCACCGCCACCAAATGCGGCTTTAATGGCAATAGGTAAGCCATAGGTGTGGGCAAATTCTACTGCCTCTTTGACATCTTTTACGGGATCTTTGGTACCAACCACTAAAGGTGCACCCACTTGTAATGCAAGCTGTCTGGCTTTAACTTTGTCGCCTAATATTTCGATCGTTTCAGGATTGGGTCCAACCCAAATTAAGCCTGCATCTTGTACAGCTTTTGCAAATTCAACGCGTTCAGATAAAAAACCATAACCAGGGTGCACCATAGTTGCCCCTGATTTTTTGGCTATTGCAATAATTTTATCGATATCTAAATAGGTTTCACATGGTATATTACCGGCTAGCCCATAAGCTTCATCAGCCATTTGTACATGAAGAGCATCAATATCGGCATCAGCATAAATCGCAATAGATAAAAACCCCATATCACGGCAAGCACGTATAATACGTACGGCAATTTCGCCACGGTTAGCAATCAAGACTTTATGCGTTATTATTTGATTATTGTCAGACATGATCAACATCACTCCCTTCAAATTCTTTAAACATCCCTATAGGATTCAATTTTATTTTGGTATTGACTGGAATTTGACCGGCCAAATCTAAATGATACTTACACACAGCACCAATAACAGGATAGCCACCAGTTAAAGGATGATCATTTAAAAATAACACTGGTTGTCCATTAGCGGGAATTTGGATAGCCCCAATGCAAGTCCCTTCACTCGGTAACTCTTGTTGTTTTTCGCGGCTTAATGGTTGTTCTCCAGATAAGCGCAAGCCAATACGATTAGAAGCCGGCGTCACTTGCCATAGCTGTGAAATAAGAAGTTCAACAGCTTGCTGAGTAAACCAATCGGTGCGCGGTCCAAGCACGATATCTAATACCACAACATCACCACTAGTAGGGTAATTAATAACAGGTATTTCAGTTAATGAAACAGGGTTTAACACTTTTGCTTGCTTAACTGCCAGTGTTTGACCCACTTTTAGTGGCAATGGCCCAACTTGTGCAAGGGTATCAAAAGAACAACTAGTCAAAATAGGCGCCACTTGAAAACCACCGCGCACTGCAAAATAACTACGAACGCCACATTTTACATTACCTAAACGGATAATATCACCTGATTCTAATTGAATCGGCTGATACATCGGTGCGGTATAGGTTTCGTTTTTCGCGGTGGTTATTGTGATCTCACATAAAGCCCCCGTCACTGCAACCAACATGGCGCTGTTTATTTGAGCACTAAAACCACCTTGTGTAATTTCTAACGCAGGTTCATTAATGGGGTTTCCTACCACACGGTTAGCACTATGTAATGCGCTTTTATCCATAGCACCTGATTCAGAAATACCTAATGTAGCTTGCCCTACTCGACCATTGTCTTGGAACAGCGTTTGCAGCCCTGTTGCTAATACTGTTATATCTTGTTGTTGGCAAGCAAAATCATCCGGTTTTTTCGATTTGGGTAAATAATAAGTAGTCTGCGATTGACTCGCATCCACAAAATGAACCCGAGTACCGGGTTTGAACAGCGCTGGCTCATCACGATAAATGTCCCAAACTGCCGTATCAGTAATACCAATCAGCTGCCAACCACCAGGGCTAGCCTGTGGGTAAACACTACTAAACTCACCAGCTAAAGCAACCGATCCAGCAGGAATACGAACGCGGGGCGATTGTCGGCGTGGTACATTAAGCTGAGCTGTTTTAGATACCATATAAGCAAAGCCTGGAGCAAAACCACAAAACGCCACTTGATACTCGTTATTGGTGTGCCTTGCAATCACCTCGGCAACGGTTATACCAAGGTAGTCTGCCACTTGGGATAAATCTTCGCCATTATAACGCACCGGTATTGTCACCAACTCACCAGACTGCATCACGCTTGCCGAAATATCTAGTTGAGCAATATGCTTAGCAAGCGTATTGGCATTAGTCGTAATGGGATTGTAACGGATCAATACGGTTCGCGCTGCGGGGATTATCTCTTCGATATGCCAATCAGCAAAAACACCTTGAAGCACATCTGTGAGAGCCATGGTTTGCTCAAGGCTATTTAATTCTACAATAAGCGCATCGACATTAACGGGTAAAAATCGCATTAAACACCTCGATATATGGTCAATATCCAATTACTAAAAACACTTATTTTATGTTGTTTTGTTATATTAGCGACCAAATTTATAGCCACTTAACAACATATTGTCTAATCATATTTCAATTTTTGTTGTTAATTGAATTTATTTTTACAAATATTTAACTAACCTAGCGATTATTAGCCTTAGCAAACGGGCCTATATTGATGCCATTTTGTTGTAATTTTTCTCGGACTTTTTGCGCCATAGCCAAAGCGCCGGCACTATCACCATGAACACAAATCGAACCGGCATCAATACGCACAAACTGCCCCTCGATAGCAGTTACACCACCCTCATTAACCAATTGCAACATACGGTCAGCAACGAACTCGGGATCGTGCAACACAGCGCCCGCTTCTTTACGAGACACTAACGTACCATCGGCATGATATGCCCTATCAGCAAAAGCCTCGGCAACCACACGCAAGCCGTTTTCTTTGGCCCACTCAATGAGTTTTGAGCCCGCAAGCGCAACTAAAATCAGTGTTGAATCAACCGAACAAAGTGCATCAATCACTGCCATTGCCTGACGCTTATCATGCGCAATTGTGTTATATAATGCGCCATGAGGCTTAACATAACTCACCTTAGCACCCATTGAAGCGGCTAACCCTTTTAGTGCACCAATTTGATAAATCACATCTGCGGTTAATTCATCGGCGGCTATATCCATATTACGACGGCCAAAACCAACTAAATCAGGATAACCGACATGAGCACCGATTTCGACATGATTAGCTTTGGCCGCTTTTAATGTCTTTAAAATACCCGCTGGCGATCCGGCATGAAATCCGCAAGCAATATTGGCACTGCTAACAACTTTTAGCATTGCCTCATCATTTCCCATCTGCCATTGACCAAAGCTCTCGCCAAGGTCACTGTTTAAATCAATACATTTAGTGATTGTCATATTGTCCTCTATTTTAAATAGTTAAAAATAGTAGCGACCGACATTATGCCCATATACCAAGTAATTGCACACACAACTACACCTGACAGCAATAACCATCTTGGATAATGATATCCAGACATAAGATCAGCTCTTCGCCAACCAATATACACAAAAATAGTCAAACCAAGCGGTAACACTAAACCATTAAAGCCACCGGCAAAAACGAGTAATGATGCTGGTGCTGTCCCCATAGCTAAATAGACCACAAGCGAAACAACAATAAAAATAATAGTGGCAAATTGGCGTTGTTTGTCTGTAATTGTTCGTTTAAAAGGGGTAATAAAAGTCATTGAAGTATAAGCCGCTCCAATAACACTGGTAATAGCTGCCGCCCATAAAATTAAACCAAAAAGACGTAATCCAAACTCGCCTAAAGCAGCCTGAAAGGCTTGCGATGCTGGGTTGGCGGCATAACTTGAAATATCAATTGTCACACCACTTGCCACTACACCTAAAATGGCTAAAAACAAAATATAGCGCATCAAACCCACAACAATAATCCCTTTGGTTGCCGCACCTGAAACATAATCAATATGCTCAACACCAACCATGCCTTTATCAAGTAAACGGTGAGCACCAGCATAAGAAATATACCCCCCAACCGTTCCCCCAACAATAGTAGTAATCGAGGCAAAATTAACATCACTAGGTAAAACTGTCTCTTTTAACGCTTGACCAACTGGCGGATGTGATGCAAACACCACAAATAATGTCAAAATAATCATTAATAAACCAAAACCAATCATCAATCGATCAATAAAATTACTCGCTTTACGTGACGAAAAGATATAAACCGCTAAAAGCGCACTAATTGCCCCACCCCATTTAGGATCAAGCCCAACTAGTGCATTTAAACCTAACCCAGCACCAGCAATATTACCAATATTAAATACTAATCCACCAAAGATAATCAGCACCGCTAGCAAATAACCGCTAAATGGAATCGTTGCATTAGCAATATCTGACGAATTCATTTTGGTTAATGCCACCACTCGCCAAATATTTTGCTGAACAACAAAATCGATAATAATAGATGCTAAAATACCAAAACCAAAAGCAGTGCCAAGTGTAACGGTAAACGTGGCCGTTTGAGTAATAAACCCTGGGCCAATTGCTGATGTCGCCATTAAAAAAATGGCACTGATTAATGAAGCACGCCGATCTTTAACAAAAGCAACGGTACTACTGTTATGATTTTGCATATGCATGTCTCCTCTTGATTTGTTCTTACAATTATTAATACAACTGCCCTATTAGCGACTTTCAACTATGTTAGTTTCAATGACGCTTGCTTAAAAATAATGCAAGCATCATGCCATAGTACATGTTGTCCATTAACAAAAGGCACTATCATCACTGTTTCTAAGCAAAAATACTAATTAAAAATAATTATAATTGCCTATCATTGAGGCATAAAAATGAATAAACAGCGCTTAACAGACTAATTTGCACCAAAAGTGAGCATAAAAAAAACGTAACTTACGTTTAAAAGTTATCATAGAAGACTAACACTTTAACGCATCGATAATCAACTTAAAGACATTCGAATGCCCTTTGCGGCTTGGGTAATAAAGATAAAAAGAATCATATGTAATGGCAAACTCGGCTAATAACTCAACCAATTGGCCCGACGCCAATTCCTGTTCAATACCAGAACGAGCAAGCCAAGTAATACCCAAACCATCTAAAGCTGCTTGTTTACGCAAATGATTGTTAACCATAAATTGCGAATGTGGATGGTATTTAACCATTTTGCCTGCTTCCAAAAACTCCCATGGCAATTCTGTACCATGCTCAGAAGATATCCGCATACCAATTAAACGATGCTTGTCCAAATCTTTAACACATATTGGTAAAGCCTTCGCTTGTAAATAGTTGGGGCTAGCTACTAAAGCCATTTTTAAAGGAGGCGATATCTTAACAGCGATCATCTCTTTAGCAATATCACTCCCTAAACGGCATCCCATATCAAATCCCTGCTTAACAATATCCGCCCAACTATTATCAGCTTGAATTTCAACTTTAATTTGTGGATAACGAGGTAAAAAATCGCGTAATTTAGGGTATATAATCTGTTCAACAGCAATACTTGGAGCATTAATTCGGATCGTTCCTGAAGGTGTATTAATAAAATGGTTTAACGCATCAACCTCTTGATGGATCGAATCAAATAACGGTGAAATTTTCCGGAATAACTGTTCTCCGGCCTCGGTGAGTGACACATTACGCGTGGTACGATTAAATAGGCGCAGGTTTAAGCGAGTTTCTAAATTTCGCATACTATGACTTAGCGCTGATGAAGTAATCCCCAATAATTGCCCTGCTTTAACAAAGCTAGAAGTCTGTGCCACAATAATAAAGTAATTTAACTCATTTAGGTTATACACAATCAGCCCCTATTAGTGAATTTAATTCACTACACTATAAAATACCTCCCCATTTATCTCAATAAAAGCCCTCGCTAAACTATCAACAAATCATAGCCAAAGAGTAAGCAACAGGCAAAATAGGAGAGGAGCATGACAAAAGAAGTGATTGTATTAAGTGGATCCGGTGCTATAGGTATTGCGATTGTCAGACGCATAGCAATAGGCAAACAACTCCTATTAGCCGACCTAAACCCAGAACACGCCGAAAAGCAAGCACAACAACTGCGCAATGCGGGATTTAATGTACACACCACCGCTTGCGACGTGTCAAACCCACAATCGGTCGACAAATTAGTCGAAACAGCCACAAAACTAGGCAAAATAATGGGCTTAGTCAACACTGCTGGGGTATCGCCATCGCAAGCATCTGCCGCACAAATCTTCAACGTTGACTTATACGGCAACGCCCTATTATTGGACGCTTTTAGTCCTGTCATGGCAAAAGGCAGTTCAGCGTTAGTCATTGGATCACAATCTTCACACCGCCTAGCACCTCTAACACAAGAACAAACTAAAGCTTTAGCCTTAACCCCGACCGAAGCTTTGCTTGATTTACCATTTATAAAAAACGTCAACGATACCTTAAAAGCCTATCAACTAGCCAAACGCGGCAACGCCATAAAAGTACAAGTGGAAGCGGTCAAATGGGGACATCATGGTGCCAGAATAAACTGCATTAGCGCAGGCATAATCCACACCCCTTTAGCAAACGACGAACTCAATGGTGACCGAAAAGATTTTTATCGCAATATGCTAAAACAACTCCCAGCAGGTCGGGGCGGCACACCTGACGAAATTGCCAATCTTGCCGAATTCATCATGTCAGACAAAGGCACCTACATAACGGGCAGTGACATATTAATTGATGGCGGCGCCACGGCAAAATATTGGTGGGATAATAACAATTAATTTTAAATGAAATGATATTATCTGAAGGAATAAATCATGTATGAATAAGGTGGTTTTTGTTTAAAAACACCCAAGAAAAAACTTTAATAAAATCAACACCTTTTCTGACTGATTTTTGGGCGGAAAATCAGGCCTTTTTTGTTTTGGTGAATAGGATGGATTGGGTGCGGTGGTTTCGGACGTTTTGACCTTGGGTGGACAAAATAGCTACAGTGACCACGTCCGAGCTAAGGGAATTAAAGCGAATTCCCTTAGCAATCCCGCGCTTTGGCTGCAGAATGTGGCCTGCGGCTGCCCTCCGCCGCCGCTCGGTCTTAACGCACCGGCTATGATTCGCTCCCGGCGAAGCATAGCCTCGCCAAACGTCCTGTTTGGCGTGCTAACCTCGCTCTGTTGTCGGCACATTCTGACGCCGGAATAGGACAAACAACATAACCATTGTTTTTGGGATGGGTATTGTGTTTTTATAAGGCGGTTTTTGTTAAAAAACAGCTAGAAAAAACTTTAATAAAATCAATACCTTTCCTGACCGATTTTTTGGCGGAAAATCAGGCCTTTTTGGATTGGTGGATAGAATGAATTAGGTGCGGTGGTTTCGGACGTTTTGACCTTGGGTATACAAAATAGCGCTAGTGACCACGTCCGAGCTAAGGGAATTAAAGCGAATTCCCTTAGCAATCCCGCGCTTGGCTGCAGAATGTGGCCTACGGCTGCCCTCCGCCGTCGCTCGGTCTTGACGCACCGGCTATGATTCGCTCCCGGCGAAGCATAGCCTCGCCAAACATCCCTGTTTGGCGTGCTAACCTCGCTCTGTTGTCGGCACATTCTGACGCCGGAATAGGACAAACAACATAACCATCGTTTTTTGGAAGATATTATGTTTTTATAGTTATATAATTGATTTTATTTGAATTAACCGCCTACACGACGTTAAAGGTCACGATCAATAATTCGCAGCCGATGACGCCTTTCTAAACCGCCTACACGGCGTTAAAGCGAAGTTAAAGGGTTTTGGATGGATGATGCAATTTCTAAACCGCCTACACGGCGTTAAAGACAGAATTAAATTGATGTCATCGAATTGGGTATTTCTAAACCGCCTACACGGCGTTAAAGCTCACCGTCTTTTAGTGTCTGCCCATGTGATTTTTCTAAACCGCCTACACGGCGTTAAAGTCCCTAAACTATTTAAAGCAGAACAAGTAAATTTTCTAAACCGCCTACACGGCGTTAAAGTTGGAGAGGGACAAATTGAAGGCCCTGTAGGATTTCTAAACCGCCTACACGGCGTTAAAGAATGCAATAATAGCACTGGGTGTCGCTTGGGCTTTCTAAACCGCCTACACGGCGTTAAAGTCGGTAAGATTGCGGAAAAAGTGCGAGATAAATTTCTAAACCGCCTACACGGCGTTAAAGTAGAACTCAAGATTTGATAAATCTTGCTATATAAAGATAAACAACAATTTCATCTTTGAAAACCCTTTTTTTGAGGTGTTTTATAATTTATTGATTTTATTTAATTTTAAATTGTCGTAAAAAAAAGGGTTCGGAGCAGTTTTTATTCAAAAAGATGCTTAAAAAATAAATCAAATAAAATCAGTACCTTTTCTGACCGGTTTTTAGGTGATTAAATAGTTGTTATTAAAGCGCTCTATTCGCAGTTTTGTTAATTTATTGTATGTCGACGCTTTGCTTAGGTTGTGTAAGCGGTTGATTTTCCTTGAAAATACAAAAATAAAAACTTCAATAAAATCAATACCTTTCCTGACCACTTTTTGGATACAATTACATTGCTTTTTTACACAAAAACAACTCACAAAAAACACCTAAGGTTATGTTGTTTGTCTTGTTCCGGCGTCAGAATGTGCCGACAACAGAGCGAGGTTAGCACGCCAAACAGGGATGTTTGGCGAGGCTATTCTCCGTCAGGAACGGATAATAGCCGGTGCGTTAAGACCGAGCAACGGCGGACAAATTTGTCTGGAACAAATTTGAACATCTGAGCACAGCGAAGATGGCCTCGTAGAGGCGAGTATCAGGATGATACGAGTAGCGTAGCCGTAGGCCACATTCTGTAGCCAAAGCGTGGGTTGTTAGGGAATTCGCTTTAATTCCCTAACTCGGACGTGGTCACTGTGGCTATTTTGTTCACCAAAGGTCAAAACGTCCGAAACCTTGCCGTACTATAAATAGACCACAAACTTAAACCGCCACAGCGTAATCACTAGAATTGCCATCGACACTTCCAGCGTCGCCGGTGGGGGGCGGCGCGATTGTGGCTTCGCCGCAATAGCGCAACCCTAAGGGAAAATGCCCCAACTTGCGCGGGGGCGTTATTCTTTGTTAGATTGTCCTCTATTGACTCTTGACGCAAACAACGTTCCGCTTAAAGTTGGGGTCATTGTTGGGATCGTGTCGGAGGTCGATGTTGCCACTGTACGAGACCCAAGTGTAGCCATCCCAAGTGACTTTTCGGGTTGTCCAAGATCCTCCGATGAAGCCCGCATCAGCGTAGTGGTGCAGGTTGCCCCACTCCGCGAAAAAACCTGCACCCATGTGACGCATGTAACCATTAAAACCAGACAACGGCGGAGCGCCCTCAACATGATAATAACCAAAAGTTTCCTCCGCATTAGTTAATTCACCTAAATTAACAAGACGATAACCCACACTTCTACACCAAGCGGATTGGTGAGAAAAGGTATCAAGTTTATTACCCCGATGGACGAACCACTTCTTTAACACAAATCCATACCTCACCTCACTACCTCGACCATCCCTACCTACCAACTCAAAGGTCTGCGGTAAAGTTCGCAACGGAGTAAGCGGACCAGGATTACTTGAGTTTATTTGAGCATCAGTTGCCCTAGGACCATTTAACGTTACCCGTGTTACATAACTAGATTTATCAGTAATCCATCTATCTTCGTTTGTACCTTGGTTTGGTAATCTCCAACTCACCGTTGCCCATATATTACCATACGTGAAAACAGACCATGTCAACTGACTTCCATCGACTCCTGCAGGCATCTCTAAGTCAAAATACAACCCATCAGCACCCGTTGTAGGAAAATTTTGGCCATAAGATGATGGATTTGTCAATTGAGTTAGAAAGCCCTTCTTAGGATTCCATATGTCAGATGGGCCTGCGTAGCGAAGATTATCATTAGAAATGATGCCAGTAGTACCACCATATAACAAATTCGGCCTTGCCGACTGCACAAAGTAACAACTACCAGAAGAATCCGGCTTGATGTAATACTCTACAGTACTCATACTAAATGTACTTCTATTTGGCACACCATACTGTGTAGTTAAACTCCCCCCTGTACTAGTTAAGCTTACTTTATAAGGGGCACTACATTTACTTAATGTAACACGACGATTAACGATATTGCCATTCTTATCAGTAATATCTACCGATATACTCCCTGATGCAGTAACACCATTTGTACCCTGACCATCCCCATCATCATCCCCCCACTTCCCTTGGCTAATTAGACTATTTAAACCGGTAGATGTTGTACCCGACGGTATCACCATATGAATATCATTAAATGTGAAATTTCCATTAGGTAACATTATCGGATTTGTAGGACTCGATGTGTTAGTTGAAGGTGTGATAGTTCTACCATCTGGCAACTCGATTGCCAAAAAAGTATCCATATTAGTTGCCTTTGTCTGTCCTCCGTCGAATGTTAAATACGGCGGAGTACCTTCAATGACTCTTGATGTATGTGCCGTTAATGCCACTGAACTCTGTGTATATGACAATAACAACAATGACGCAAAGAATAATGCCGATTTAAATAACAATGAAGGTCTAAACCATAATGGCGGTTTGAATACTAATGGCAGTCTTAATAACCACTTGGATATCGACGATAATTTTGCCGAAGAGGTGGCCGATGACCTGACCAAAGCGGTTTCCGAGAATGTTGTCGAAGGACCCGCCGAAAACATCGCCTGAAAAAACCGCGATGACGGCGCCGATTTCGCTACGCGAAATGACCTCGGTGATGAAAATAAGAACTGTGTCTGATTTAGACTACGGTGAAATTGAAAAAGATTTTGGGCATAGGTTTGGCAGGCCAGATGCCAGATGCCAGATGCCATAAATGGTAACGCATTTCGATTGTCCTGTCAAGTAATTTTTTGTTTTATTTACACTTTTTATAATTGTCCGCTCGACTAACGAGCATTCCCTTGCTTTAAGGGCGATTAAATTATAACCGGTTGATTAATAATGCGCTACCTTTTTTGTTAAAAATTTGTAAAGTTTTGTTAATTGTGGGCGGTTAAACTTTTGGTGGCGTGTTTTGGGGAGTGGTTTTGGTGATGTTTTTTGGATAAAAAGCACCAAATAAAAACTTCAATAAAATCAATACCTTTCCTGACCAACTTTTGGTTAAATTTGAGAAGTTTGTTTGGTGGGGAGGTTGTCGATTTGTTGTTAAATTGATGTTATTATCTTGCTGCTTATTAATACAATGATAGGAATTATGTTGATAACATGGATATGCCGAGGTAGTCGGTTTACGTCAATGGATGGAAATCCGAAAAGCTGTGCTAGGATTATATTGCTACTCTTTATTTTCATTCTTGTTTTTGTTCCATTAACCCATTGCTTTGCGCAAGAAAGAGCCTACCGAAATAAAGGCGATTATCTCCTTTTTACGCCTAAAGTGGGGGATATCTATTTGTTTAATTTAGCGAATGTCGGAAGAAACGGTAACGATGATTCTAATGATTTTATTTATGATCTGTATCAAGAGAAGATCATTAAAATAGATGATTCTGATATTGATAACTTCAATACTGATAAGATTGGTAGATATCAAGACCTTTATGTGGGAATGAAGTTGTTAAGCTATAATTCAAGCAATTATGTCTACTCTGTTGCACTTTCGAATGTGGCTTATACTTCATTAAGCCAAGCTAAATCAAATCTTATTTTGTCGTCTTCTTATACTAGGCAGCATAATTCACTTGATGATCGGGAAATGGCTGACTTGCGTCAAAACGATATTATGACCGATGTCATTCGTCGATCTTTAGGTAAATCCGCTAAGAAGGATCCTTATTATTCTGTGTTTAAGCCGATGAAACATGATGTGTATTTAATTGATTTAGCTAAATTTAATACCTTTAATTATAAATACAGTAATGAGTTTAATCAGGATGATATCTATCAACAAAACCTGACTAATATAGATGGCGTAAGTACAGACGATTTTAATAAAGACGCGAAGAATAAGAGTAAGAAGATCTATGTTGGTATGAGGATGGATTTTTACAGTTTAAGAAACGATGATTATCAGTTTGCTGTTTCAAACTCAGGTTATACGTCGTTAAAAGAGGCTAAAATTAAGCTTCCCTCTTTTGATTATAATCGTTCTGATTTGACGATAAGTGGCAAGGCGGTAAGGTATATGATTAATCATGGTATCATTGTCGATAAAGTTCGCGAATCAGAATACCTGAGTAAAAAAGAAAATGATAATAAGAAGTAGTTACAAGATAATGCTAACCTTGTGGTCATATTCATAAAAATCAGGTAGTTGTTGATACCTGATTTTTGTTTGTATGCTAATTATGGTGATTAATCGTCACTATATCCTAAGCTGCGCAATGCTCGCTCATCATCCGCCCAACCCGCTTTGACTTTTACCCAAAGCTCTAGATGCACTTTGTTGTCAAAAAATGACTGCATATCTTTGCGGGCTTCGATGCCTATTTTTTTGATTTTTTCGCCTTTATTGCCGATGACCATTTTCTTTTGTCCATCGCGTTCAACTAAGATTAATCCATTAATACGATACATTCCGTTGCGTTCGTCTACTTTAAATTGTTCGATTTCAACAGTCACGGAATAAGGTAATTCATCACCTAAAAAACGCATAAGTTTTTCGCGGATGATTTCTGATGCCATAAAGCGTTGCGAGCGGTCGGTTATGTAATCTTCAGGAAAATGGTGTTCCCCCTCAGGTAAGTGTTTTTTGACGATATCTTTAATAATATCAACACCCTCTCCTTTTTCAGCGCTAATTGGTACAACATCAAGAAAGTTAACTTTTTGGCTGATCGTTTGAATATGCGGTAATAGTTGTGTTTTGTCAGTGACGTTGTCAATCTTATTAATCACTAGCAGAACTGGACTTTTGCAGTCTTTGAGTTTGTTGGCGACCATTTCATCATCGTCATTCCAATGAGTTCCTTCCACCACAAAAATCACTAGCTCCACATCGCCAATTGAGCTGCTTGCAGCACGATTCATTAAGCGGTTTATGGCTCTTTTTTCTTCTATATGAAGTCCAGGGGTGTCGATATAGATAATTTGGTCGTTATTCTGTGTGTCAATACCGACAATACGGTGCCTTGTGGTTTGTGCTTTACGTGATGTGATCGAGATTTTTTGTCCAAGTAATTGGTTTAATAGCGTTGATTTACCTACATTTGGTCGCCCAACAATGGCGACAAATCCACAATGTTGTGTTGTTTCTGTCATTTTATACCTAATTGGTTGAGTGCTTCTTGTGCAGCTAGTTGTTCTGCTTTTCGACGACTTAAGCCACGACCTAAATATTCGTGGTTATCATTGTCGATTTTGCATTGGACTAAGAATTCCTGTTCGTGGTTGTCACCCGTGACCTCAAGAATAAGATAGCACGGCCTTGGGCGGTGAGTGCCTTGTAAATATTCTTGTAGTCTTGTTTTAGCATCTTTTTGTTTTATGCCGGGTTGGATCTGGGTTAAGCGAGTTTCATACCACGATAAGATTAACTGTCGAATGATTTCAATATTGCTATCTAAGTAAATAGCACCAATAATAGCTTCGACCGTATCAGAAATAATCGATTCCCGACGAAATCCACCGCTTTTTAATTCCCCTTGGCCTAAGATGATGTGTTCACCCAATTGGAAGTTCTTGCCAATTTCAGCAAGTGTTTGCCCACAAACCAGTGTTGCACGCATTTGGCTTAGGTCACCTTCGTCTTGCTTGACAAAACGGTGATAGAGCTCATCTGCAATAACAAAACTTAAGATAGAGTCACCAAGGAATTCTAAGCGTTCGTTATGTTGTTTATTAGCGCTTCGGTGAGTAAGCGCTAATTCAAGTAGTGATAGATCTTGAAACTGATAACCAATTGATTGTTGAATTTGACTAAATTTTTTCATAATTATAGCTATTAATGTATACCACCAATACGACTAAAGCGAATTCCAGTAGGCCATTGATTAGGCTGTTTTTCAAAGCTCATCCAAATAGCAGTTGCTTTACCAACAAAGTTACCTTCAGGTACAAAACCAAAGTATCGACTGTCGCCACTGTTATCGCGGTTGTCGCCCATCATAAAGTAATGACCTTGTGGCACAACCCAAGTGGCTATAGGCTGACCATTTTGGCGGTAATAGTAATTTGGATCTTCTTGGGAACCTTGAGTGATTAGAATATTATGTGGTGTGTTGCCTAGAGTTTCTTGTTGAATATTTACATTCAATGTCACGATAGATTCAGAATCGACAATACCTTTGTCGGTATATTGATCTAAAGTATAGAAGCTAGGGGCAGATTTAAACTGTTCATGAACTTCTTTCCAATTGCTTGGTTTGAGTTCACTATAATGTAAATCAAGCGGCTGTGCTTGTTGCCCTACACAATTGGTATCGGTAATTTGGCACGCAGGGTAAATGACGATTCTCTTTTCTTTAACAAGATAGACGATTTTGTCACCCGGTAGACCAACTACACGTTTGATAAGATCCATTTTTGGGATACTTGGGTGTTTAAATACCGCTACATCACCGCGTTTAGGCTGTCCCGTTGGAATGATGACGGTGTTAGTAATAGGATCACGCAAGCCATAAGCGTATTTTTCAACAGCAATAAAATCGCCAACGAGCAACGTTTGCATCATTGATCCTGATGGGATTTGAAACGGCTCATATAAAAATGAGCGAATAACAAATACCACAAACAAAACGGGAAAAAACGATGATAAGTTTTCAACCCAACCTTTGGGTTTTCCAACTTCAGCAAGTATCTTTCCATCTATTTCGCCATTGCTTTGGGTGCGAATTTCTTCAACTTTTCGCTGCCTTGCGGGTTTCCATTTGAATTTTTCTAAAAACCAAAATATCCCGGTAATAAAAGTTGCTACTGTTAATGTGATGGCAAATGTTCCAGCCATTTTTTTCCCTCTTTAAATGAATCTTTTTATGGATTCGTTTTAATTAGTTAATCTTTTCCTACATGCAAAATCGCTAAAAACGCTTCTTGTGGTAATTCAACATTACCCACTTGTTTCATGCGTTTTTTACCTTCTTTTTGCTTCTGTAAAAGTTTCTTTTTACGACTTACGTCACCACCATAACATTTGGCCAATACGTTTTTACGTAGCTGTTTGACCGTTGATCGTGCAATGACATGATTGCCGATAGCCGCTTGAATGGCGATATCAAATAGTTGACGAGGAATAAGATCTTTCATTTTTTCGACTAATTCCCGCCCTCGATATGGTGCGTTATCTTTATGGGTGATTAAAGCTAATGCATCCACTCGCTCACCGTTGATTAATACATCCAATCTTACCATATCGGCAGCTTGGAATCGTTTAAAACTATAATCTAACGAGGCATACCCACGCGAAGTCGATTTGAGTTTATCAAAAAAGTCTAATACAACTTCAGTCATTGGAATTTCGTACGTTAAAGCAACTTGGTTACCATGATAAACCATGTTGGTTTGCACGCCACGTTTTTCAACGCATAGTGTGATGACGTTACCTAAATAAGTTTGCGGAACTAATATGTTACATTCAGCAATTGGTTCGCGTAATTCTTGGATGTTGTTTACTGCCGGTAATTTAGCTGGACTATCAACATAAATTGTTTCGTTCGATGTGGTTAGTACTTCATAAACAACTGTTGGCGCAGTAGTAATAAGATCAAGGTTGTATTCACGCTCTAAACGTTCTTGGATGATCTCCATATGCAGTAAGCCAAGAAAACCACAGCGGAATCCAAAACCTAAAGCGCCAGAATTTTCAGGCTCATAAAATAGTGAAGCATCGTTTAAACTTAATTTGCCAAGCGCATCACGAAAAGCTTCATAATCGTCAGAACTAGTTGGGAATAACCCAGCATAAACCTGCGGTTTAACCTTTTTAAAACCCGGTAATGGGGTTTGTGCAGGTGCTTTTGCTAAAGTTAAAGTATCACCTACTGGAGCGCCTAATATATCTTTGATAGCACAAACAACCCAGCCCACTTCACCGCAATGTAGGCATTGTTTGTCAACTTGTTTTGGGGTGAATATGCCAAGTCGATCAACGTTATAAGTCATGCCTGTGCTCATAACTTTGATTTTATCGCCTTTGTTTAATTCGCCATTTTTTATGCGAATTAATGAGACAACACCTAAGTAGTTATCAAACCATGAGTCGATAATTAGTGCTTGTAATGGCGCTGTTGAGTCGCCTTCTGGTGGTGGAATGTCGTTAACTAATTGTTCAAGTACATCAATAACACCAACACCAGTTTTAGCCGAACAGCGAACGGCATTGCTTGCATCAATGCCAACAATGTCTTCAATTTCGGCCGCTACGCGCTCTGGTTCAGCCGCCGGTAAGTCAATTTTGTTAAGAACAGGAACAACTTCAAGATCCATATCTAACGCGGTATAGCAGTTTGCTAGCGTTTGTGCTTCAACACCTTGCCCTGCATCGACAACTAATAATGCCCCTTCACAAGCAGCAAGCGAGCGCGAGACTTCGTAAGAAAAGTCAACATGGCCTGGTGTGTCGATAAAATTGAGCTGATAGGTTTCGCCATTTTTAGCATGATAATCAAGCGTGACACTTTGTGCTTTAATTGTGATCCCTCGCTCACGCTCAAGATCCATTGAGTCGAGCACTTGGGCTTCCATTTCGCGATCTGACAGTCCACCACAAATCTGAATGATGCGGTCTGAAAGTGTTGATTTGCCATGGTCAATATGTGCAATAATTGAAAAATTGCGGATATTTTTATTCATATTAATAAATTATAATAAGTATCTTCGTTATTAATGGTTAACTATCTAAAATGGCTTTGGTTGTTACCAACATTGCTAATAATTACATAGTCATAAAGGGAACATTTTACACATTTATCGCTGCCAAGCATAGCGTTATCGAGAAGTTTGCACTCATTTCTGAATAATATTTTGTGCAATACGTTCAACTGTAGCCCGCGGTAAATTGCCAATGACGATAATATTTTTGTGGCCTAAGTTAGTTGAATAAATAGTTTGTCCGCCTTGTTGAATGATTTGGTTTGATTGCTTCGCTTGTTCTGACGAGATATTGACTGTAAACGAAAATACACCATCTGAATACAATTTGGTGGCAATATCAGAGCTATAAAAATTCAAATTATAGGCAGCTATTTCTTTAAAGCCTTGTGGTAACCAAGCTAGTCGCCATTGGTCGAGCAAATTACTTTGTTTTTCGATCGATAGTAAAATGGGGTAAGTTCGGCCGTTTATATAACTAATAATCTGTTTTTTATCAAATTTATCATCAAGCTGAATGACTTTTAGTTGGCTAATGATATCGTTATTTTGATCTAATAAATCAACCCTAATTGGTAAATAAGTTTCATCATCAATCCAAATCACATAGCTATAACGATCTTTTTCTTTCGCAACAATTTTGACCAGTTGTGCACTGCGATTCGCGGTTCTTGCTTTTCCTAATATAATAAAGTCGTAAATATCTTTTAGATCATTAAAATTATTATAAATAACATCAGGGAAAACCTCGATAATACGGGAACTTGTAATCGAAAACGATGGGCTGTCTGGTTGAAAATAGCTAGTTATGCCTTTATGCAGGATGATCTCTTTGTCTGGACCTTCAAGATAACGTAGACATGCGTTAACAGCATCTTTGCTTGTAGCACCTAAATGGCTATATTCAAATGTGGTTGCATACTGATCTTTATCTTGAGATAAGAAGTGAATGCGGTAATCTTGCGTTTGCGCAGCATGATTCATTTTGTTTAATAGCGCTAAGGCATCGTTTGTGTCATCTGCATAAATCGACGCTGAAAAAAACGCAAAAAACAGAGTGAAAATAATGTTTCCACTCTGTTTTATACAATGTAGCAAGAAATTATAATGAAGTAATTTCATTTTGAATTAACGGGCATTAAGTCTTTTTTGTAATTCATAATCTTGTACAAGCAATCTGATTTTGTCGTATTGTCTTTTTTCAAGTAGTTGTTGATCATTTTGTGGATGAATCCCACCCACAGGCGCAACATTAACACCCACAGGAATGGTGTTTAATGTAGGACTTCCATTGGTATTATCCGGTTGGCTTTGCTGATATTGTACACCAGCAATAATGCCAAGCGTTACACACGCCGCAAGTCCAACTTGACTTGCTTTAGCAAAAAAGTCTTTAATGTGAATCCAAATTAGATTTTCAGCTTTTGGTAATGTGGTTGTTTTGGTATTAGGCTGATCAGGGAGTTGATTGTATAAATCTTCGCTTGCAATAGCTTGAGCGATTTGATTAGAAAGATCCAACGTCAATACACTACTATGCAACTCACCTCGCATTGTGTCTCTTACAATATGGTAACGGTGCCAGCATGATTGCAAACTTTCATTTTGTGATACTTCATCAATAATATGATCGTTTGCGAACTCACCATCCATAAGTAATGAAAGTTGTTCTTTCTGCTCTGTTTGCGTAGTAAATTGCATAGTAAATACCTTAAATGTATGACTACTCTTTATTAGTTTGTAACCATTAACTGAGTAATGGTTTTATTTTTTCATCTATTGCATCACGTGCTCTAAAGATCCGCGATCGCACTGTCCCAACAGGTGTATCCATAATTTCAGCGATTTCTTCGTAACTTAAACCGTCAATTTCCCGCAAAGTAATTGCTGTTTTTAAATCATCAGGTAGCGCTTCAATCGTTGCAAATACGGTTTTTTTTACTTCTTCTGAAAGAGCTAGATTTTCGGGGTTATCAAAATCCCTTAATGAATCCGCACCTTCGTAACTTTCAGCTTCGCTAGCATCAATATCTGATGACGGCGGCCTTCGCCCTTGAGAGGTTAAAAAATTTTTTGCCGTATTAACCGCAATTCGATACAACCATGTATAAAAAACACTTTCACCTTTAAAAAGACTTAACGACCGATAAGCCTTAATAAAAGTCTCTTGTACAACATCGGGGACTTCGGACGCTAATACATAACGAGAAACCAAATGAGCTAATTTGTTTTGATAACGAACCACAAGTAAATTAAATGCGTTTTTATCTCCGTTAAGAACGCGATCAACTAATACTTGGTCTGTTACTTGCTCCCCCATTAAAGGCCATTCCTTATTATGTTAATAACTGTCTATCGGCCCATATTTGTGCACTCTAACAGTTAGATTCTTAAATTGAAAAAAAGTTCCCATTATTTTAATAGAAATTTAATTATTTTACTTATTAATTGTAAATTTTTATTCTTTTTATACTAAAACGGATCGTTTCCTGAAACTTTTAGACATAATCCTGTCTAACTAAGATCGTTTTCGATCATTTAATTAAGTGGGATGATATCTCGTTCACCACAGTCATTATAAGTGATTTGATAAAATTGAGGTAGATTAAAATTAACTGAGCTGCTAGTCGTAAAAGTAAAACGATCGTCTGATAGGGCATAAAATTCGTTGATATCTTTAACCATGTTATCTTTTGATCCGTTGCAATTACGGTAAATTTCGACTTGGTTGTGTTCGTTTAGGATATAAAGATCAAAACCTGAATCGGTATCTTCAAAAAAGAATTGAATGATCCCTCTGTAAGCAACGCTGTCGACTTCTATCGGTAGTTCATTGGTTTCATCTAAAATGTTCAGTGGTCTGCCTTGTACTTTATTATTTGATACCGCTCCATAAAAATCGATCGCATTTTCAAATTGATGGCTGGAAACACCTAGCCGTTCAAAAAATAGGTACCAAGAAGAACCCCCTATTCTTAATGGTTTGACTTGAGTTGAGTTATTTTGAGTCGTAGTTAAACGTAGATCAATACATTCATCCATGAGCTTTTTCATTTGCTGTTTGATTTCGCCGCTTAAATATTCACTATAACAAAAAATTTCGATTGAATTGGGCAAGTCTGCATCTTTGTGCATGCGATTTAATAATGCCTTAATGGCTTCGAGCATGGATAATTCACCACTAAAATGGAGTACGCGAATTTCATTCCAAGAATTGCGATAAAGAAGATCAATTGATCCCACCAAACTTAGCTCGTCTTTGCTGTAATTAAGTACGCTATTGCTAACCCCATCGTCTAAGTCAATATTAACTGTAGGATCATCTTCTATATTTAAAATAATAGCTAAGTGACGAATTTCGCAAGGACCATATAACTGTGCTTCAGTTGCTGCAGGCACATCAATAGGAAAGTAATTTTTTAGATCCTCGATCAATTTATTAATTTTTGAGTTATTTCGATTTTCACCATCACGATAATAAAAGTGAGTAGTATCCGCAATTAATCCGTTAAAATAACACCATCCCACCAATTTCACTAGGTATTTGCTGTATTCCAAATATTGATGACCAATGATTGATTGCATTATCGGTTTTTGATTATAAACATACCATCCAGCTCGATTGATACGATCTTCTGCCACATGAATAAACGTTAATGCATCTTCTTGCAAATTATCTGATATGTTGAGCTTTAAAGTGGTGATCTTACCCGGTAATACTTCAAAAGCGGCATAGAGCTTGCGCGTTAAGATCGCAAGATCTTGAGGGCTAATCAATGAGTCTAAATTATTACGACGACCAAAATTAAGTAAATTTCGATAGCCTGTCATCATGGTGTGTAACAAGATTTCATGTATTTCTCGTACTTGTCCTATATTCCAAGTTTGACAGGCATCTAATTTTGTAATTTGTTGCTCATTCCATCCCCAATCGTTTACTAAATTAGTCAAAATAGTACGACGCCATGACGGTGATTGCATTGGAATGGACAGTTTTTCATTCACTTTTAAATAAAAGCAGTTACGGATTAACTCAAGCCGCTGAAAATCATTAATTTCAATGAGATATTTACTAATTCTGTCTAACAGCATGTAATACGAATCTAGATACATGCCTTTATGTATTTCACCGTTTTGAATAAGTTCTCTCATTTGATAAGCAACTGGTTTATTTTGTGGGTAAATCCATGAATACGCTTCTAATAGCAGGGTTTTAAGAACTGCTTTAAAAGGTGAATCGATACTTTTATAAAGTTGCCATAAACTTGCGCCAAAATACTCTTCAGCCGATAAGCCGGTTAGCGGGCCAAAATCAATCCATTGTTCTCGTTCAATTAACTTAAGATCAACCATTGCGTTAACGCACTCTTCATAAGTTGGATAAGTGACGTTATTTACAGTGAAATTATAAGGTACCGCAAACCACAATAAAAATTTACCCGCTAATAAATTTGCTGAACGGTAAAACTCTTCAAGCAACAATATATGCTGTGCAGATCCGCAATTTTCTCCCATTAGACATTCATGATGCTTATTGATAAAACGATCAGCATCAACCACAAATAACGTTAATTTGACTTGCAAATTAGCTGCCCAGTTTTCGATTAAACGACATTTTTTCTGTAAGGCTTCTTTTTGTTGCTCTGTTAAGCTGTTTTCAATACATATCCAAATATCAAGATCTGATTGGATCGATTGCCCAATAGAACAGGTGCTACCCATCGAATATAAAGCAGATATTGTTGGAAGCGTAGAGGTTAGAGTTTCATTTTTGGTTGCAATAAAATTGAATTTACTTTTAAGTAGTTTATTCACATCATCGGATAATTGATAACAAGCAATGCCTGAAGGTATGTTACCCTCCATATATCCTGGTAACTCAGGAGTATGATAATGAAAAAGAGCTGGAAGTAACAAAAATACCTGTCGAAATTCATCAGGCATGCCACATAGAGCTCGCTCTCGTTTTAAATCGGCAAGATCTTCAAGTTCTTTTTTTATGTTATTGATATAATATTGCATGGCTTCAATTAGGTAAAACACGCGTATTAAATTAACGCATTTAGTAAATCTAGCATGTTATTGATGCAAGGTAAATAGGGCTAAAATTTAAACACTGAGTAAAGTTAATTATTATGATCACAATTGAAAATATAGTTAAACAGATTAAAAAACAAGAAAACGCTAAATCTGCTGATAACAAAGCTGCGGTGTTATTACCTATCGTGGATATTGATCATCAACTGCATATTTTATTTCAAGTTAGATCGAAAAAATTAAGATGGCAACCGGGGGATATCTGCTTTCCTGGTGGACGTGTTGAATTAACTGACATCACCCCCGAATACACAGCTAAACGTGAAACGGTTGAAGAATTAGGTATAGCCTTTGATCGAATAAAGATTTTAGGACAATTACCCAAATTTATTGCCACATTAGGCATGATTATTTATCCATTTGTAGGCACAATAAACTCACTAGATAATTTACAACTAAACCATGACGAGGTTGAACAGATTTTTACCGTTCCTGTTGAGTGGTTTATTCATCATCCACCAGAGCATGCAACAATGTTGGTAGGACATAAACCTGCCAATGATTTCCCTTTTGATATCATTGCTAATCGTTCACCAAATTGGCAAAAAAGATCAGAACATACCGTCTATTTTTATCGGTATCATAATTGGGTTATTTGGGGATTAACCGCACAAATCCTTAAGCGATTCATCGAAACCATTTGCGAATAATATTATCAACCCAATAATTCAAAAAAGCTTGCCAATAGGCTTAATTGGCACAAAATTAACATTTTTTTTAAATAATTTATTTTAAGCAATTTGTGCTAGACCTTTGCTATTTTGTTAAAAGAGCTTGAGGATTATTGCTGAACGTCTTATAAAGATAGTTAGTTGTTTTACTTTTTATTTCTACTAAAACAACAATATGTCTTAACGCTTTTAACAAGTAGACAAGGACAAAACATTCAGGAGCTCCACAAGTTCGAATACTCTCGAAGCAATACCATTACAAATCTATTAATTAAATAAGCGTTAAACAGTGATTTTCTATTTTAATAATTCAAAATGAAGGATTCAATCATGAAACGTTTTACCAAAACCTCTATTGCTTTAGCCATATTTTTATCTTTACCTGTTGCTAATCTTTACGCAGCTCAACCACTAACAGCAAAAGAAAGTCGTCACTTAGTACCATTAAAAGAAATCTCAGTGACAGGAAGTTATTTACAAGCCAATAACGCCGCTAATGATATTTCGCGCGCTGCCGATGAAGCAGGTGCTAAATATTACTATATTACAGCAATGGAAAACCCTGCTAATGGAACCTCGTCAGATCGTGCTATTGTTTATGCCAACATTTATAGCTCTAATGCACCAATCGCCGTGGAACAAAATACAACTACTTATAATGGTGTTGTTTCCTATAGCCGTTCAAAAGCGCTTTACTATGTACCATTTGAAGTTGCAAAATTGAAAGGCAATTACAATAACACGTCTGAAATTACTGAAGCTGCAAGTAAATTAGCCGCTGAAAAAAATGCCTATGCGTTTTATATCGATTCTATTTTATCTGCTGATAGTCAAAATCAAGCACAAGATATTGACGTTGCCTTATACAAAAAAGACGCACCTGTTAGGGATTATATCGTCGCAACCGCAATACAAGGTCAAGATGCTTACGAAATCAGTAGCGATGCATTTAAACGCATGACACCATACAAAACAATTAGCTTCCATGGAAGCTTCAACAATACTTCCGAAATCAGCGATGCAGCACAAAAACATGCTATTGCTAATGGTGCACATTTTTATTATGTAAAAGAAGTGTCAGCAAACTCAGCAGGCACAGCACAAACTATTTTTGTCAATTTATATAAATAAAGCATAAATAAACTCGTTCTTTACAAAAAACACCCACGCGATAACCCGTTTGCCGCGTGGGCTTTACTTTAAAAGTCAGTCAGGTAAGACATTGATTTTATTTAATTTTTTATGTTTTAAATTAAATCAAACAGTTCTGCTCAATTAAGCAAACAAAAAATATTCCTCAAATTCAATTCAACGATAGCAAATCAGTATTTTAGTTTAATTAGAAATGGTACTTAGACAGACAGCAACCGTTAAGAAGGTTATCTATGAGTGTAGATATGGCTGGGGTACCAGGATTCGAACCTGGGCATGGCGGGATCAAAACCCGCTGCCTTACCGCTTGGCTATACCCCAATGAAGGATATATGATATCTGGTACGGGTAGTGAGATTTGAACTCGCACACCTTTCGGAACTAGAATCTGAATCTAGCGCGTCTACCAATTCCGCCATACCCGTTAGGAATAATCGAAAAAGCAAATTGTAATAACAAAGATAGACTGAATAATCAGATATCAAAAATTTGAGCAGTTGGAATGGCTGGGGTACCAGGATTCGAACCTGGGCGTGGCGGGATCAAAACCCGCTGCCTTACCGCTTGGCTATACCCCAATAAAGGATAATCATCAAGATTAAATGGTGCGGGTGGAGAGACTTGAACTCACACACCTTGCGGCGCCAGAACCTAAATCTGGTGCGTCTACCAATTTCGCCACACCCGCACTGAATATTTTCGGTAAAAATACTACCTAATCTTAATGGTGGCTACGACGGGATTCGAACCTGTGACCCCATCATTATGAGTGATGTGCTCTAACCAACTGAGCTACGTAGCCATTCATTCGCAACGTCATAACCAACACTGCGAGGCGCATTATGCTTGTGTTACGCAAAATCGTCAACTATTTTTTTTAGATATTTTGAAAAAAAGTGACAATTGATTAAGATGCAATCAAATCCAGTTTAATAACGCTTCAATTCGCCTTTTTTGTAGTTCAATATGAATTTGTTTTCCCGTATAACCTTCTGCAAGAATGCGTTGTACGTTGACATGACTAGCAATGTTATAAGCTTCTTTTAGATAATTTGCTTGTGAAAATGAGGTTGCTTTAGCAAACGCTTGGCTTGCAATAATTAGTTGGTCAAGGTGTAACGGATTACGCCAAACATCTATACTATTGAGTAAAGAAACAATTTGCTCCGCAGTCAGCGTTTGCACACATTCAAGATCGTGACGATATTGCTGAACCATAACGGCAATTTTAGTGTAGTTGTTAGGTGCTTTGATTTTTTTACATAAGGCTTCAACCACTGGCTTGTTAGATAGTTGCGCACACAATACCGCAAAACGGATAGTCAAATCGTCAGTTAATAAAGCGGATCGTTTTAATGCATCAATAATATTGCTTGATAATTCTAGTGAAGGAAAGAGTAATGTAAACGCTCCGCATTGTTCCAACACTTGAAAGTAAATTTCAGGATTTGCCGCTGATAAGGCCTTTTCGGTTTCCTTCCATATGCGTTCGGCTGTTAGGTAACTCATTTCGCCAGCAAACACCATTTGTTTCATTAGTTCTAGGGTTTGTGGCGCTACTGTAAAACCGAGTTGATGAAAACGAGCAGCAAAGCGTGCCACGCGTAAAATACGTAGTGGATCTTCACGAAAAGCAGGCGAGACATGGCGCAAAACCTTTTTTTTGATATCATCAACACCATGGTAAGGATCAATGATATTGCCGTTTTCATCCATGGCAATAGCGTTAATGGTTAGGTCTCTACGAATCAGATCTTGTTCTAACGTGATTTCTTGACCAAAATCGCAAATAAATCCAGTATAGCCTTTACCCGACTTGCGTTCAGTACGAGCTAAAGCATATTCTTCTTTTGTGATTGGGTGTAAAAATACGGGGAAGTCTTTACCAACTTGTTGATACCCTAAATTCAAAAGCTCATCTGGAGTAGCACCAACAACAACCCAATCATGGTCGGCAACAGGCAGATGCAACAATCGATCACGTACACTTCCACCTACCAGATAGATTTTACTCATCTATCGCATCCAACGATCTTTTTTGCGACGTCTAGGTATTATACTTGGCAATACCAACCCTAAAATAAGTCCACCACCAGCAACAAGTCCACCATAGGTAAACCAAGTGGTAATAAGATCACGACGTTTATCATCCACTTGATTTAGCATCGATTCAATCTGTGAGCCCTGCTCTTTGACTTGCTGTTCTAAGGCTGCATTCTTATTTTGTAGTGTTTCTATTGATTTTTCAGCCAATTGTAGCTTTTCGATATAGTCGCTCACCAATTTTTGTTGATTTGCTTCGGCATTATCAACTTTGTCTTGATATTCTGCAAGTTTTGCTTCTAGTGATGGAAAGCGCTCTTTATAGCTAGGTTGCTCACTTAGTTTAGCTGTTTCAATCCAAGCTGTGTTACCATTATTAAGTTGAATGTGGGTGTACTTACCATCTGCGCTTTTTTCAAGCTCAACAACTTTTTCTCCAGCTTTAACAGCATTAGAATACGCATATTGCGCCCCTGGGCCACGACGCAAATAAATATCAACATTATCAGTTACATATTTGTCTATAGCATAAGTATCAAAAGCCATCGCAAAAAACGAAAGTAGCGCAATAATATTTTGTTTTTTCATTATATTTCCAACAATCACCCATAGATAGGTACATAATATCATAAATAAACGGCAATTCGCATCGTCATTTTATAATAAATCGTTTTAGATCCTAAAATGAAATCGGTTACAATTTCATGAGATCTTAACTATAAAATATGAAATTAATGATATTTTTTAGACATATCTAGGTCTTATTTTACACTAATGCTATGATAAATTTATGGTATAAAGTATAATCATCAATAAACTTGCTAATTGAGATAAATTGCTAGCAATTAAAAATGGTCAATTAAGTTATGATGAGATTATGAATATAGCGGACTTATTGTTAGCCAACATTGAAATTGCATCACATATTTCAATTTTCCCAAAAAGTCCTAAATCAACAAAGCAATACAGATTTTAGTTAATACGCGTTATTACTTATATATGATTACTTTCACCAAGGTATAGAAATGAAGCACTTTATTCCATATTGTTATTTAATTTTATCTATTTTCCTTTGCAGTTGCGATTCAACAACAAAGCAATTTAAAGGTTTGAATGAAGAACCTATGATAGCTCCATACTCTCGTTATATAAAAAAACAAGTGCTTAAAACAGCAGCTAATGGTGAATTAGAAAGTGTTCAAACTTATCAATACACAAAATCAGGAAATATATTATCAAGTCATGCCAAATATACTAATTCAAATGCGCTTGAAAATAGTTTTGAGTTTGATTATAAAAATAAAAAATTTAATCACTATAATCATTTATATCAAATTAATATCACTGGTGGGGACTTCATATTAGATAATAATAATTATGATTTTATTAAATTATCAGGAGTTAACGATGGTACGCTTTTCGAGAATGACTTTAAATATAACCAAATAAATACTTTTAAAGATGGCAAAATTATTCTTTCTGTTACAGAAGTTGGTAAACTAAAAACTGAAACTAAAATGCATTGGCAAGATTTTCAACTCGTAAAGTTGGAAAAACAAATTTTTAAAAATGACAAATTAAAAATTTATACCCAATTTAATTATTCATATAACTTAAAAAAACAAATAATAAAATTAGAAATGTATTCAATTTTGCCAGATAAAAAAATTGTTAGTTCGGAAACGACTTTTGATGAGTACAACAAGTATGGTGATTGGACTAAGGCCATCACATATAGAAAAAATCAAGGTTCCTCTGAAACTGAAACTGTAATAACAACAAGAGAAATCGAATATTGGTAATTGTAAAAAACAATTCAACATTCCATGATTTATTAAAAGTGTAAATATTTATACAATTAGTTAGAAAATTAAAGGAATAAAAACAGGCAACCTAGTATTGATTGCTCATTTTTAGTTATTTAATCGTGTTTTTTATACGACATTTCACCATCAAATAGCTTATCAAGTTCTTCAATAAATGCTTGTTCAGGTAGATGGTAGAAAATACCATTCTTGGGCATACCTCGCAAAAAGAGATAATAGACACCCCCAAAATGCGTTTGGTATTGATAATTTAATAAACGACTTTTTAAAAAACGATGTAATGCTAAACTATAAAGTTGATATTGCAAGTCATAGCGGTGCTCGCACATTACTTTTTCTAGTGCTTTTGGAGTATAAGAATCAACACTCTCACCTAGCCAATTTGATTTATAATCGACCACATAATATTTACCTTCAAATTCAAAGACTAAATCAATAAATCCTTTTAACATGCCTTGTACGGAGTCAAAATCTAACTCAGGGCATAATTTTGATAAACAATCATATTGTTTACATAAGCTATCTAATTGCTGGCTAGTAACAGTTTTCCGTATCGGTAGGTAAAATTGTAATTCGTTAATGCACTTCCCTTTTAGCACTTGTGACAATATTAAATTCGGCGCATGCAATTGAGTCGAAAGTATTTGTTGCATCCAGTTTGTTACTACATAACTCCATGCTAAATCTAAATTGAGTTTTTTTATCATTTTATCAGAGAGTTCATCAAGGTTATCTGACATGATATTTTCCATCATGCTATGCATCAATGTACCGACATATGCGCCTTTAGGAAAATGGTGAATATCGTATGGTAAATCGTTTGGTTCAACGTTATCAGATTCGAGTGTAGATTCATCCCAATCATTAATAATATCGGAATTATAAGCCATTACAATATGATTATTTTTTTGTAATTCTGTATAACTTGTGACTCGCCAACTGTTTGATATCTTACGTGTAAATGCGTTAGCCGATAATGATTGATTTGGTAAAATTGGAGGAAGATATTGTTTGCTCTCTATCGGCAACTGAACATCAACTAAATGAGCCATATTGGCAATTGTTCTTAACTCACCTTTTAATAAATGATTAATAGCCGATCTGTTTTTTTTCAAAGAAGCAAGCCCAATACTACAATGATAAACCGAACGCGTCATTGCAACATATAATAGTCGCAAATCTTCAGCAAGGCGTTCATCTTCTATTTGTTGCTTAATTTCATCAGTTAATAACCATGCATAGGTTGGTTGATAGTCATTATCTTTATCATGATAAAACTGGTTGTCAGACACACGATACATCGAAATAAATGGTAACCAAACAATTGGGAATTCCAGCCCCTTGGATTTATGAATGGTAATTATTTTGACAAGGTTTTCGTCACTTTCAAGCCGTTGCTGATGATTTTCTAGATCCAGATCTGGACTAACTATTTGTTTGGTCAACCAACGAATTAAGGCATGAGGACTATCTAATTCGTCAGAAGCGTCTTGAAGTAATTCACCTAAATGCATTAAGTTAGTTAATGTTCGTTCACCATCTTGGCGAGCTAAGATATTTTCAGCTAAATGACGTTTTCTCATCATTCTGCGTAACATCACTAATACACCATAGTATTGCCAAATTGCTTGATATTGTTTGAATTCTTCGACTAAGCTTTCCCACTTATCTTGGTCATCGCTGGTTTGCTCAAGCTCGGTCATCGTTTGCCCCAAGAGCGAGGTCATTAATGCTAATCTTAGTTTTGTTTCATTTTCAGGCATTAAGACGGCTTGTAATAGATTCAACACCTCTTTTGCTTCAATTGAAGAAAAGACACTACTATGATTTGATAAATAAACACTTTTAACACCACAATTGGCTAATTTTTGCTGAATAATGCTAGCTTCTCGCCCTGTACGCACTAAGATTGCAATATCAGCAGTAGTTACAGGACGTTGTTCTTTTTCATTATCAATTAATAGCGAGGAGTTAGATAACAAAGTCACAATTTGGTTGGCACAACAGCTTGCTATGAGTTCTTGATAATCATCATTTGTTACAATATCATCAGGCAATACATAAGCAGCTAATGCAGCAACTTCTTGGTTATTAATTTGTAAAGATTTTTGCTGGTTTCGTTTTGCAGCATCCATGGGTAAGAAAGGAATATCTTTAAATATAAATGGATTATCATTATTAGCAAATAATTGGTTAACAGCTTTAACCATCGAAGCAGATGAACGATGGTTTACATCCATAGTGAAATAATTTTCTCCCGTTGATTGCTTGGCTTTTAAATAAGTGAATATATCAGCGCCCCGAAAGCTATAAATCGCTTGTTTTGGATCGCCAATAAACAGCAAACCTTGTTCAGACTGTTGGTTGCCATAAATACGATTAAAAATTTGATACTGCGCAGGATCGGTATCTTGAAATTCATCAATCAAGGCAACACGGTATTTCGAAGCTATACTTTTCGCTAATCGTTCGCCTGTTTTTGCTTGTAATGCTCGGTTAAGTTGCCAAATAAGATCATCAAAGCTCATTTTTCCTTGTTTGATTTTTTCATTATAGATCCCTTTTTGAATCACACTAACAATATCCATTAAGATTTGGCTGCGTAAATTAAATGGCTGTTGATATAGGTTGTCAATTTGTTCAAAAACAAAATGACATGGCGCAACTTTTCCTTCTTTCGTTTTTTCAATTAAAACTGATTGCTTAAATTTTTCAAGTTCGCTTGGTAATTCAAACGTTAGCGTTGGATTGCTAGCCCATGTAGACACCTTATTTACCCAATTAGGCAAATATCGACTACTATAAGATTGTTTACTGATGCCCGATTGAATGATGATATCAACTAATTCATCTGTCGATGCTAACCACGACTGTTTAATATCTTCAATCTTTTGATAATTCTTTTGGTAGAATGCCTTAATTGTTACACTAATATCTGAGTTTACCTTGGTATCATCGTTAAGATTTAGGCCTAAATATGGACTAATATCTTTCAATAATGAGGTTGGATCTTGCCATGTAGCAAGTACTAAATGAGCAAGCGGTTTATCAAGTGGAGTAAAATAGTGTCGCCAAAAATCTTGTACCACTCGCAATTTTAGTTGATTCTCATCAGAAATAAGCGTTTGTTCAAATAAAACGCCAGATTCAAAGGCGTGACTAGTAAGTATTCGCTGACAAAAACTATGTATAGTATAAATTGCTGCATCATCCATTGATTGTTGAGCTACTGTAAGTTGTTGTACAGCCAACTTACGATCAACAATTAAATCAATTAATTTTTGATAAATAGGATCTTGATGTTGCCCTTTTAGCAATCCAATTCGCAATTCTTGAATATTTTGTCTTATCCGCGAGCGTAGTTCTTGAGTTGCCGCTTTGGTAAAGGTAACCACTAAAATTTCATTAACTTCTAAAGGTATTGGGTGACTATTTTGACCAATGCCAAGTAATAACCTTAAGTAAATGAAGGCAAGCGAATAAGTTTTACCTGTTCCAGCTGATGCTTCAATCAAAGTTCGACCAGTTAAAGGTAAATCAAAAAGATTAAGTTTTTTTACTCCGCTTGATGAAACCATTCAAACTTCCCTGCAGAGTTGGGCGATAAACTAATACAAGCAATTGCAGCAGTAGGAAACATAGGGGGAGAAACTTGCGGACACAGTTCATTAACTAAATAGCCCACTAAAGGCAAATGCGATACCACAATCACATTTTCAACACCATCATTTAACAACAGCGTTAACACATCGGCAACATCAGATGGACTACCACCGGGCACTAAAAACGAATGAGTTTCAACGCTTGCAACACTAACGTGTGACGATAATTCGGTTAATGTTTGTTGAGCTCGTAGGTAAGGACTAACTAAACCAAAATCAAATCGATAGTTTTGCTGTTTAAGCCATATTCCTGCTTGATTTGACTGCTCGATACCATAATTCGTTAACGTGCGACTTGAATCCGATGAAGCTGAAAATCCTGCTTCACCGTGTCTCATAATACAAACTTTCATAAATATTTAATTAGCGTAATTTTAATTGAAAAATCATGCATTCAGCACCACAACAAAAAGTGAATTTAGCAGTTAATTTAAAACCATTGTTAACCTTTTCAAGGCGGCTTGTGATTTCACATGGTTCAGTTGCAACATCTTCGGCTGCTTGGGTCAATAAAGCTAATTTGGCTTGAGCTTCTGACTCTGTTGCAAAAACGTGATCATACTCTGCGCTACAATCTTCGTTGTCAATGATTGTGCCAACATCCACACAACAACACGCTGCAGTTTCGTTTGCTTTACATTTGTTTAAAGAATCTGTCATTCTATACCTCAATTTCCTAGTTAATATTGCTAACAGTATACTCTCAATCATAACTTAGGGCAAAATGCTATTATTTCAGTTAAAGTAATACAATTAAGAACCTCTATTTTTTAATAACTATAAGTTAAATAGAACCAATATTTGATTAGCATTGATTATATGACTCTACTGGAAGGGACTGGTAATAATACGTATGAAATGAATAAAAAAACCTTTGCCACTTGGGCAAAGGTTAGTCGAACTAAAATTTAGGTGCTGAAGGGCGACCACGTTTTTTAGCGCCCGCTTTATCTGATGCATCAAATTTATTGCTTTTACGCCCACGCTTAGCATCAGAGGATGCTCCGCTAACAAGACTCATTTTCATTGGCTGATTAAGCACTCTTACTTTTTCAAAGTGTTTTAATATGTCTTTTGGCATCCCTTTTGGCAATTCAACTGTAGAGTAAGTCTCATAAAGCTTAATATTACCAATATAACGACTACTAATATCGGCTTCATTAGCAATAGCGCCAACGATATGACGAACTTCTACACCATTTTCTTTACCAATTTCGATACGATACATATCCATGTCGCCTACATCGCGACGTTCACGACGTTTTGGTGTTTCACGGTTATCCCCACGTAAACGACGTTCTCCTCCACGACCATCAAAATCACGGGTATCTCGTGATGGTTTAAATACAGGATCAGGTGGAAGAATGAGTGGACGTTCGCCTTGAGCTAATTTTAATAATGCTGTTGCTAATGTTTCCAGATCAGTACCACTATTAGCCTGTATTTGTGATAATAAGGTTTGATATTGTTCTAAATCACTACTTTCTAACTGTTTTTGAACTTGCTGGGTAAACTTAGCTAGACGACGTTTTTCAAGTAATTCTTTTGATGGTAATCCAATTTCTGGAATTGGCTTTTTAATGGTGTGCTCAATATTTTTAAGCAAACGACGTTCACGACTATCAACGAATAAAATAGCACGTCCAGCACGGCCAGCTCGTCCTGTACGACCAATACGGTGAACATAAGATTCAGAATCCAATGTAATGTCATAGTTAATCACTAAGCTAATGCGTTCAACATCTAAACCACGAGCAGCAACATCTGTTGCAATTAAAATATCTAAACGCCCATTCCGTAAACGATCTAATGTTTGCTCACGTAATTGTTGTGTCATATCACCATTTAATGCAGCACAACTATAGCCGTGTTTTTCAAGTACTTCTGCCACATCTAAAGTAGCTGATTTTGTTCTAACAAAAATAATAGCAGCATCAAAATCTTCTGCTTCTAAAAAACGAACAATCGCTTCATTTTTACGCATACCGCGAACAAGCCAATAACTTTGGTCAATATCAGGTGCTGTTTGATTAGTACCTTTAATTTGAACTTCTTTTGGATTATTCATAAATCGTTTAGTAATACGACGAATAGGTGCTGGCATCGTTGCTGAAAATAATGCTGTTTGATGATTTTCGGGAATCGTTGCCATGATGCTTTCAACATCATCAATAAACCCCATCCTTAGCATTTCATCAGCTTCATCAAGCACTAAACCCTTCAGATTAGAAAGATCTAGTGTTTTACGATTAAGATGATCTAACAAACGACCAGGTGTACCGACTACAATCTGTGGACCTTGTTTCAACGCGCGTAACTGAACGTCGTAACGTTGACCACCATATAAAGCAAGTACTTTTATTCCCTTCATATATTTTGAATATTCAGAGCAGGCATCTGCAACTTGCATAGCCAATTCACGCGTTGGTGCTAGAACTAAAAGTTGTGGTGCTTTTAAGTTTGCATCAATATTCATTAAAAAGGGAATTGAAAACGCAGCAGTTTTACCGCTACCCGTTTGTGCCATTCCTAATACATCGTTCCCCTTTAATAATAAAGGAATACACTCTGTTTGGATTGGTGATGGCTTGCTAAAACCAAGATCATTTAATGCGTTAAGAATATCTTCGGATAAACCAAGGTCAATAAAAGAAACTTCTGTTGTCATGTAAACTCGCTTATAAATTTTGAATATATAAACTTGCTTATTTAGTTAACAAAAAGATTGATGATTATTAACTAACACCAATTTTAATATGTCTTATTTTTGCTAAACCAAATAAAGAAAGCAGATATAAATTTATGCCAGCTCACTAAATTGAAAATTTACAACTCACCCCAATAACTAACTGCCAATATAACTCCAACAATTATCCAATATAGAAACAATATAAATTTTAAGATAATTGATATATCTAAGATAAAGCTAACTACATTATCAAATATTAAGAATATATTATTGGCAAATCAGAACTACGCTATAACAATATTTTCACTTTTAAAACTGGCATGACCCTTGTTACTTTTCTTTCTCTTCAAGTAACTTTATTTCATAGAGTGCCTGTTGATGTTCAACATAGTTATAAATATTATTAGCTAAAGCATATTTAAATAACATTTTGGCACGCTCATTGTCACCTTTACTTTGATAATACTTACCTAAGTAAAAGTAGGCTTCACAAAGGCGTTCGGCTAACTGCCGATTATTTTCAACACCTTGCTGAAGATTCTGCATTAATTTAGACTCGCTTATTTTGCCTAAATAAAATGCAATAATATTGCCACTATAAATCGTTTTATCATTAATCAGATCATAACGTTTTTGTAGCTCATTTTGGGCAACTTTATTGTTGATTTCCTTCTCAATCAAATAAAGCCATAAAATCCTGATGGGTTCATTCACATCATATTGATAAAACTGTAATGCATCGCGCTTAGCGGCTTGATAATGCCCTGTACGATATAATGAAATTGCACGATTTAAGTAAGCATAAGCATAAGTAGGATCAAGCTCTAACGTTGTATTAAACGATGTTAAAGCTTCATCAAAATTACCTTCTCTGAGCGCATAAGTACCCAAAAAATTATAAATATCCGGGATTTCTGGATTAAAATTTAACAAATACGAAAAATCACTTTGTGCAAAAGCTTTAAAACCTAATGAATCGTAAACAATACCACGCTCAAAGATAAGTTGCATTCGCGTTACAGTATCAAGATCTTTTCTTGATAACTGTTGGCTGATCTGAGCAATTTTTAATTCGTCATCATATGAAACTTGCTCAGGAACAGCCAGCAAAGGCTGAGAGTTAGAACAACCCGACAAAAGAATAACAGCTAGCAAAAAGCAGTATACAATCCTCAGGTTGAATAATTTCACTTTTACCCCCTAGAGTGAATCACAGTTTTATTCTGCAGTCGGAGCTAAGTCTTCTGCCGACTCAACAGCATCTTTCATGCTTAACCGAATTCTGCCTTGACGATCAATTTCGAGTACCTTCACATTCACTTCTTGGCCTACTTTTAAATAATCAGCCACTTTTTCGACTCGATGATCAGCAATTTGAGAAACATGGACAAGTCCTTCTTTTCCGCCAATAACAGATACAAAAGCACCAAAATCAACGATTCTAGTAACTTTCCCTGTATAAATTTTACCAATTTCGACATCAGCAACTAAATTAGTAATACGTGCCATTGCATCTTTAGCTTTATTGCCATCTGAAGCTGCAATCTTAACTGTACCATCGTCAGTGATTTCTATAGTAGTCCCTGTTTCTTCAGTTAAAGCTCGAATAGTTGCCCCACCTTTACCGATAATATCGCGGATTTTGTCAGGATTAACATTCATCGTATAAATGCGCGGTGCAAATTCAGAAATTTCTTGACGAGGTTTATTAATTGCTTGCTCCATTACACCTAAAATGTGTAAACGTGCACCTTTTGCTTGATTAAGCGCTACTTGCATAATCTCTTTAGTGATACCTTCAATTTTGATATCCATTTGTAATGCACTAACACCTTCACGCGTACCTGCTACTTTAAAGTCCATATCACCAAGATGATCTTCATCACCAAGAATATCTGACAATACCACAAATTGATCGCCTTCTTTGACTAGGCCCATCGCAATACCAGCAACAGATGATTTAATTGGCACGCCAGCATCCATAAGCGCAAGTGAAGCTCCACAAACAGAAGCCATTGAAGATGAGCCATTTGATTCAGTAATTTCTGATACCACTCGGACAGTATATGGAAATTCTTCACGACTTGGCATTACTGCCGCAACACCGCGTTTGGCTAAGCGACCATGACCGATTTCACGACGCTTTGGTGATCCAACCATACCTGTTTCGCCAACAGAATATGGAGGAAAATTGTAATGAAGTAAGAAACGTTCAGTATATTCACCCGTTAGTTCATCAATAATTTGTGCATCACGTTCTGTACCTAATGTTGCCGTGACTAATGCTTGTGTTTCACCACGTGTAAACAGTGCACTACCATGCGTTCTTGGTAAAACACCCGTGCGGATATCAAGTGCACGAATCATATCTTTTTCACGACCATCAATACGAGGTTCGCCCGCAATAACACGCTTACGAACAATTTGGCTTTCTAAATCGACGATAATATTAAGCACTTCGTTTTCATCAATCTCTTCATTTTGTTCTTTTAGTGCGGCTAATACTTCTTCTTTGATTAAATCGATTTGAGCATAACGCGCTTGTTTTTCGGTTATACGATAAGCTTCACCTAAACGTTCTTTAGCGAGTTCAATAATGGCATTATATAATACTTCGTTTTTAGCTGGTGCTACCCAATCCCATTTTTCACAATTGGCTTTTTTTACAAATTCATTAATATTATCAATAACAACTTGTTGTTGTTCATGACCGAATACCACCGCCGCTAACATTTGATCTTCAGTAAGTAAATCAGCTTCAGATTCAACCATTAATACTGCACTTTTAGTTCCAGCAACCACTAAATCTAAACGACTTGTAGCAAGTTCTTTTACAGATGGATTTAATACAAATTCATCATTAATAAAACCAACACGCGCAGCACCAATAGGGCCATGGAATGGCACACCTGATAAGCAAAGCGCAGCAGAAGCACCAATCATAGCAACTAAGTCTGGGCTCACATCTGGGTTTACTGAAACAACGGTTGCAATAATTTGGATTTCATTAACAAATCCTTCAGGGAATAATGGACGAAGTGGACGGTCTATCAAACGTGCAATTAATGTTTCGCCTTCACTTGGGCGACCTTCACGTTTAAAAAAACCACCGGGAATTCGCCCTGCTGCATAGGTACGTTCTTGGTAATTGACTGTTAGTGGAAAAAAGTCTTGACCTTCTTTCACTTTTTTATTGGCAACAACGGTAACAAATACGGCGGTATCATCCATATTAACCATAACCGCGGCAGTTGCTTGACGAGCCATAATGCCTGTTTCTAAAGTAACAGTATGACGACCATATTGGAATTTTTGATAAGTCGGATTAAACAAAATAATGTCCTCTTGTTATTTATTATGTTGAAGTTTGATATTTCGACAGGAAGCAGCATTATGCTGCACTTATTGATATTCTCTTCAACAATGTGGGGATAAATTCAACAAAAAGATTATTTCACTGTCACGACTAATGACAAATCTATAAATTATAGAGCTCTCATTAGTCGCGCGAAACATGAGATACAATCTTTACTTTGTTGACTTCATAAAATATTAATTTTTTCGAGCTCTGTATTATATCAGAGTGCCAATTTTTCACAACGAAAAAGAGGCCTAAGCCTCTTTTCAAGTAGATGATGAATTAGCGACGTAAACCTAGCTTTTTAATCAATTGGCTGTAACGTTCAATATCTTTACGACGTAAATAATCTAATAATTTACGACGGCTAGACACCATACGTAATAGACCGCGACGGCTATGGTGATCTTTTTTGTGCTCAGAAAAATGACCTTGTAAATCATTAATACGTGCAGTTAAAAGAGCAACTTGAACTTCAGTTGAACCTGTATCGTTAGTACCACGACCATATTCAGCAACGATTTTCGCTTTAGCTTCTACAGTTAGAGACATAATAAACCTCTTCAAATAAATATAAAATATGGAATGACCGATCTCTAATTCAGACATTCCTCAATATTCATATAGAAATATATGAACTGCATAATTATACTGAAATTTGTTAAAATAGCAATTTGATTTACTTAGTTAACCACAAGATTTACTTTAGTTCAAAACCATACTCCTCTTGAATGAGTTTTTTTAATGCCTCAATATAATTTTGAGCAGATAGACTCAATTGAGCTTTTTGTGATGTGATCCAACCAATTAAGATTTTTTCATCTACATCTAAAGGTATTGATAAAATATCAGAACCATTTAAATCCGTACTTAACACCCCTGTACTAATGGTATAACCATTAAGTCCATGCAATAGATTAAACAAAGTTGCCCTATCACTCACATGAATACTTTTTTTATGGTACACCGTACTTAAAATCTCTTCTGAAAAATAAAACGAATTATATTCTCCCTGCTCGAAAGAGAGATAAGGATAATCCTCTAAATCATCTAATGTTAATGACTTCATTCCCGCTAATGGATGATGAGTACTAATAAATACATGAGGATGCGCTTCAAAAAGTGGATTAAATGTTAATCGATGTTCTTTCAGTAGTCGCAAAATTACCTTTTGGTTAAAATCAGTCAAATATAAGATGCCAACTTCGCTGCGTAAATTGGCGACGTCGGTGATAATATCATATGTTCTTGTTTCTCTGAGTGTAAACTCGTATTCATCCGTATGATTTTTTTTTATTAAATTAACAAAAGCATTGACCGCAAAAGCATAATGTTGGGTAGATATACTACATAGCTGCTTAGAAGGTGCTTTTTTTGAATAGTGTTGTTCCAATAACTCAGCCTGATCTAAAACTTGTTTAGCATAACCTAAAAACTCAACACCATCGGTCGAAAGAGAAACGCCTTTGGAGGTACGTACAAAAATTTCAATACCAAATTCAGCTTCTAAATCTTTTACCGCCGTTGATAAACTCGGTTGTGTAATGTACAAATTTTTAGCTGCCTCATTAATTGAGCCTGAACGTGCAATTTCTAAAATATAACGTAGTTGTTGAAGTTTCATAATATCAGTTAATGCCTTAACACAAACTATCTTGCTGAGCACAAATATATACTAAATGATATTAAAGTGAAGTAAATAATTGTTATCGTTTTTATACTTAAACAAATACTTTTATGAAAATTTTTAACAACGACTTTATTGCACTTCTGTAAAATAGTGATTAAAAACAAATGTTAATAATTAAAATGGTGAGCAATTAAAAGAAGTTTTCGTAAATTAATTTTATACTCATAAGCGTTGAAACAGTAATTAGCATTGGTCTGATTAATTTGCGACCTTTAGCAATGACCATCTTAGCACCAAGTCTTGCACCTATAAATTGACCAACTAACATGATAAGTCCAATTGACCATATCACTTCGCCACCAACAATAAAAAACAGTAAACCGGCTAAATTTGAAGTGAAGTTTAATACTTTGGTATGCGCTGTCGCTTTAGTTAAATTAAAGCCAGCCAGTGTAATATAAGCTAACGCATAAAATGAACCCGCGCCAGGACCAAAAAATCCATCATAAAAACCAATTCCCAAAGCTGGTATTAGTGCAAATTGGATAAGTGAAAAGCGACTTTTACAATCGTTTTCACCAATGGTTGGAGAAAGTAAAAAATAAAGTCCCACGCCAATGGTTAAAATAGGCAGTAATAGCTTTAAAAAATCAACTTGGACATGCATAACCGACAATGTTCCAACTGCCGATCCAACAAAAGCAAACATGATTGAACACTTTTGCTGCTTTAAATCGACCATTCGCTGACGGATAAAATATAAACTAGCAGAAAATGAACCACCACAGCTTTGTAATTTATTGGTCGCCAAGGCACTGGCTGGCGGCAATCCAACAGCAAGTAAAGCGGGCACAGTCAATAAACCACCGCCACCTGCAATTGAATCAATAAAACCAGCTAAAATAGCAATAAAAAACAGTAAAATAATTAACTCATAAGTCATAGCGAATTGACATCATTACATTGAGCACGATAGCGAAGATAATGATCCATTAGCACTATAGCAACCATCGCTTCAGCGATGGGCACAGCTCGTATTCCTACGCATGGATCATGTCGACCATGGGTCGATACTTCAACAGTCTCGCCATGGATATTGATTGATTGCCCTGCAATTTCAATGCTTGGTGTTGGCTTTAAGGCGATACTGGCTAATATCGTTTGTCCTGAGCTAATCCCCCCTAAAATACCACCAGCATGGTTAGATAAAAAACCTTGCTTAGTTATTTCATCTCGATTTTCACTGCCTCGTTTATTAACAACCGCATAACCATCACCAATTTCAACGCCTTTCACTGCATTAATACTCATTAACGCATGTGCAAGTTCAGCATCTAATTTGTCAAATACGGGTTCACCAAATCCTACTGGAACGTTTTCGGCAACAATACAGACTTTAGCACCAATTGAGTCACCTTCTTTTTTCAGTGTTCTGAGCAACTGATCAAGTGCTTCTAATTTGCTTTCATCAGCGCAAAAAAATGGGTTTTTTTCAACTTGTTGCCAATCTTTTAATTCACATTTTACATCGCCCATCTGAGCCAAATAACCACGAATGGTTATGCCAAGCTTTTCTTGCAGATATTTTTTTGCAATCGCGCCAGCGGCAACACGCATGGCAGTTTCACGAGCAGAAGAACGACCACCACCACGATAATCGCGTATACCATATTTATTTTGATAAGTATAATCTGCATGGCTTGGTCTAAAGATATCTTTAATTTTGCTATAATCTTGAGAACGTTGATCGGTGTTTTCAATAAGTAATCCAATACTTGTACCTGTTGTCACACCCTCAAATACACCTGATAAGATTTTGACTCGATCGGCTTCTCGGCGTTGAGTAGTATAACGAGATGAACCAGGTCTACGACGGTCAAGGTCATGTTGCATATCTGATTCAGTTAATGCAAGTCCAGGTGGAACACCATCGACAATACACCCTAATGCTACACCGTGTGATTCACCAAATGTGGTCACTTTGAATAATTTTCCGATTGAGTTTCCAGCCATAATAAATTTATTCCAATTATTGAAAGCAGCTTATTTAAAACAGTAATGATATTGAATCAACTCTTCACGAGTGATCGCAAACACGCCCAGACCACCATGCTTAAATTCAATCCAATTAAATGGGACATTTGGATATTGTTGCTGTAAGCTAATCCAGCTATTGCCAACTTCACAGACTAATATACCCGCTGGTGCTAAATAATCTATCGCATCTCGTAAAATTGTTTTTACCAAATCTAAACCATCAAAACCCGCCTCTAATGCTAATTTAGGTTCATATAAAAACTCATCTGGTAAATCACTCATATCTTCACTATCAACATAAGGTGGATTTGTGACAATTAAGTCATATTGTTTTACAGGCACATCATTAAATAAATCTGACAAAATAGGCGTAACTCGAAAATCCATTTCGTGCATTTCAATATTTGTTTGTGCAATATCTAATGCTTCTAATGAAATATCGGTGATATCAACTTGAGCATCAGCAAACTCATAAGCACAAGCAATACCAATACAACCGCTGCCTGTACACAAATCTAAAATATTTTTAGGCTCAGCGAATATTAGCTGTTCAAAATGTTTATTGATGAGTTCACCAATAGGAGAGCGAGGAATTAATACACGTTCATCAACGTAAAAAGAATGGCCACAAAACCAAGCTTGATTAGTCAAATAAGGGGTTGGTACACGATCTTTAATTCGTTTTTGAATAACATCAAAAAGTTGATTTTTTTCGTCATTAGTCAAATTTGCGGAATAAAATTCCGTAGGGATAAACAACGACAACCCCAATGTTGCTAAAATTAGTTGTTTAGATTCATCAATAGGATTATCCGTACCATGCCCTAAAAAGACATCCGATAGATTAAGTTGCGATGCTGTCCAGCGTATAAAGTCCTGAACTGTGCGTAAGTTTTCCATAATGACTCCAAATGCTTTAGGAGAGGAAGGCGTTACTTGTCATTCTAGGCGACTGCCTTCAATGGGGTTTTGCTAAAGTAACCTTGACAATATACTTCTAACAACAATATTGAACCTGATGTTCGACCCTTTAATGACTAAATATGGCGGTGAGGAAGGGATTCGAACCCTTGATACGTTGCCGTATACACACTTTCCAGGCGTGCTCCTTCAACCACTCGGACACCTCACCTAATTATTAGCACCTGCTTTTTTAAGCAGGTTGCATACTATAATAATCACGAAATAATTAATCAAGCTTTTTTAATTCATACAAACAATGATACCAAAAGTTACCAAAACAGCTAGCACCCCCGCTGTTGCGATCAATGCATATTTTAAATCTGAACACATTTTATTATCTCCAATTATTTTTTATTAATTAGCTTTTTCGATTGGCAAATCAAACGAAATAATATTGTTAATAGAACCATTACTTTCAATTTTTGGATATTTAGACGCAAAATCAAGAAGTATCTCGATCGATTCATCTAAGTAAGCATCGGGTTGTTTATAATCCTTAGGTAAATCATCTAATTTAGAGATCGATGGTAAACCTGCTTTATTTAAACGTTCATTCATTCTTTTTAAACTACGTTCATCATTAATTTTTTGTTCTGCTTCTCTTTGTTTCTTATTCAACGAAACAATATATTGATGATCTTTTTTATCATTAAACATTTTAATATCTTCATCAATATAAATAAATTCAGGATTTTTTGAAATCCTAGCCAAATGTTGCGATTCTAAATCAGGTAACAACGACTTGATATTGGCAAGAGTCAAATAATTAGCTGATGGTATTTTATCCCAAGGTAACGCATTATCTAAGAATCGTTCACCTGTCTCATCAACATATTTCACTCTATTCATTTCAATGTCAGGCTCAACACCTTTTAATTGTGTACTACCGCCATTAATACGATAAAACTTCTGTATAGTGTATTGAGCACCACCTAGTTCAGGCCAATTTGGATGTAACCTTGCATCAACTGGATAGGAAATGTTACGAGATGTTTGTACGGTACCTTTACCATAAGTCGTTTCACCAACAATTAATGCACGTCCATAATCCTGCATAGCGGCAGAAAATATTTCTGATGCTGATGCACTATAGCGATTAATCATCACAACAAGTGGACCAGTATATTCAATACCTTTATTTTTATCATCATAAGTAATGACTTTTTGCAAATTATCTCGAACTTGAACTACAGGCCCACTATCAATAAACAAACCAGTTAAAGTAATAACTTCAGCTAATGAACCACCACCATTATCACGTAAATCAATAATTAAACCTTGCAAATTTTCTTTATTCGCTTTTGATAAAAGAGACTCAACTTTTTCGGTTAATCCCATGTAGAAACTAGGTATTTCAATAACCCCTACTTTACCGCGCTGATTATCCATGATCTTCAATTTCGCTTCACGATCTTCAAAATGAATTTTATCACGAGTAAGCTCAATGACTTTGGCCTTACTATTATTACCTGCAGGTAAAATTTCTAACTTAACTATAGTACCTTTTGGTCCACGAATTTTATCGACAATATCATCTAAACGCCAACCAATAACATCTTCAATCGCCGAATCACGTTGACCTACACCAATAATTTTATCTCCAACTGTCAACTGTTTGCTTTTTTCAGCTGGTCCTCCTGTCACAAAAGACATAATCACAGTATAGTCATCTTGCTGGCTTAATGTTGCTCCAATACCTTCAAATGACAAACTCATTTCAGAATCAAAATCTCGTTTTTTGCGTGGCGCTAAATAGCTAGTGTGAGGGTCAATTTCTCTTGCAAATGCATTCATAAATATTTGAAAAGCATCTTCATTATTTGATTGCATTACTGTTTTTAAAACGCGATTGTAACGTTTAGTTAATATTTCACGGATCTCTTTTTCGTTTTTTCCAGATAAAGATAAATTCAACTCGTCATATTTAACTCGTTTATCCCAATAGACATTGAGTTCAGTTTCAGAAGTAGGCCATGCAATTTCTTCACGATTAAAATCAACTTCATCGCTAGTAGAAAAATCCATAGGTTGTTGTAAAACTTCAAGAGCGTATTGATAACGGTTATAACGTTTTTGCAAAAAGAGGTTATAAATGTCATAAGCCGTTTTTAGATTACCATCAATTAATTCCTGACCTAAAGATTCTTGTCTATTTCGAAAGCTATCAACATCACTTTGAATAAATAAAGATTTATTGCTATCTAATAATTTGAAATAGCGATCAAAGATCTTAGAAGAAAAAGCACCATCTAAAGCAAAATTACGATAATGTGACTGAGTAAAAAAATTTGTCACACGCTTAGCAACAACTTGGTGAATCTCATCTTGCTTTAAAATAGGTATTTGTTCTTTTGCTTGCGTTTTTGCCTGAGCGTTTTGGTCAAAAATACACAAAACAAGGCTAAATGTAATAATACCTTTCAGTAATTTATTCATTCAAATTCTCTATTTATTGATAATATATTCAGGTTTAACCGTTAATTCCATACCTGAACCAATTTTTACTTTAATATGTTCTTTTTCAATATTAATTATTTGTACTTTTATAGGTTTATTACCTACTATAACTTTAACAAAATCACCATTATTTAAAGATTTAACTTTTTTAGAAGGCGCTTGAGTAGTTTTACGTTTTCCTTTTGCTTGTTCTTTAAAACGTTCTTTAGCCTTTTCTTTGCTCTCTTTTAATTGTTGTTGAGCATGATCCATCTGTTCTTGGTTAATGATTTCATCAGGGTTGCCATCTAAATCAATACGATTAGCGCCTTTTTTTATACTATACAAGTAACGCCAACTCATTGTGTATGAACGCAATGCAACACGAAGTTTAGTTTTACTTAATATTTGGCAACCATCTAAACGAGAAATAATATCTTGAAAAATCCCAATCTTTAATGGTTTTGCTTCACCCTCAAGGGTAAAACAATTTGGGAATTGTTGAGCTAAATAAGCAATAATCTCTTTACTATTTGTTAATTGAAACTGATTTTCCATTGGTTATCCCATAGCAACTAAATTTTACTAGCGTTAAAGTATATCGCAGCTTATATAATAACACTAACTATCTTTTTTTCGTTCATTAATAATTGTTATAACATCCTAAATACTATTATAAAAACATTCTATTTTAGAATACACAATGAAATATTGAACTTACTGTTTTTAGTATTAGAAAAGCATAACATAGATACTTATGGTTATAAACTAAGAGAGATTAAAAAAAGAAAAACATAACAATTAGCCGAATTATCTTTTTTAAGCACATCTTAGTTACTCCATATTGAACGTTATCAAACATATGATATTATCAACTCACATTTTTAATAACCTAACAGGCAACTATACCATGAAAAATATAAAAAAATTTATTATAATTCTATGCTCTACACTTACCCTATCCGCATGCGCACAAAAAAATTTTATTGAACAAGGCTCTCCACTTAATAACGAAAAAGTAAGCAAAATTGTTGAAGGTTCGTCCACCGAATCTCAAATTTTATCTATATTTGGAGAACCTACAAGTAAAAAAATCCTTAATAATAACGAAACACAATGGACATACCAATATACTAAAAAAAGCTCAACCAGTCATATGTTAATTGGTGAAACACAATACAATATTCTTGAAGGCAAGCTCGATATTATTATTTCTAAAGGCGTTGTAACTTGGTTTAATTATGACGAAAATCAAAAACAAAAAAAATGGTAATTAAATTAAAGTAATATTATTACTATAGCACATCATTAAGATGTGCTATTCATTTCATGTATCATCTTTATTATATAATTCTATTTATCTTAAAAACATTTAAACATCATTCATTTATTCTCTAATGATCATACAGTTCTGGACAAAATTGTGCTTTAGTTTATACTTATTGATGAAATTAACCAGACAATCGCTGCTTTGTTGTTCTTTATTAGTGGAGATAAACAGAGGGGAGGAAAGTCCGGGCTCCATAGGGCAGAGTGCCAGGTAACGCCTGGGGAGTTTTGGCGAGAGCTAAAATTCACGACTAGTGCAACAGAAAGTAAACCGCCGATGGCTTATTTTATAAGATCAGGTAAGGGTGAAAGGGTGTGGTAAGAGCACACCGCGCAACTGGTAACAGTTGTGGCACGGTAAACTCCACTCGGAGCAAGGTCAAATAGGGATTCATTGGCGCGGCCCGCGTTGAATCCGGGTAGACTGCTTGAGCTAATGCGTGAGCATTAGCCTAGAGGAATGATTGTCCACGACAGAACCCGGCTTATCGGTTAATTTCACTTTCTATTTTTTATTGTGGTTTGATGTCGCTTTAGATTGTCTTTTATTATTTATCGAGCGTTTGACAGCAAGAAAAACTGAAAATAGCAATCCTAATACCAATAAAAAAACAGGTATTAACATTAGCAAAGACATAATTTGCTTTTCATACTCTTTGAAAATTGGCGATAATCCAAATAAATAACCTAACGTCACAATCAAGAAAATCCATAATGTTGCACTGATCAAATTATAGATATGGAATTTTCGACTATGTAATCCTGATAATCCTGCCATCATTGGTAATAATGTACGTACGAAAGCAATAAATCGTCCAATAAATAGCGCCTGTAATCCATACTTATGGAATAATACTTCAGATTTATGATGATATTTTTCAGGAATATGCGCCATCCAACCTTGTACAAGCTTAGTATTGCCAAGCCACAAACCTTGTGCATAACCTAACCAAGTTCCTAAAGCTGCGCCAGCAATTAAAATAAGATTAATTAGACCAAAATGAAATACATTTTGACTAATTAGTACACCTGTTAAGAATAATAGGCTGTCTCCAGGCAAAAAAGCTGCTGGTAAAACGCCATTTTCTAAAAGGATAATAACAAACAACATACCATATAGTGCCCATAGCACATTAGGATTTGAGAGCGTTGCAATATCCAAATTAATAAACGCATGATAAAGTGTAATTATTGTTTCCATCTATTTTGAAATCCCATTAATGTATCGTTATTAGTGATTAATGGTACCACCAACGGTCAAATTATTCACTTTTAAAGTAGGTTGCCCAACCCCAACAGGAACACTTTGGCCTGCTTTACCACAAACGCCTACACCTGAATCTAGTTCAAGATCATTGCCTACCATAGATACTTGTTGCATGGTTTCAATACCAGAACCAATTAGTGTTGCACCTTTTACTGGCGTTGTTATTTTACCCTTTTCAATCAAATAGGCCTCTGAGGTTGAAAAAACAAACTTACCGGAAGTGATATCAACTTGACCACCAGCAAAATTAGGTGCATAAAGCCCGTAATCAACACTGCTAATAATATCGTCAAAAGATGAATTCCCCGCCAGCATATAGGTGTTTGTCATTCTTGGCATAGGTAAGTAAGCATACCCTTCACGACGCCCATTGCCCGTTGAATGCGTATTCATCAATTTTGCGTTGAGTTTATCAAACATATAGCCCTTTAAGATACCATTTTCAATAAGGACTGTTTTTTGGCTTGGTGTACCTTCGTCATCTATAGAGAGTGATCCTCGGCGATTTTCGATCGTACCATCATCGACAATGGTACAAAATTCTGAGGTAACTTGTTCACCAATTTTTCTGGAAAAAACTGAACTATTTTTACGATTAAAATCACCTTCTAACCCATGGCCTACAGCTTCATGTAATAATACCCCGGGCCAACCAGCCCCTAAAATAACAGGCATTGTTCCAGCAGGTGCAGCTTTCGCTGAAAGGGATACGAGTGCTTGGCGTACGGCTTCTCGCGTATAACTATCAGCGTAACTTTCTGATGTTTTTGGATTGATTGTTAAGAAATATTCATATCCAAATCGCCCACCACCACCACTACTGCCACGTTCACGTTTACCTTCTTTTTCAACTAAAACAGAAACAGATAAACGAACTAAAGGGCGAATATCAGCACATAATGTACCGTCTGTTGCCACAATTAAAATATCTTCATAACTTCCAGTTAAACTAGCAGAGACTTCAATAACCCTAGGATCAAGTGAGCGAGCTAATTGATCAATATGTTGCAACAGCGAAATTTTTTGCTCTTGAGAAAACAAATTAATCGGATTGATTGATGGATATATTGACACTGTTTGAGTAGTTCTAAATGGAGTCACAGCGATGGATGTTTGTAGTGTGGTGATTGAGCTTGCCGCTAATACACTTTGTTCCAAACGCGCTAATGAAAGCTGATCAGTATAAGCAAATCCCGTTTTTTCACCAACAATAGCTCTAACTCCAACACCTTGATCTCGATGGAATGAAGCATTTTTTATAATGCCATCTTCAAGTAACCAGCTTTCATAATAGCCAGATAAAAAATACAAATCACCAAAACAAATTTGCCTTGAACTTAGCATATCAAGTAAATGCAAAAGATCTTGTTGGTTTAGATTATTTGGATTGAGCAATCGTTCACTCACTTGAGTTAGTGTCATAAATTCCTTAAATTTTAATTGTGGATGCAAGTTTTTTTGATGATCATACAAGTATTTGATCATAATATTTTTTTGCCTTTAATATTTTTATAATCAAACATTTGGTAACTACATTAATACCACATCGTATTGTTCTTGAATATAAAGTGGTTCAATCTTTACTTCAACACGTTTACCCACAAACACCTCAACTTCAGCTAAAGCGTGAGACTCATCATTAGTTAAAGCATTAGCCACAGCAGCAGATGCATAAACCAAAAAATACTCTGAGTGATGTGCTTTATAAACACGAACTATTTCACGTAAAATTTCGTTGCAAACTGTTTCTACAGATTTGACCATACCACGGCCTTTGCATGCAGGACATTCTTCGCATAAAATATGTCCTATACTTTCACGCGTTCGTTTGCGTGTCATTTCTACTAAGCCTAAAGTAGAAAATAAATTAACAGTAGTTCTAGCTCTATCTTTAGATAAAAAATCTTGGAGCGATTGTAATACTCGCTCACGATGCAAATCCTCTTGCATATCAATAAAATCGATAATAATAATGCCACCCAAATTACGCAAACGCAATTGTCGAGCAATTGCTATTGTTGCCTCAATATTGGTATTAAAAATAGTTTCCTCTAAATTACGATGACCAACAAATGCACCAGTATTAATATCAATTGTCGTCATAGCTTCAGTTTGGTCAATAATTAAATATCCGCCAGATTTCAATTTTACTTTACGATCTAATGCTCTTTGAATTTCGTTTTCGGTATCATAAAGATCAAAAATCGGAATATTACCTCGATAATGTGATAATTTACTAGTCACTTCGGGCATAAATTCTTGCGTAAACTCAACTAATAAATCATAAGTTAATTTTGAGTCTACCAGAATTCGTTCAATAGGATCACCCACAAAATCACGTAATACACGTTGTGATAATGCCAATTCACCATAAACTAGATTTTTACTTACTGGTCGAGCCATTCTTTCTTGGATTTTACTCCAAAGACGTTTTAAAAAATTGGCATCTTGCTCTAATTCATGAGCATTTGCGCCCTCTGCAGCCGTTCTAACAATAAAACCACCTTCGGCTGTCACATATTGTTCAACAATACTTTTTAGTCTTTCACGCTCTTGTTCACTTTCTATCCTTTGCGAAGTAGCTACATGAGCAGAATTAGGTCCTGGCATTAATACTAAATAGCGCGACGGCAAAGTAATATCAGTTGTTAGCCTCGCTCCCTTTGTTCCCAGAGGGTCTTTAACCACCTGCACCATTAAGTCCTGTCCTTGACGAACAAGTTCAGATATGTCTTTTACTTGAAATTGTTCTTGTTCAGTATCTGATACACACTCTGTATGGGGCATAATATCAGATGCATGTAAAAAAGCTGCTTTCTCAAGACCTATGTCTACGAAAGCAGCCTGCATACCAGGTAAAATACGGATCACTTTGCCTTTATAGATATTCCCAACAATACCTCGCCTAGATTCACGATCCACATGGATTTCTTGTAATACACCATCTTCAATATAAGCGACTCTAGTTTCGGATGGCGTTACATTCATTAATAATTCAACAGACATAAAATTCCTTTTAATTGATGGCAAAACTTCGTCTTATTAATCGTAAAAATAAATAGATCACAACCCATAATAAGCCATCAATACAGCTTGATAGTAAAATCAATGGCGATATTGTTATAGTATGATAAATACTAACTTGAAATACAAACACAAGTAAATTGTAGCACACCGAAATACCAAAAATAATAAACGACTGTTGCCATAAAGCTAAATTACGTATCAATTGGAATTTAAAAACAAGTAAATAAGCAATACATGAATAAATAAAAGCATGTACCCCCAAGATTGAACCGGAACACAGATCTATTACGATTCCAAATATAAAAGCAGTCCCAATTCCAATTCGATGAGGAAGAGCAATTAACCAATAAGCAAAAATAAGAATCAGCAAATGCGGTTTAAACATACTATATGATGGTGACCATGGAATAATTTGCAAACATAAGCCAATTAATAGCGTTATCCAAATAATCAATATCCGATTACGACCCCTCATGTTTTACCCCTTGATTTCCCCACAATAACAATAAATAGCGTAAACGTTTTAAATCTGCTGTTGGTGTAGCCGAAATAATTGGAGTTGAATCAGTAATATCAAGTTTTACTGAACTTACTATTGCTACTGGATAACCTTCTGGAAAACGACCGTCAAGTCCTGAGGTGACTAAAACATCTCCTACTTTTATATCAACATTATTAGGCAAAAACTCTAATGTTAAATCATTACTACATCCGTTACCCACAGCAACCATACCAATATCGTTTCTTAGCACTTGTACCGGTATTGCATGCTGATAATCACACACTAAAATAGCGCGACTAGTTGATTGAGCAGTTTCATAAATTTGTCCGACTATCCCTTTTTCATCAACTACTGGCTGGCCGACATAAACACCATCTTGTTTACCTTTATTTACAACGAATTGATAAACATAAGGATCTGTATCAGCAAGCAATACTTGTGCTGCCATTTTATGCTCATCAGGCCTTAATGGAGAACCAAGTAATTCACGAAGCCTAGTGTTTTCATGTTTTAAATGTTCAAGCAATAATAAATCATTTTTTTGTTGCAACAAGTCTGCACGCAATTTTTCTTTTTCACTGATCAAGGTTTCTCTTGTTTTTGTCATCTCGTAAAGAGAATCCAATGATGACTTTGGCGCATTCGACACATGATAAAGAGGCGAAATGATAGTATCTAAATAATAACGAATTTCTTTAAATGGTCGATAGTTGACATCTAATACAATTAGTACTAAAGCTAATGCTAAAAAAGTAAATAATTGTACACTGAGGGGGGAACGTTTAGAAAAAAGTAATTTCATTGTCCAGTACTTACCTGTTTTATGCTCAAGATCTAATTATTTTAAGATACGACTCCGCCGACAATGTCGGCGGATGAAAATATGAGATATTTACTTACTAATCGTTTCACCAATATGAAATTTAGCAACGATTAAGGTAGCAATTACTCTTCACTAAATAGATCTCCACCATGCATGTCAACCATATCTAGCGCTTTTCCACCACCTCTTGCAACACATGTTAATGGATCTTCAGCCACTACAACATGAATACCAGTTTCAGCCGATAATAATTTATCAATATTACGTAATAAAGCTCCACCACCAGTTAAAACCATACCGTGCTCTGAAATATCAGAAGCAAGTTCTGGAGGACACTGCTCTAACGCCACTTTAACTGCACTGACAATGCCGCTTAAAGGTTCTTGTAGCGCCTCTAAAATTTCGTTAGAATTTAAAGTAAAACTGCGAGGCACGCCTTCAGCAAGATTACGTCCACGGACTTCTATTTCAAGCACTTCATCGCCAGGATAAGCACTACCAATAAAATGTTTGATTTTTTCAGCTGTTGCTTCACCAATCAAGGCACCATAATTACGACGAACATAGTTAATAATCGCTTCATCAAAGCGATCCCCGCCAATACGCGCAGATGCAGAATATACAACACCATTTAATGAAATAACTGCCACTTCTGTAGTTCCACCACCAATATCAACGACCATTGAACCTGTTGGCGCAGATACCGGTAAATCAGCACCAATAGCAGCTGCCATTGGCTCTTCAATTAAATATACCTCACGAGCACCTGCGCCTAATGCTGACTCGCGAATAGCACGACGCTCAACTTGTGTAGCCCCGACAGGAACACAAACAAGTACACGGGGGCTTGGCCTTAAAAAACTATGGCTATGAACTTGGCGAATAAAATACTGTAGCATTTTTTCAGTAACAGAAAAGTCGGCAATAACGCCATCTTTCATTGGTCTAATAGCAGCAATATTACCAGGCGTCCGCCCTAACATCTGTTTCGCAGCATGCCCAACAGCAGCAACACTTTTAGGTGTGCCTGTGCGATGATCTTGGCGGATCGCTACAACTGAAGGTTCGTTTAATACAATACCTTGTCCTTTTACATAAATAAGTGTGTTTGCTGTACCTAAATCGATCGATAAATCATTTGAAAACAAGCCGCGAACTTTTTTGAACATAATAAAAACTCTTCCTAGAATAAATCTTGTTTAAGTATATTTTAGTATTTAAAAATAAACCATGGAATCAAAAAATATATATTTTCAACTTTATCCAAGCTAAATAAGATATTATTTAACCTTTTTAAACCATAGCCAAACCCAATAATAAATCACTTCTGTTATTGTATCGCAATTATAAAATAATACCTAGAAAATAGTATAACAAGTGTTTGTAAAGGAGATATATAATGACAAATTCAATTTTACAGTGTATTCTTCCGCGTTAATGTTGAGTTACAACCTTATTTTGGCGAAAATAACACTTTTAGCTGATAATAAGGATACATTAAAATCATTGTTACTTATATCAAATAAACACGGTGTAATTCATGGATATACGCAAAATTAAAAAATTAATTGAATTAGTTGAAGAGTCAGGTATTTCTGAACTTGAAATTTCTGAAGGTGAGGAATCAGTTCGAATTAGTCGTTCTGCTCCTACTACAAACTATTCGGCGCCAGTACAAAATATTCAAATTCCTCAACCTGCTCCTGTCGTTGTAGCCCCAACAGCTCAAACTGAAGTCGTAACAGAGACTGTTGTAACTGATGGAACAACAATCAAATCCCCAATGGTTGGAACTTTTTATCGTACACCAAGTCCAGAATCAAAAGCTTTTGTTGAAGTTGGTCAAACAGTAAATGTTGGCGATGTACTTTGCATTGTTGAAGCGATGAAAATGATGAACCAAATCGAGTCAGAAAAGGCTGGTACAATAAAAGCAATCTTGGTTGAAAATGGTCAACCAGTTGAATTTGATCAGCCACTATTCATTATTGAATAATCTGAATTTATTAATGACTATACGATTAAGAGATTGAATATGCTTGATAAAATTCTTATTGCGAATCGTGGAGAAATAGCTCTACGTATATTACGAGCATGTAAAGAACTTGGAATTAAAACTGTTGCAGTTCATTCTACGGCAGATAAAGATTTAAAACATGTATTACTAGCAGATGAAACCGTCTGTATTGGCTCAGCAGCTTCCGTAAAAAGTTACCTTAATGTGCCAGCACTAATTTCAGCTGCTGAAGTAACCGGTGCTGCTGCTATTCATCCAGGATATGGATTCTTATCTGAAAATGCGGACTTTGCTGAGCAAGTTGAGCGTTCAGGCTTTATTTTTGTTGGTCCAAAACCCGACACCATCCGTTTAATGGGCGATAAAGTATCGGCGATTCATGCCATGAAAAAAGCCGGTGTGCCTTGTGTGCCGGGTTCAGATGGACCACTAGGTAGTGATATTGAAGCCAATAAACAAATCGCTAAACAAATTGGCTATCCTGTGATTATTAAAGCTTCTGGTGGCGGCGGTGGTCGCGGTATGCGTATTGTTCGGGAAGAAAAGGATCTTGAACAATCCATCAAAATGACCAAATTGGAAGCCAAAACAGCTTTCAATAATGATATGGTTTACATGGAAAAATTCCTTGAGAACCCACGTCATATCGAAATTCAAGTACTTTCTGATGGTCAAGGTCATGCTGTTTATTTAGGTGAACGAGATTGCTCAATGCAAAGACGTCATCAAAAAGTGGTAGAAGAAGCACCAGCACTTGGCATCACACCTAAAATGCGTAAATTCATTGGCGAGCGTTGCGTTAATGCATGTATTGAGATCGGCTATCGTGGTGCAGGTACATTCGAATTCTTATTTGAAAATGGCGAGTTTTATTTCATTGAAATGAATACCCGTATTCAAGTAGAGCATCCAGTTACCGAAATGGTAACTGGCGTTGATTTAATAAGAGAACAAATTTTGATCGCCGCAGGCAAACCACTGTCAATTAAACAAAGTGATATTGAAATAAAAGGCCACGCGATTGAATGCCGAATTAATGCTGAAGATCCTAAAACCTTTATGCCATCACCAGGAAAAATTACCCGTTTTCATGCACCAGGTGGCTTTGGTATTCGTTGGGAATCACATATTTATGCTGGTTATACTGTCCCACCTTACTATGACTCAATGATTGGTAAATTAATCGCTTATGGTGAAACACGCGAAGTTGCCATTGCGCGGATGAAAAATGCCTTAGCAGAGCTAGTGATTGATGGAATCAAAACCAATATTGATCTTCATATTGAAATCATGAATGATGAAGGCTTCCAAAAAGGTGGTACCAACATTCATTACTTAGAAAAGAAATTAGGCATTTATGAGTAACAAAATAATCCCTATCTATTAGGGATTATTGCTATATTTAAGTATCAATAAGGTATGGGTAGATATAAATGAAAAATTGGAAAAAAAGTGCTGAAGAAATTTTAACCATGGGACCTGTTGTTCCGGTTATTGTGATTGAACGTATTGAAGATGCTGTACCGCTAGCCAAAGCGCTCATTGCTGGTGGAGTAAAAGTACTAGAGGTGACGTTACGAACAGCTTGTGCAATTGACGCAATAAAGAAAATCATCAAAGAAGTTCCTGAAGCTGTGGTTGGTGCAGGAACAGTGACAACTGTTGAACAACTAAAACAAGTCACCGAAGCTGGCGTTGAATTTGTCATCACTCCTGGTATTACTGACGCTATTTTAAAAGCTGCGGTTGAAGGTCCTATCCCTGTTATTCCTGGTATTGCAACTATTTCTGAACTATTAACAGCACAAGAATATGGTCTAACGGCACTAAAATTCTTCCCAGCTGAAATCAATGGTGGCGTTGCAGCATTAAAAGCTTTTGCTGGCCCTTGTGGATATATGAAGTTCTGTCCTACGGGGGGAGTAAACCCGAAAAACTATCGCGATTACCTTGCGCTTGATAATGTACTTTGCGTCGGTGGCACTTGGTTTATTCCAACCGATGCAATTGCAAAAGGAGATTTTGCTAAAATTACGGAAATGACAAAACAAGCTGTTGCTGGTGCACAATAACTGCTATTATTCCGCCGATATAATATCGGCGGTTAACCACTCGTTGTCAATACTTCTTAACTTCTTAACCCTCGCCCACTTTCAATAAGTCGCCATGCAATTACATACAGTACGGTAACAAACAAAATCAGCATTGAAAACGTGATCCATAACGGCACGTCTGTCACGCCCAAAAATCCATAACGAAAACCGTTAATCATATAAACGATTGGATTAATTTTTGAAATCCACTGCCAAAAGTCTGGTAGCATAGTAATGGAATAGAAAACACCTCCAAGATAAGTTAATGGTGTTAATACAAATGTTGGAATAATGCTTATATCATCAAATGTCTTGGCAAATACCGCATTTAATAAACCAGCTAATGAAAACAGAATTGAGGTCAATAGTAATGTACAAACAACAAATAACCAAGAATGCACTTCATAACGAACAAAAAATAGTGATACGATCGTCACTAAAATACCAGTTAAAATACCGCGCATCACGCCACCACCAACATATCCCAAAATAAGAATATGCGTGGGTACAGGCGCTACCAATAATTCTTCAATGTTATGTTGAAATTTAGCGCTAAAAAAGGATGAACAAACATTGGTATAAGAATTGGTAATAACGGACATCATAATTAATCCCGGCACAATAAATGCCATATAGCTAAATCCCCCCATTTCACCAACACGAGAGCCAATTAAATTACCAAAGATGATAAAATAAAGAGACATTGTAATTACTGGTGGAATTAGCGTTTGAACCCAAATTCTTAAAAATCGTGTCACTTCTTTACGCCAAATACTTTTTAAGGCAATCCAATATAAATTATTCATCAAATATCACCTTTTTGTTTAGTATCATTGTGCAATAGATCAACAAATAACTCTTCTAACCGATTTGCTTTATTTCGTACGCTGATCACTTTAATACTTTGTTGATTTAGTTGTTCAAATAATTGGTTTAACCCATGTTGCTTATCTACTTTGACTTCTAACATTCCGGCTTCAACATCAGAATAATTGTAGCCTCGTAATTTAATTGGCTCAGATGTAGGGACATAATCAATAACAATGGTTTCAGATTGGCTTTTAGCCAATAGAGCACGCATTGAAGAATTCGCAATCAATTGACCTCTCTGAATAATACCGATATTTCGACATAGCATTTCGGCTTCTTCTAAATAATGGGTGGTTAAAATAATTGTGATACCCTGCCGATTGATTTCACGTAAAAAATCCCACATAGAACGGCGTAATTCAATATCAACACCTGCGGTTGGTTCATCAAGAATTAATAATTTAGGCTCATGCACAAGCGCTCTGGCTATCATTAATCGCCTTTTCATGCCACCAGATAACATGCTAGCTCGACTGTGGCGTTTGTCCCATAAATCTAAAATTCGCAAATACTTTTCAGCACGCTCTAATGCAAGCTTTCGAGGCAATCCATAATAGCCACCTTGATTAGTAACTATTTGTAGCACTTCTTCAAATTGATTAAAATTAAATTCTTGTGGCACAAGCCCTAATTGTCTTTTAGCATTGACAACATCTTTATCTAAATCATAACCGAAAATCTTAACTTGTCCGGATGTTTTGGTGACTAATGAGCTAATAATACCTATAGTTGTTGACTTTCCAGCACCATTTGGCCCCAGCAAGGCATAAAAATCGCCGGCCTGTACAGTTAAATCGATACCTTTTAATGCTTCTATACCATTTTTATAGATTTTTTTGAGCGATATTAGCTCAAGTGCAGGAATTGATGACATGAATGTATCCTAAGTGAATCAATTGCTATTTAAATAATATGATATCATGTTAAATCAATTGACAATATAATCAATCAATGTAAGGGTCTTTTTAATTTTATTTATATCAATGAGAATAAATTATAATTGCAAGATCATAACGCATATTATTATTGATTGAGCACAAACAGTGTAGTTTTAAGTTTCAAGCTGTGTGCCTTTATCGTTGAAGGAATAAGTAGCATGTTTAAAATTGGGTTAGTTTCAGTATCAGATAGAGCTTCAAGTGGCGTTTACCAAGATGAAGGCATTCCATCATTAGTTTCATGGTTACAAACCGCATTGAAAACGCCTTTTACAACCGAAAATCGTATTATTCCTGATGAGCAAGCTGTCATTGAACGAACATTATGTGAGCTTGTGGATAATCTACATTGCCATTTAATTTTAACCACCGGAGGTACTGGTCCTGCAATTAGAGACGTAACACCTGATGCGACACTTGCCATCTCTGATCGGGTGATGCCAGGATATGGAGAGCAAATGCGTCAAATCAGCTTACATTTTGTACCAACTGCAATTTTATCAAGACAAGTTGGTGTTATTCGTAAAAAGTGTTTAATCATAAACCTACCTGGCAGACCAAAATCAATCAAAGAAACACTTGAAGGACTTAAAGACAATCAAGGAAATGTAATTGTTAATGGTATCTTTGCCAGCATTCCCTATTGTATACAACTATTAGAAGGCCCTTACATTGAAACTCATGATCAAATAGTTAAATCTTTTCGCCCTAAAGATGCAATTAAATCAAAACTTTAATTTTATGCAAATTTAATGCATAATTATTTATACAGTAATTACTGCTAATACTTTTAAAATGACTGGAGTTATTTTTGTTTAAATAGCAAGAAAATTTTATTATAAGTGTTATAACTTCATGTATTAGAAAAAGACAGTAACAAAATAAAAGCCAAGGAACATTATGAGACAAGCTAATCTCACTAAAACTTTTAAAGAGATGCTTCTTCAAGAGAAGTTTAGTTCGCAAGTAGAAATCGTACAAGCGCTACAAGAACAAGGTTTTGATAATATCAATCAATCAAAAGTTTCACGTATGCTAACCAAATTTGGCGCAGTAAGAACTCGAAATGCAAAATCCGAAATGGTCTATTGCTTACCTGCTGAAATCAGCGTACCAACTACAAGTAGCCCATTAAAAAACTTAGTGATTGATATCGATTTTAATAGTTCAATGGTGGTGATACACACCAGCCCTGGTGCAGCCCAACTCATTGCTCGGTTACTCGACTCAATTGGTAAATCTGAAGGTATTTTAGGTTCAATTGCAGGTGATGATACAATTTTTAGTACACCAACTAAAGAGTGTACAGTAAAAAAATTGTATCAAACCATTATCGAATTGTTTGAACGAGAATTATAGTGGTTGCAATTTCCCCATATTACACCTAATAATTTTTAACATTTAACCTGTTGACACAATTAATAAAATAGTTAATCTTATATAACGCTGACTTCGTTACAGAAGTTGCAAAACGAAGAGGCGCATTACTCAGGTAAATCATTTTAGGTACTGGAATCATTAATAAATGATTGAGGGGATGTAATGCCGAGGTTTGATTGCCTATCCAGAAGCTATCAAATCGACTGCAAGGGCTGAATCCCTTGGGTTGTCACCTTAACAGGTGGAGCACTTCAGGGTTTGTACTTTTTTAATTGTAAATAGGACACACCCGCTCTAACTCTGTTAAAAATAAAAATTTTTAATATGAGGAATCCATGGAAACATCATTTGTAATTGCTAAATTTGGTGGTACTAGCGTTGCTGATTACCCTTCAATGGTAAATAGTGCCAATATTGTAATAACTAATCCTAACGTAAAAGTTGTGGTACTATCGGCATCTGCTGGCGTAACAAATTTGTTAGTCGCATTAGCAGAAGGACGTGATGCCGATGTTCGATCTCAACATATTGCAAAAATTCAATCGATCCAATACAACATCTTAGAACAATTACCTGAAAATCCTGAACTACGAACTGAAATTGACAAAATCATTGCTAATATAGCGTCTTTGTCTGAAGCCGCAAGTTTAGCTACATCACCAGCATTAACTGATGAGCTAGTTAGCCACGGTGAAATTATGTCTTCAAAACTGTTTGTCGAAATATTGAAAGAAAAACAAAAAAATGCCATATGGTTTGACGTCCGTAAAGTTATGCGCACCGATGATAAATTTGGTAAAGCCACACCTAAAATTGAAGATATTAAACAGCTTTGCTGTGCGCATTTAAAATCACTAAACAGTCATAGCATCGTTGTAACACAAGGATTTATCGGTAGTGAAAGTTCAGGCAAAACCACCACTTTAGGCCGTGGGGGCAGCGATTATACCGCAGCGTTATTAGGTGAAGCATTAAATGCAACTCAAATTGACATTTGGACTGATGTTGCAGGAATTTATACTAACGATCCTCGCATTACGCCAGCAGCTAAACGCATTGATGAAATATCTTTTGCTGAAGCAACTGAAATGGCAACGTTTGGCGCAAAGGTACTACACCCTGCAACACTAGTACCAGCAGTACGTAGCAATATCCCTGTTTTTGTTGGTTCAAGTAAAGCACCTCAAGAAGGAGGAACTATTGTTTACAACACTAATAGCATTACATCTAAATTACCAGTATTTAGAGCGTTAGCACTACGTCGTAAACAAACATTGTTAACACTTACTAGTTTAAATATGCTACATGCTCAAGGTTTTCTAGCTAATGTGTTTACGATATTAGCCAAACATAATATTTCAGTTGATTTAGTCACAACATCAGAAGTTAGTATTGCATTAACTATCGATACAACAGGCACTAACACCAATGGTAACAGTTTATTAACGAAAGCATTATTTGATGAGCTGTCAACAGTGTGTCATGTCACAGTTGAAGAAGATTTAGCTCTAATTGCTATTATTGGAAATAACCTAACTTCAACACAAGGTATAACAAAAGAAGTGTTTGGTGTATTAAATGACTTTATTATTAGACTTTGCTGTTATGGGGCAAGTACTCACAATCTTTGCCTATTAGCAAAAAGCAATGACGCAGAATCAATTATTAAAATTCTGCATAAAACAATTTTTGAATCATAATATTAAAAGGGAGATTAGCGCTCCCTTCTTCAATCAAAACAAATTTTAATATTTAGACAGTCACTTTAAAATAAATTAACTTTCATTAAAAATGATTATAAAATATTATTAATGAATCAATAATTTTTTAACTTTGTATTCATAACATTAACATTTAGATTAAACCATCTTACTTCTTTATTATAATTAGTTATTACTATATTTTGAATATGATTTATTACTCTTAATTAATCGATTAAAACTATTAAATTGAACATCAACTTCTGTTAGATTTTTTAATTAATTTGAGTAAACTAAAATTAATTTCAATAACAAGAGGAAATTACCATGGGTATTATAAGTTGGATAATTCTAGGATTAATTGCCGGCTGGATTGCCAAGTTTTTTATGCCATTAGGAAGTGTAGGTGTAATTAAAACAATTTTATTAGGCATTGCAGGTGCTTTAGTGGGAGGCTATATTAGTACTTTCTTTGGTTGGGGTAGTGTTACAGGATTTAACTTCCCTAGTTTGTTAATATCAGTACTTGGTTCGATTATACTCATTTATATTTTTCGCCACATAAAAAAATAATTTATTTCCTATTAAATTGGCGGTTTTCCCGCCAATTTAAATAACGCTTAAGTTTTATGCAATTAGATATATCATCCTTTTTAGTTCAAAGTTCGTAATAAGTAATTTCGTCATATCCAGAATTTTGTTATATTATTTACTTAAACCAATCAATTTCAACTTGTAGATTATAATGTTAAAAATATTCAATACATTAACCCGAGAAAAGGAAATCTTTCAGTCTATTATCCCGAATAAAGTTGGACTATATGTTTGTGGTGTGACAATTTACGATCTTTGCCATATTGGTCATGGGCGTACTTTTGTTGCATTCGATGTTATTGCACGTTATTTACGTTTTTTAGGTTATGATTTAACTTATGTGCGTAATATTACTGATGTTGATGACAAAATCATCAAACGTGCACTCGAAAACGGCGAGAGTTGCGATCAACTTACCGATCGAATGCTACAAGAAATGTATGCAGATTTTGATGCACTGAATATAAAACGCCCTGATATAGAACCACGTGCTACTCATCACATGCAGCAAATCATCCAATTAGTTGAAAAATTAATTACCAAAAATCACGCTTATATTGCCGATAATGGCGATGTAATGTTTTCAGTAGACAATGATCCGAATTATGGTATTTTATCGCGACAAAATTTAGAACAGCTACAAGCTGGCGCTCGTGTTGATGTGGTTGATGTTAAACGTAATCCAATGGATTTTGTGTTATGGAAAATGTCAAAACCGAATGAACCAAGTTGGGATTCGCCATGGGGTAAAGGTCGCCCAGGTTGGCACATTGAATGTTCGGCGATGAATAGTTATCAGTTAGGTAATCATTTCGATATTCATGGTGGCGGTTCTGATTTAATGTTTCCACATCATGAAAATGAAATTGCCCAATCAACCTGTGCGCATAATGGTCAATATGTCAATTATTGGATGCATTCAGGCATGGTTATGATAGACCAAGAAAAAATGTCAAAATCACTCAATAATTTTTTCACAATTCGCGATGTACTAAAACATTATGATGCCGAAACAGTGCGTTATTTTTTACTATCAGGCCATTATCGTAGCCAACTCAATTATAGCGAAGAAAATTTAAAGCAAGCGAGAATAGCACTAGAGAGACTCTATACAGCCCTACGAGGCACCGATCCAACTCATCCACACATGACGCCTGACAGCAATTATTATCGCCAATTTTGTGATGCAATGGATGATGACTTTAATACGCCAGAAGCTTATTCAACTCTTTTTGATTTAGCTCGTGAAATTAATAAAGCCAAAGCTGATAATAATATGTCACTTGCTAATGAATTAGCTGCTGAATTACGTTATTTATCCGCTGTACTTGGATTATTAGAGCAAGATCCCATTAAATTTTTACAAGGTGATCAGCAAGATGATGTTGATGTTGCATTAGTTGAGGCATTAATAAAACAACGCAATGAAGCCAGAGTAAGTAAAAATTGGGCACAAGCCGACGAAGCTCGCGACAAATTAAATGCAATGAATATTGTGCTTGAAGATGGCGCGAATGGAACAACATGGCGCAAAAAAAGTTGATATTCTCAAAATCAAAATTTTGATGAATAAATAAAATAACGCACTAAAAGTGTCAATTAAAAATAACACCCACAATTCTGCGGGTGTTTCTATTTGTGATCATCGTAACGTTTTATCAATCGAAGTTAAAATACCACGCAAAATATTCAGTTCCTGTTGTTCAATGCGTGCGCGCGTAAACAATCTTCGCAAACGTCCCATAATTTGCCCCGGATGGTTGACATTAATAAAGCCTGTGTGTAATAAAGTTTGTTCTAAATGCTGGTAAAAACGCTCTATATCGGCATCAATAGGAAATTCAGTTTCGGACAGATTCGCATTTTTTTGCTCTGATATGTTATTTTCAAGATTTAACATTGACATACGAATTTCATAACACAAAACTTGCACCGACATGGCAAGGTTTAAAGAACTATAATCAGGATTAGCAGGAATGCCAACATGATAATGGCACTTTTGCAATTCTTCATTGGTTAAACCGACTCGCTCGCGACCAAAGACCAAAGCAACCTTAGCGCTGGCATTAGTTGCTTCTTGAATAATCTTATCACCACATGTCTTTGGGGTTAAATGTGGCCATTGCAAACTACGAGAGCGGGCGCTAGTGCCAATCACTAGAGTACAGTCGGCAATCGCTTGTTCAAGTGACGAAAAAATTTGCGCATTTTTAATAATATCACTCGCACCTGCCGCTAGCGAAATTGATTGAGAATCAGGCTTGATGACTGGATTAACTAAACAAAGATTCGTTAATCCCATGGTTTTCATTGCTCTTGCAGCAGAGCCCATATTACCTGTATGAGATGTTTCGACCAAAACAATCTTTATATTATCTAAATAACTCACATTATCCTCATTCATTAAAAAAATCTTATAACGTACAATACACTAAATACTTATTGATACAGTATATATTAAAATTATAGTAAAATCAGTTTCAGTCCCACTGTTATGCAATAACTAATTAATAGAATCTATTTTTAAATTAAATTCACAAAAATGTAATTAATAACGAATATCTTATTGACGAATCTAAAATAATTTGCCAATGTAATGATAGCAATCTTTAAAAAGGTTAGATTTATTGAGAAAAAAACGGAGGTCAACTATGGCGTTAAGTATTACCAGTAAACAAATGGATATTACCCCTGCCATTCGTAGCTATCTAGAAGATAAGTTTTCGAAGTTAGATAAATGGAGAGCACATCTAATCAATCCTCATTTTATTTTATCCAAAGAACCAGATGGATTTATTGTTGATGCAACAATAGCTACCAAAGGAACACCATTAGTTGCATCTGCCAAACATATTGACATGTATGCTGCAATTAATGATCTTATTGATAAACTTGAAAAACAACTTAATAAGCTGCAACATAAAGGGGAAGCTCGCCGTGCAGCTAGCAGCATAAAAGATGCAGTATTAGAAGAGGAAATTTAATTAATTTATTTTCTCAATTTAATAAAAAGGCACTTTAATGGTGCCTTTATTTTTTTGCTTGTTATAATACAAACTATCTTTTTTTAAATATCTAATGAAAATGACTGCAAACCCTTTATTACCTTTACGAGATAAGATTAATAAACTAGATAAAACGTTGTTAGAACTTATTGCTGAACGTCGCAGACTCTCGACGCAAGTAATTCATACTAAAATTGAAGCAGACATTCCTGTACGTGATATTGAGCGTGAGCGTTTACTTATAAAGTCCTTAATCAATCAGGGGAAAAATTATCATCTTGATGATGTGTTCATAAAACGCTTATATCAATTAATTATCGAAGATTCTGTACTATTACAACAAAAAATATTACAAGAAAAGCTTAATCACGGTACTAGTGCCACTGCCAAAGTTGCCTTTTTAGGTCCCAAAGGATCTTATTCGCATTCAGCTGCTCGCCGCTATGCTAGCACTCACTTAGATGAAATGATTGAATTAGGCTGTTCAACCTTTAAAAATATTTTTGAGCAAGTCGAAAATGGTGCGGTAGATTATGGCATTTTACCAATAGAAAATTCTAGCTCAGGCTCGATTAATGAGGTTTATGATTTATTGCAAAAAACCAATTTGCACATTATTGGTGAGCTTTCTTTACCTATCGATCATTGCGTTCTCGCTATACCAAATTCACAACTTGAGCAAATTAATACTATTTATAGTCATCCACAACCATTCCAGCAATGCAGTAACTTCCTAGAAAACTACCCTCATTGGAAGATTGTATATTGCGACAGTACTTCATCAGCAATGGAAACTGTTGTTAAATTGAATCAACCTAATGTTGCAGCAATGGGTAATAAAGATGGCGGTGAATTATATGGACTGCAAGTCCTTGAACATAATTTTGCTAATCAAAAAGACAATATTACGCGTTTTATTGTGTTGGCACGCCAGCCGATTGAGGTTTCGGATCAAATTCCAGCTAAAACCACAATTTTAATGAAGACTGGTCAACAAGCAGGTGCTTTAGTTGATGCCCTATTAGTATTACGTAATCATAATATCGTCATGACTAAACTTGAGTCGCGTCCAATTCATGGTACACCATGGGAAGAAATGTTTTATATTGATTTGCAAGGCAACATCCATTCTTATGAAATGCAAACAGCACTCAAAGAACTAGCATCAATGACGCTATATACTAAGGTGCTCGGATGCTATCCAAGTGATTCAATTGTTGCGGTAATGTAATGACTATGACAATGCAACATTTTTCACAAGCGGTACTTAACTGGTATGAACAGTACGGTAGAAAATCGCTACCTTGGCAAATCGAAAAAAGCCCTTATCATGTTTGGTTATCAGAAGTCATGTTGCAACAAACTCAAGTTGCAACTGTTATCCCTTACTTTAACCGTTTTATTGAACAATTTCCCAAGGTAACTGACCTAGCAAAAGCTTCAATAGATGATGTATTGCACCTTTGGACAGGTCTTGGCTATTATGCAAGGGCACGTAACTTACATAAAGCAGCCCAAATGATTGCTGAAAAGTTTAATAGTGAATTCCCAACACAATTTGACGATGTCATTGCTCTACCCGGCGTAGGGCGTTCAACTGCTGGGGCAATTTTATCACTTTCACAAAATCAGCATTATCCCATTTTAGATGGCAATGTAAAACGTGTTTTAACCCGATATTTTGCAGTTGAAGGCTGGCCTGGTATTAAAACTGTTGAAAATAGGCTCTGGCAATTGAGTGAGCGAGTTACACCAAAAAATGATGTTGCAAAATTTAATCAAGCCATGATGGATATTGGAGCAACAGTTTGTACTCGCTCTAAACCTAAATGCACTTTATGTCCTTTACATAATCATTGCCTTGCCTATAAAACTGAAAGTTGGCAAAAATACCCAACAAAAAAACCTAAAAATACTATTCCTGAAAAAATAGCCTATTTTTTAATGCTTGAATATCATAAAGCTATTTGGCTCGAAAAAAGACCAGCGTCTGGCATTTGGGGAGGGCTATATTGTTTACCTCAGTTTTCAAGTAAACAAGCGTTAACTGACTGGTTAAAAAAATACGGAATTGAAACAACCAAGCCAAAGCAACTCATTGCCTTTCGCCACACATTTAGCCATTTTCACTTAGATATTATTCCTATCCATTGTGTTATCACTAAATATAAAAAATGTTGGGATGAATCTTGTGGCTATTGGTATAACCTCAAATCTGACAATGCCAAAATAGGACTAGCAGCTCCTATTTATAACTTATTAAAACAAACAACTTATTAACGCCTCTTTATCAGTATCTAGGTTATTTTTCGTATATAATTACCGATTATTTTTAATGATATTCTATTATGCAAAGCAAACCACATCAAAGTTTATCTAGCTACTTAGTCTTTTTAATGGCATTTGCTATTGGTATTACTATTGCCAGCAATTATTATGCGCAGCCGCTATTACATTCGATTACACATGATCTGCATATAAAAGTAGAAAATGCAGGATCAATCATTATGGCTGCGCAATTTAGTTATGCTGTTGGCTTACTTTTTATCGCACCACTTGGCGATAAATTGGAGCGTAAAAGGCTGATTATTATTTTAATGATATTATCCACTTGTGGACTTATGGTAAGCGCTTTATCTCAAAATATATGGATGCTTATCATAGGCACAGCTATGACAGGGCTATTTTCAACGGTAGCTCAAGTTTTAATTCCTTTTGCCGCTACGCTATCAAAACCAGAGCATCGTGGTAAAATTGTGGGCATGTTAATGAGCGGTATGCTACTAGGTATTTTATTAGGTAGAACCTTTGCTGGTATCATTTCAACAATTGCTGATTGGCATGACGTGTATTGGATTGCAACAGGTATGATGACCATTGTGACGCTATTACTCTGGATTTCTCTACCTAGTTACCGTAGTGATATTAACATTAATTATTTTAAGCTGTTATGGTCGATTGCTTTATTATATAAACAAGAACCAATACTTAGAATTCGTTCACTATTAGCCATTATATCATTTGCACTATTTTCACTATTATGGACACCGCTTGCCTTTTTGTTAACTAATGCACCATACCACTATTCTGATTTTATTATTGGCTTATTTGGACTTGCTGGTGCGGCTGGGGCAATGGGATCACCAATAGTAGGAAAATTGTCAGACAAAGGCAAAGGTTTTATTGCAACCACTATTGGGTTATGCTTATTACTGTTATCTTGGTTGCCACTCTCGTTAGCCCAATATTCAATTTATGCCTTAATTATTGGCGTGATTTTATTAGATTTTGCCGTACAAGTTACCCACGTCTCAAGTATGAATGCCATTTATCAAATTAGGCCCGAAGCACGCAGCCGAATGAATACAGGTTATATGGTATGTTATTTTATTGGCGGAATGCTAGGATCTGTGGGTTCGACCTATTTATTTAGTCATTACGGATGGATAGCGATAATCATTGCAAGCACGTCTTTGGCAATATTAGGTATCATTTGCTGGCTTTTTTATACTAAAACGCATTCCTATTAGAAACTTTTTGACAAAAATCACAGTAATAAAATGTCAACCTAGATCAAATATGCATAGCATATTTGATCAATTGTTTTTTTAATAATGAGCTATGATTAATAGCATTCATACCAATGGTTCTTAATGTCTTTTTCAGCACATTATCACCATTAAACATATCTTGAATAGTTCGCATGGCTGTTAACATAACTAACGTATCTTTACGACGGTTAAACTCAAATGACTTCAAATTATTTACAAGTCCAATATCTTTTTGTGTATCAAGTGATTTTTTAATGGCCGAAACTAATAAAGCTGAGTCTTGAAAACCTAAATTTACACCTTGTCCAGCTAAAGGATGAATCGTGTGCGCAGCATCACCAATAAGTACTAGGCGGTGTTTAACAAATTGTTTTGCAAAACGCGCTTTTAATGGAAATACCATGCGCGGGTTAATTAATTTGCATTTGCCTACCTTATCACCCGTTAACGCTAATAATTCATTTGAAAATTCAGATTCACAAAGCGAGGACAACATTGCTGCATTATCAGGTTTAGTCGACCAAACTAAGCAACTTTTATATTCATCCCAAAGAGGAAGAAAAGCGATAATCCCATTTGGATAAAACATTTGTCTAGCACAAGATTGATGTGGATACTCAGTTTCAACAGTTGTAATAAGAGCATGATGAATATAATCGCGCTCAAAAACAGAAATATTTTCGCATCTACGCACCCAAGAGTGAGCACCATCAGCACCTATCATTAATTTAGATTGTAAAACAGTTTTATCAGCAAGCGTCAAAAAGGCAAAATCATCATTAAATGTACAATCAATGGCTTCACAACCAAAAATATTAATATTGGAGCAATTTAAAGCATATTGGTAAAGATAATGAGAAATCACATTATTTTCGATTATATATCCAAGATTAGGATAGTCATAATCTTTGGCATGAGCAGACAAATGAGCTTGACCATATTTTTCCCATACACCTATTTCGGTAAATTCTTGTACACGTTGACTTGCGCATAAATCATCCCATATACCGATTTGTGAAAAATACCGTTGACTTGCACCATTAATAGCTGAAGCTCTAATACAAACTTCTTCATGTGGCAAGGATTCATGCTGATGAATTTTAGTATCTATAATTGCAATATTTAGAGCATATTGACTAAGTGCGCATGCAGTTGCTAACCCAACTAATCCACCACCAACAATTGCTACATCAAAATGAATATTCATACCTATAAGTACAATTATTTATTATCTAACTTATCATCATTTTTTGATTCGACTTCGTCATCATTCATCGCTTTTTTAAAGCCTTTTAATGCTGAACCCAGATCCGAACCTAAATTACGTAATTTTTTGGTACCAAATAATAAAACAACTACAGCAAGAAACACTAAAAGATGTGGAATACTAAAAGACATAATCAACTCCTCTCAATAAATACAAGTCTCTATTTAGGATAGGCTCTAAAACAGATTTTATAGAATATTATTATACTCTTTTTATGATGGGATTTCATGAATAGTTCAAGAACAAAAAAAGACCTGTATAAAACTATACAGGCCAACATGAAATATAAGGAATATAAGGAAAGAAAACAATGAAAAATCCTTACCCTTCTTATTATCCGTTTTTTTTCGCACTAGTCAACGTTTTTATTTTTTTAATTTACTTATCCATAACATAACAATAAAACAACAAATCAAAATAAAACAAACAAATAAATAGAAAGGTGACACTTGATCAATATCAAAATTAGATTGAAAAAACAAATATAAACATTAAAATAAACAATTTTTACAGAAAAAACACAAATTAAAAACAGAAAAAAATTAATTTGTGTTTTTTTAAACCATTTTCCATAAACAAAAATATGCAATAAGAAAACAAATTAATATAAAAATAAAAAGAATTCCATTAATTTCCTATATTATGGATTTATACAAAATTATTTTAAAATACACTATAATCAATCAACTTATGCAAGAAATAATGAGTCAAAGATGAATACAATTAAAAATAATAATGTTAAAACTTTCAAAGATAGATTACATAGCTCAATGCAAGGTTTATCTGTTTCTGCTTTCGCTAAAAAATGTGATATGTCAGAAACGGTAATCCGAGATTATTTATCGGGGAAAACATACCCATCACTGACACGCTTAGAAGTCATTGCTGAAAAATGTAATGTTTCTTTTAATTGGCTTGCTACGGGACATAGACTAGAATTTGTAGACTCCAAAAATGATGAAGATGTTTACAATGAAAATATTTATCGTATTCCTGTTTATAAAAAACAGCTACCAACAAAAGAAGAAGCACAAAAAGAACGTTTTGTTAGAGAAACCCCTCCGGTAATGAATTATCCTATTATTGAAGGTTGGGTTAAACACCGTGGTTTAGATGCTAAAAAATTAATTATATATTGGGCCAAAGGTGATTTAATGTCACCAGAAATAAAAAATAATAACGGTCTAATCCTTAACACTGAAGTGAGTGACATCGTTGATGGAGCAATCTATTTAATTGAATATGAAGATATTACTTTCTTAAGAAAGGTACGTTTAACTCTCGATGGGTGGCTGTTAATTTGTAACAATAGCCAACACCCTACAATTGAAGTACCAAAAGCAGACTTTCATAAATATCATATTGTTGGTCGTGTTGTACTTATCATTAAAGATATTTATTAATGTCTTTAATCGCTATATATTAACTCTCAAGATATAATCAAAAACGAGGGAATATTAAACATTTTATTCCCTCCTAATTTCTATGATGCTTATAACTTAAATAATAACAGTTAAATAGTTAACTCATGTTTTTTAAATTTCATGTAGCATATTAGTGCAAAAATAATTTGTAGTTATTTGCATTACCCCATTTTTTCTATATTATTTATAATATTATCAATAAATAATCTTATTATTAACTAGGCCTAACATGTATCGATTTTTTGAAAAATTAGTGTCATCTTATCCGACAGATGAACCTCGTCCTATGGCTAAAAATTTTTTTAGTTTCATATGGCAATCAACTAAAGGAACTCGTTTATTTTTACTACTATTAATTATTTTTAGCGCGTTAGGTGGAGCTTTTGAAGCCTTTTTATACTCAGCCCTCGGTAAAGTTATTGATTGGCTTTCGATTGTTGAACCTAGCAAATTTTGGCAACAAGAAAAAACAACATTAATACTATTAACCTTAATTATCCTATCCAGTACAATTATTATTGGATTACAAACTATTATTAAACATCAGTGCCTAGCAGGAAATTTTCCGATGCGAATGCGCTGGAATCTACATAGGTTAGTACTTAACCAAAGTATGCGCTTTTTTCAAGATGAATTTGCTGGAAGAATATCAGCAAAAGTCATGCAAACAGCACTAGCGGTTCGCGATACGTGTTTCTTAGTGGCGGATATTTTCATCTATGTCATAATCTCGTTTATTACTATGGCAACAATCATCGGCCAATTAGATATTTGGTTATTAATGCCATTTATGTGTTGGTGTCTGATTTATGGAATTGCCATGTATTATTTTATTCCCCGATTAAGTAAAGTGGCTAGTATGCAGGCTAATGCTCGTTCTACGATGACAGGAAGAGTGACCGATGCCTATACCAACATTATGACAGTAAAACTATTTTCTCATGCAGGCAATGAAGCAAAATATGCGCAAGAATCAATGGATGATTTTTTAGTTACTGTTAACAAACAAATGCGTCTAGTCAGTAGTTTTGAAATTGTTAATCATTTATTGTCTATTTTATTAGTGTTAAGCACAACAGGCGTTGCATTGTGGTTATGGATAAATCAATTCATTGGTGTTGGTGCAATTGCAACAACAACAGCTGTTGCACTTCGTTTAAATGGTTTTTCACACTGGATTATGTGGGAAATGGCCGCCCTATTTGAAAATATTGGGGTTGTTAAAGATGGTATTAATACTTTTTCAGCAACTAAAACAGTTGTTGATCAACCCAATGCAACATCACTCACTGTTACTCAAGGAAAAATCGAATTTAAACACATTTATTTTGCGTATGACGAAAAGCAACGTCATTCAGTCATTGAAAATTTTGATTTAACAATTAAGTCTGGTGAAAAAATCGGATTAGTTGGTCGTTCTGGGGCAGGTAAATCAACACTTATCAATTTATTACTTCGCTTTTACGATTTACAAAGTGGCAAGATTGTCATTGATGGTCAAGATATTACGGCTGTTAGCCAAGAAAGCCTACGAGCTCAAATTGGTATGGTGACACAAGATACTTCATTATTGCATCGAACAGTTCGAGAAAACTTGCTTTATGGTAACAATCACGCTACTGAAAAACAAATGATTGAAGCAGCCCAAAAAGCACATGCAGACAATTTTATTCAAACCCTCATTGATGCAAGGGGTAGAACTGGATATGACGCATTTGTTGGTGAGCGAGGCATAAAATTATCTGGCGGCCAAAGACAACGTATTGCAATTGCTCGCGTTATCCTAAAAAATGCTCCTATTTTATTATTAGATGAAGCAACAAGTGCGCTGGATTCTGAAATTGAACAAGCAATCCAAGAAAGTTTATACACTTTAATGGAGGGTAAAACCGTTATTGCCATTGCTCATCGGCTATCAACCATTGCAGCAATGGATAGATTAGTCGTACTAGATCAGGGAAAAATCATCGAACAAGGAACACACCAAGAATTACTCATGAAAAATGGATTATATGCACAGCTTTGGAAACATCAAAGCGGCGGATTCTTAGCGGCTAATATTTAATTTTATGCTTTACCGTTAAATAATTTTTAGGACACATATTTATTTTAGATAAAACTTATGTGTCCTTCTTAGGAAATTATTATTGAATAAAGTTTTTATAAAATTCCGATTCAAAACGCATAATGGCACTATTTTGGGGTTCGCTTTGATTATCAGCGTGATAACCTGATAATAACTGCACGAAAGCCACATACTTGCCATCGGATTTTTGGATAAATCCAGCCAAATTATAGCAACCTTGAATATAACCTGTTTTGGCCAGTATTGTTTCTTTAAAAGGTGCTTGATTAAAGCTCTTACGATTTAGCAAAGTACCATCAACGCCTGCAATTGGTAGCATTTCAATAATTCTTAATTGCGCATTATTAGCTGAAATATATTGTAAAATTTCCATTAACTTGTCAGCACTTACTAAGTTCAATCGAGATAATCCAGAACCATCAACAATAACTAAGTTCTCTAAATTTATCCCTGCTTTTTTGCGTAAAATTTGCTTAACAGCATCGCCACCATTACGCCATGTACCTTGAACATTATAATAATGAGCACCTAACGTTCTAAAAATTGCATCTGCATATAAATTATTTGATTTTTTAAGCATCACCGTTAATAGCTCAGAAAGCGGTTCTGATTGGCTAGATGCTAACAAAGTCAACTGAACATTAGTCCTTTGATTACGTTCTAAAAGTGAACCTGTATACGTTATTTTTTGCTGTTTGAGCTCATTTTTTAAAATAGTAGAAAAATACTCCACCCCATTAATTACCGCAAACTTTAACGCTGTTTTATCCGAGCTTGCAGCAATGCATCCCGATAGATGGTAACGGTTTTTATCTGAATAGGTAACATCTAATTCACAATACTTATCATTGAGATCTTTACTATTTTTAGCTATGGTTTTCACATTTCCCGTCACCAAGACAGGAATGTTAGACGACGTAGATATTGTGGCTTGCCCCCCTACTTTACCTGGCATCACTGTTGCATAGAAACAATTATCATCAATAATCGCTGCCGATGGCGGAGCACTGTAACAAGCTGTTAAATTATTCCACGCCCATCCCTCAGCTTTATCATGACTGGTAAATATTGAAGTATCTAAAATCACATTTCCTGCAATTTTTTCAATACCTTTTTTACGCAGTTCAACAATCATATTTTTTAATTTTTCTCGGGTAAATGTTGGATCTCCACTTAATTGAATAATAAGATCACCACTTAACTGTTTATTACTTATTGAACCATTGGTTTGCATACGAGTTATAAATCGGAAATCACGTCCTAATTCAAGCTCTGCGGCTAAAGCAGTTATAACCTTTTGAGTACTTGCAGGCTGTTTAAACTGATCACTTTTATATTTTGCTAAAGTCTTAGGTTTACTTTCTACAGACTGGACCAAAATAGATAAATCACTTCCTTTAGGCAAAGAAGATATATAAGGCTCTACCGAAAGTGCATGCAATAATCCAGTAAAAAAAGGAAGAAGAAATAAAATAATTACTTTAAATTTTGTCATGAATTTTAGCTCAAAATTGTATTAACTTAAAACAGTTAAATGTAAGTTGCAAATATAACTTTTTTTGATTTAGCTAGCAATATATACTCAACCACTTTTATAATTACGATCTATTGAATAATTCAATATAACCAAAACGCAAAATTCACTCCATATAGCTAATATTAGGTAATATAATTATGATTCAAGATTCATTAGGCTTTCCAATAGAAACTATATTGGTATTTATTGGACTAGCCTTGGCCGCAATTATTATTGATTTATATGCTCACCACAACGATAAACCAATTAGTTTAAGCAATGCCATTGTTTGGTCACTATTTTGGATAATCGTTGCATTGGTGTTTGCACTATATTTGTACCTTCATCATGGCAGTGCTATAGCCAGTTTATTTATTACAGGTTATGTCCTTGAAAAAGCATTATCGGTTGATAATTTGTTTGTGATTATGGCTATTTTTTCGTGGTTTGCAGTACCAAATAATTATCGACATCGCCTACTTTATTGGGGAGTTATTGGCGCTATTATATTTCGTGCCTTATTTGTGGTAATTGGTACAGGTTTGCTATATTTGGGGCCTTGGATGGAATTTGTATTTTCGATCTTAGTTGCTTGCACAGGAATCATGATGTTAAAAAATCAAGACAATGACCAAGATATCAAAGATTATTCAAATCACTTTGCTTTTCGCATAGCCAAACGTATTTGTCCATCTTATCCCAAAATTGTCGGCCATCACTTTTTATTGTCTCAGAAACAACTTGATACAGAGCTTGCAAAACCTGAAAACAAAAATTTAGTGGATACAATACCTAAAAGTACTTTTTATGCTACACCGCTGTTTCTATGTATTATTGTAATCGAACTAAGTGACATTATGTTTGCTTTTGATTCAGTTCCTGCAGTAATCGCTGTCAGCCAAGAACCATTAATCGTCTATAGTGCTATGATCTTTGCTATTTTAGGACTTAGAACGATGTACTTTATTTTACAAGCCATGAAACAGTATTTAGCTCATCTTGGTAAAGCAGTTATCTGTTTACTCTTTTTTATTGCCGGAAAATTGGTTTTAAATGCAAGCAACCACCTATGGGGGTATGGTATTGATATAGCTCCAACCACAAGTCTTTATATCGTTTTAGGCATACTAGCTTTGGGGATTATTGCAAGTATTATATGGCCAGAAAAGAATAAATCTCAATAATTGCAATAACGATATTGGCAGGATTACCTGCCATTTTGGGTTTATATTTATTGGCGTTTTAAAGAGCGAATAAAATAGCTCACACATAAAATAACAAACCAAATAGGTGTTGCCACTAATGCTTGGCGGGTATCTGCCTCGAAAGTAAGTAACACAATCATGAAAGCAAAAAAAGCTAAACAGACAACACACATCAAAATACCACCGGGCATTTTAAATTGAGATTGTTCATGCAAGTTTACTTTTTTACGACGATAAGCAATATAAGAAATAAGAATCATCGACCAAATAAACATAAATAAAATAGCTGAAATTGTAGTTACTATGGTAAAGGCTTCCATGACATTAGGCACTAAGTAAATCAAAACTACACCACCAAATAAACAAGCACACGAAAACACTAAACCATTAGCCGGTACTGAACGACTTGATAATTTGCCAAAAGGCTCTGGCGCATCTTGTTTTTTAGCAAGTCCAAATAGCATTCGGCTTGTTGAGTAAATACCGCTATTAGCGGAAGATGCAGCTGATGTAAGTACTACGAAATTAATAATACTTGCAGCTGCAGGTAAACCAATTAAAGTAAATAATTCAACAAATGGGCTTTTATTTGGAGAAATTAACGTCCAAGGTGTGACACTCATAATAATGATTAAAGCAAAAACATAGAAAAAGATAATACGTGCTGGCACAGAGTTAATAGCACGAGGTAAATTTTTGCTCGGATCGACTGTTTCTGCAGCCGTTGTACCAACTAATTCAATTCCCACGAAAGCAAAAATAGCAATTTGAAATCCAGCAAAAAAGCCCATAGTACCATGAGGAAAAAAGCCGCCGTACTCCCATAGATTCGAAAATGTAGCTGTGGTATCTGTTTGTTCGGAATGGAAAGCAGTTATAATAAGAATTAGTCCAATACCAATCAGTGCTAAAATTGCAACAATCTTAATCATTGAAAACCAAAACTCTGTCTCACCAAACATTTTTACAGTTAATAGATTTAAAGTTAATAGCAAGATAACCGTCAATAACATTGGTATCCAAGATTGTAGTTCAGGAAACCAATGTTGCGCATATCCAGCAATTGCAATAACATCTGCAATTCCTGTAACCACCCAGCAAAACCAATAAGTCCAACCAGTAAAAAATCCGGCCCAAGGACCTAGAAGGTCGTTGGAAAAATCACTAAAAGACTTGTATTTCAAATTAGAAAGAAGGATTTCACCCATCGCACGCATAACAAAAAAAAGAATAAAACCAATAATCATATACACAAAAATAATAGAAGGTCCAGCAAGACTAATTGTCTTTCCCGAGCCCATAAATAAGCCAGTACCAATTGCACCACTAATTGCAATTAATTGAATATGACGGTTAGAAAGGTTTCGCTTTAGATCATGCTTTGAGGATGTAATGCTCATCGCTATTATTTCCTTTTGTTTTCACAATTTCTCGATTTTCTAAGAATATAGGACTATAAAGTCTATAAAATAAAAGCGCAAGCTGAATCGTTATGAAAACTTTTTATAGATTCTTAATAATTAACTGTAGTTTCTTATAATAGAATCTTGTAGCATAGCATTATATGTTTTATAACTGATTATAATTAATGACTAAGATGAAAGAAAACAGCCATTACTATCGCTTTTATGCTTTATGCTTTTTTATTATGTTATCGCTATTAAGCGGTTGTCAAAGCAACAAAAATGAAGGACAACAATATAGAGATGGAAAATTACCATTACCTCTCAACATCAGCCATCCACAACTGCCCTCGCCTATTAACATTTCTGACTATATTATCCAAGTTTCAAAAATTAAAGAAATATCACCATCTTTATATCAAAAAAATGAACATATATATAAAGCTATCGACGCTTGGATTAACCGTTCATTAGGCACCAGTGAATTTAAAAAAGTCGGATTAAATAGCTATGAAATGGCTGGGCAAGATGGCTATGGTAACGTGCATTTAACAGGTTATTACACTCCCGTGATTAAAGCAAGACATACACCAACTGCAGAATTCAAATACCCCATTTATAAAATGCCGCCTAAAACAACAAAAGGAAGATTACCAAGCCGTGAACAAATTTATAATGGAGCATTGTCAGGGAAAGGGCTTGAAATCGCTTATAGTAACTCTTTGATGGATAACTTCATCATGGAAGTACAAGGCAGTGCTTATATTGATTTCGAAGATGGTTCTCCTTTAGTCTTCTTCTGCTATGGTGGCAAAAATGGCCATGGTTATTCAAGCATTGGAAGATTACTAGTAGAACAAGGTGAAATCGAAAAAGAAAAAATGTCGATACAAGCTATCAAAGATTGGGCCAAAAATAAAAGTGAAAAAAAACTGAAAGAATTATTAATTCAAAACCGCTCATTTGTTTTTTTTAAACCACAACATAATGCTGAAGTAAAAGGCGCTGCTGCAGTACCTTTAGTTGCTAATGCATCTGTCGCCTCTGATAAATCACTAATACCAATTGGTTCGGTGGTATTAGTTGATGTTCCTCTACTTGATAATGATGGACAATATCGCGGTAGAAGAGAGACTCGTTTAATGGTTGCACTTGATGTAGGTGGTGCAATTAAAGGGCATCATTTTGACCTTTATCTCGGTATTGGAGATAAAGCAGGTAAATTAGCTGGTTATTATAACCACTATGGCCGTGCATGGGTGATTAAGCCTTAAACGACTAACATCGACGCCATTAGAAGAACCTGTTAGAATAACGCAATACGAGTTGAATTAAGGATCACCCATGAGATTATGCGACCGAGATATTGAAGCGTATTTACAAAATGGTAAATTAAAAATAACGCCACAACCGGCAGCGAGCTGTATTAATGGTGCAACCGTTGATGTTAGATTAGGTAACCAATTTCGAACGTTTCGAGAACATACTACACCTTATATAGATTTAAGCGGACCTAAAGAAGAAGTATCGGCAGTACTAGAACGTGTGATGAGTGAAGAAATGATATTACCGGAAGGTGATGCCTTTTACTTACATCCGGGTGAATTAGCATTAGCGGTAACATTAGAATCAGTCACTATTCCTGATGATTTGGTTGGGTGGTTAGATGGGCGTTCATCGCTTGCAAGACTAGGACTTATGGTTCACGTTACAGCCCATCGAATCGATCCCGGTTGGCAAGGACAAATTGTATTAGAATTTTACAATTCAGGAAAAATTCCATTAGCACTTAGACCAGGAATGACCATCGGCGCGCTCAGTTTTGAAACACTAACAGGACCTGCTGAAAGGCCATATAACCGAAGACAAGATGCTAAATATAAAGACCAACATGGAGCTGTCGCCAGTCGTATTGATAAAGACTAAACGGTTTATAACCTTAAAAAAGGAATATTAATATGATCAAAAAAATATTGGTTACTTTACTTATCTTAATTTTAGTTATCACAATTAGTATTGTTTCTCTTATTGTTTTTGTCGATCCTAACAATTTTCGTGGGTTTATTTCCAATACAGTAAAAAATAAAACAGGCTATGAATTATCTATTGAAGGTAATTTGCGCTGGCACATATGGCCACAAGTGAGTATTTTAACCGACTCAGTAAAACTATCCGATAATGGCTCTGAAAAACCCATTTTAACTGCAGATAACATGAGACTGGATGTTGAATTACTGCCTCTTTTTTCAAAAAAATTATCAGTTAAAAATGTATTTATAAAATCAGCGATCATCAACATTACCGATGAAAGTAAAGGAAATATTGCAAAGAATAAAGTTAAAATTTCCTCGAATACTATCAATGATGATAAGCCTACTGATTTAAAGGCTCAAAAAAGTTCATCTAATTGGGAATTTAACCTAAATAAGTTTGAAATTGCTGATAGCACTGTGGTATTGCAACATAGTGATGATCTTATTAACTTTAGAAATATTAATTTAGTGATAGAACAAAATAAAGATAAAAATGTCTCTATCAACTTAAAAGGAAACATAGATAAAAATCAACAAGATATATATTATGTAGCTAACGCTTCTGTTGATTTAAATCAATTTCCAGAACAAACTACAGTCGATTTAAAAAAGTTAGATTTTACCTATAAGGGCGTTACTAATTCAGCAAAAGAGCTAAAAGGTAGTATTAATGGTGTATTTAACTACCAACAAACCCCAATGTTATTAAACAGTCAAAATTTATCTTTTTCAGTTAATGAGAATCATTTTACCGGTACTATCAACGCCGATTTAGCAAATAAACCGGATATAGATTTACAGTTAAATTCAGAAAAAATCGACCTTACTTCATTTTTAGAAATAGATGAAAAATCGAAAGAAAAGACAACTATCCAACAAACTTCACCCGTAGTATCAAATGTCACAAAGAGCGATAATGAATTAAGCTTTCTAAATACTTTTAATGCTAAAGCTAAATTGAATATCAAACAGCTCAATGCTAATAAAATCACATTAAATAATATTGAAGTTAATATAGTTAATAATGACGGTATTGCAATATTTAAAAATATTAGTTTAGATTTTGCTAAAGGCCATATAGATGCAACTGGTGTGGCAAATGGCAAACAAAAAAATACGCTAATCAAACTTAATACTAAAATAGCAAATATTAATTTAAATACATTTTTCAGTCAGATAGATACCGAAAACGATCTAGATGGTTTATTTAACGCTACTGGAGATTTAGAAAGTAACAGTTTATCGAGTTCCAAACTGTTAGCCAACTTACAAGGTAATCTAGATATTGTTGTAACCAATGCAAAACTCAAAAATCTTAATATTCAAAGTATTATCCAAAATGCAGCGGCACAATATTCGAAAGATGTCATAACACCTGAAAATCAAGAAAAATATACCCAATTTCATAAAATTTCGACCAATACCTACTTGAAACAAGGCAATTTGGAATTTTCTACATTAAGTGCGAATTCTGAGACACTTGATATCATTGATGGTTCAGGAAGAGTTGGGATATTAAAGCGAGATTTAGATATTAATTTGAGTTTAAAAATGTTTGGCGGCTGGAACGGAAAAAGTGAAACCATTGGAAAACTGCAAAAATTGACAATACCATTACGTATTTATGGACAATTTGCTAATCTTCGTTACCAAATAGATATGGGTAAATTAATCACCGATATGCTAAGTGATAAATTACAAGAGCGGTTAGACAAACTTCGTGATAAATTAGAAAACCGTGATGCTAAAGATCACTCAAAATCTAAATCCAAAGCCATTGATATATTAGATGGATTGCTCAAAAAGTAATAATAAAAAATTCAAATTGCTTACTAATCAAAAACTCGCTTTTAGCGAGTTTTTGATTCAACTATTAAACAAAAAAACAATCAAAAGCATTTTGTCCGTAAAATTACAAAGCCATTAATTTTAAATTTATTTGTGAACTAGTAACTCTGTTTTTATAACCTTAATAAGTTTTTTTAACATAAAATCTAGCAAACAAGCTCAAAAGCTCTAATCCCAGCTGAATCAAACTCAATAATTACCTATACCTGATAAAAAACGGTTTTATTTCCAACAAAAATCAGTCAGAAAAGGTATTGATTTTATTTAATTTTTTATTTATGAAAAAATTATTTATTATGCAACATTGAATAAGCACAATACAGATACACACATATCCTTGTGATCTGCTCATCTTACATCCTTATATGGGTTTGATACTAGATAGTTCCCGTTTGTCATTTGCTAATAACTAAGTAGATATCGATAGTATTGGATTTTCGTTAGTTGACTTGTAGTAACCCTATTCAAAATATAAAAAAACAATAAAGCTATTTTTATAGTTTTTTTAGGTTATCTTGCCCCAAAATTGTAAAATTAAAATAAAAAAATAAACCCCGAATTATCTCGGGGTTTATAGCAATTTAAGATGAGAAAAACTCACCTTTATATACCTAATATCTAAGCTATTTATAAAATAAACTTACTTAAATCTTCATCTGCAACAAGTTTATCTAAATGATCGCCAACATATTTAGCATCAATTGTGACAGTTTGTCCATCAAGTTCACTAGCCTCAAATGAAACTTCTTCCATCAAACGCTCTAATACAGTATGCAATCTACGAGCACCAATATTTTCATTTTGTTCATTCACTTGCCATGCTGATTCTGCAATTTTACGAATACCATCAGGAGTAAAATCGATATTAACGCCTTCCGTTGCCATTAGCGCTTTATACTGCACAGTAAGTGAAGCGTTCGGTTCAGTTAAAATACGTTCAAAATCTTCGCTAGTCAGTGCCTGTAATTCCACTCTAATTGGCAATCTACCTTGCAATTCAGGTATTAAATCAGATGGATTGGCAGTTTGAAAAGCACCTGATGCAATAAACAAGATGTGATCTGTTTTAACAGCCCCGTGTTTAGTCGATACAGTACAACCTTCAACCAATGGTAAAAGATCTCGTTGCACACCCTCACGTGAAACATCTGGCCCTGAAGAGTTACCTCGTTTACAAACTTTATCTATCTCATCAATAAAAACAATTCCGTTTTGCTCAACCGCTTCAATCGCTTCATGCTTAAGTTCATCAGGATTAACCAATTTAGCAGCCTCTTCTTCGATAAGCTGTTTAAACGCATCTTTAATCTTCATTTTACGTGGTTTAGTTTTTTGTCCACCTAAATTTTGAAACATTGATTGTAACTGGTTTGTCATCTCTTCCATACCTGGAGGAGCCATAATTTCAACACCGATATTCACACCAGCTAACTCAATTTCTATCTCTTTATCGTCAAGTGAACCTTCACGTAATTTTTTACGAAAAGCTTGTCTTGCTGTTGAATTATGATTATCTTCAACTTGTCCCCAACCATCTTTAGCTGGCGGCACAAGCACATCTAAAATACGATCTTCAGCAAGTTCTTCCGCTCGATTACGATTTCGTTCCATTGCTTCCTGGCGAATCATTTTTACCGCTGAGTCGGTTAAGTCACGAATAATTGAATCTACTTCTTTTCCCACATAACCAACTTCAGTAAATTTAGTCGCTTCTACTTTAATAAATGGTGCTCGTGCCAATTTTGCTAATCGTCTTGCAATTTCAGTTTTACCCACCCCAGTTGGACCAATCATAAGTATATTTTTAGGAGTAACTTCATGACGCAATGTTTCATCTAGCTGCATCCGACGCCAGCGATTACGCAATGCTATAGCCACAGAACGTTTGGCTTTATCTTGTCCTATGATGTGTTGGTTTAATTCGCTTACAATCTCACGAGGAGTCATTTCAGACATAGTTAAATTTCTCTTAAATCAGATTAATAATTAAGTTCTTCAATTGTTTGGAAGTTATTAGTATAAACACAAATATCACCAGCAATCGATAATGATTTTTGCACAATATCATGTGCAGAAAGTGAGGTATTATCTAATAAAGCCCGAGCCGCTGCTTGCGCATAAGGACCACCAGAACCAATAGCAATTAAATCATCTTCTGGTTGAATAACATCGCCAGTCCCTGTAATAATCAGTGACGCACTTTCGTCAGCAACAGCAAGTAACGCTTCTAGTTTACGCAGCATTCTATCAGTTCGCCAATCTTTAGCTAGTTCAACAGCAGCTTTGGTTAAATGTCCTTGGTGCATTTCTAATTTTCGCTCAAATAGCTCAAATAGAGTAAAAGCATCAGCAGTACCACCAGCAAAACCTGCAATCACTTTGTTATTATATAAACGACGAACTTTACGAGCATTACCTTTCATAATAATACGTTCGCCTAACGTGACTTGGCCATCACCACCGATAACGACTTGCCCCTCACGACGGACACTGACAATTGTTGTCATGTTCTGCTCCTTCTTTTACTTAAATAACTTGATTCGGAATGAATAGAGGATATATTGGGATGATTAATGTGATTTCAACATTTACATTTACAGATATAGGTAATTTATTATAAAAATTTTTTAGAAAACATCGTATTTACGTATAAAAATCATTTCGGTTGAAAGTCAATTGTCATCGTCTTTACTTGATTATAAAACGCACTTGCAGGCTTTGGAATTACTGCTTGCTTAGTCGCTGCAAGCGCCTCTCGACATAGTGCGTCATCACCACCTTTTGCACTAACGCTCAGCAATAAGCCATCCGGCGCTATTTGAATTTCTAATATACAATTTCGACCACTATATAATTTATTAGGATTAATAAATTTATTGCTGATAGCATTTTGAACTAAAGATTTATATTTATCGAGTTCTCCATTTGAAACACCTTTGCGGCTAGCTGCACCACCTGATGGACTGGGTGAGCCCGATGTTAGCCCACCTAGCAAATTATCAAGTTCTTTATCTTTTTTTGCTTGTGCTGCTTTTTTTGCTTTTTCGGCTGCAGCTTTTTCAGCAGCAGCTTTATCCGCCGCAGCCTTTTCTGCAGCGGCTTTTTCAGCTGCTTGCTTTTTTGCTTGTTCTTCTTTTTGCTTAGCTAGTTCTGCTTGTTTACGTTCATTTTCAGCTCGTTGTTTTTCAAGAAGTTCTTGTTCAGCTTTTGCTTTAGCTTCATGTTCGGCTTTTTGTTTCGCTAATTCTTCTTGTTTTCGCTGATTTTCTTCGCGCTGTCTTTCTAATAATTCTCGTTCTGCTTTTAATTTAGCTTCTTGCTCTGCTTTTTGTTTTGCTAACTCAGCTTGCTGTTGCTCTAAACGCTGTTTTTCCGCTTGCCTTTGCTGTTCTTCTAACTGCTCTTTCGCTTTGCGATCAGCTTCTTCTTTTTGTCTCGCAACCCTTGCAGCCTCCGCGGCTTCTGCTTCTTTCTTTTGTAGTTCTTCTACTCTTAGGCGCTCTCTTTCTAACTCTTTAAGCCTCTGTTGCTGAGCTAGCTGTTGCTCTTGTAACTCACGAGCCTGATTATCTATTTGTTGCTGTCTTTGTTGTTCAGCTTGTTTTTGACTAACTTGCGTTTTTAGTTGTCTTTGGTACTGTTCGGTCATCACGGAAGGATCAACCATAATAGCGTCTATAGAATTCCCATTAACACTACCATAGTTAGCATCATTATCATGCAGAGCCCGATACCCCAAAATGATGATTAAAATCACATGTAATATAATGGATATTATAATTGCTATACTTAATTTTGAATTTGGCTTATAAGACATTGCTGACATCTTGCTATATTATTTTATTTAAATTGGTTGAGTCATTAATCCTACAGACTTAACGCCCGCAGATTGTAGTAAATTCAAGGCTTTTATAATTTCTTCATAGGGCACATTTTTAGCCCCACCGACTAAAAAAACAGCTTTGTCATTAAGTGACATTTGTTGCTTCACTTCTGCGACAATCTGCTCTTGTGGTAAGTTAGATTGACGATCCTGATCAATAATCAGTGCATATATTCCCACACCAGATACTTCAATAATAATTGGTTTATTTTCTGAAGACGAAACCGTTTTTGATTCCGACGCCTCTGGCAGGTCAACTTCAACACTTTGGCTAATAATTGGCGCTGTTGCCATAAAAATAAGCACTAATACTAATAGTACATCCAGTAGAGGGACTATATTGATTTCAGATTTAGTTGAATAACGTGAACGCCTGTTTCTGCTCATAATTACTTCCTAACAGCAACAGCTTGACGTTGTAGAATTGCAGAAAATTCATCAATAAAGTTAAGGTAACTTTGTTCAATTCGGCTTACCCCCAATGACAAGCGATTATATGCAAGTACCGCAGGAATAGCAGCAAATAAACCAATTGCAGTTGCAATTAACGCCTCAGCAATCCCTGGTGCGACCATTTGTAACGTTGCTTGTTTAACAGCACCTAACGAAATAAATGCATGCATAATTCCCCAAACAGTACCGAACAAACCGATATATGGACTTATAGAACCCACCGTCCCTAAAAAAGGAATATGTAATTCTAGAATATCTAGCTCACGATTCATTGCTAAGCGCATAGAGCGCGATGCACCATCTAAAGCCGATTCAGCCATATTTGGGTTAATTTGATATAGCCGTGAAAACTCTTTAAAACCTGAATAGAAAATATGCTCTGTACCGCTAATTTCTTCTTTATGAAATTTTGCTTTATCAAACAAAACATTTAAATCATCGGCAGCCCAAAAACTATTATCAAATTGCTCAATCTGTTTTTTAGCTTTACCTAAAATCATAGTTCGTTGAAATATAATAGCCCACGACATAACGGAAAAAGCAAGTAGCAATAACATAACGCCTTGTACTAACAAGCCTGCCTGCAAAAACAGAGCAATAATATTCAGATTTTCCACTTATATAAACTCCAAAACTAATAACTTGGGAAGCCCACATGGCTTCATTTTAATAATATCAACACAAGCGATAAGAACACTTGCTGTACTAATAATTTGTTTATTTTGATTAAAAATAGTTTGCTTAAAAATAATAGACGCTTTACGAACTTGTTCAACCTCAGAACTGATAGTTAGCATATCATCTAAACGGGCTGGAAATTGGTAGCTAATATCCATCTTTTTTACAACAAAAGCAATACCTTCTTGTAATAATGTTTGTTGGCTAATACCAAGCTGCCTTAAAATTTCTGTCCTTGCTCGTTCATAAAAAGCAAGATACCTAGCATGGTAAACAACACCACCAGCATCCGTATCTTCATAATAAACTCTTGCATTCCAATTGAATTGTCTCATACCCGAATTATACTAATTAAATTTAGTGCTATTATATCTGAATATAAAATTCACTGCACTATGATATAAAAAACACAAATGAAAAAAATTATCATTTACATTTTATTCTTTACAACTCTATTTAACAATTAAAAAGGTGACGATTTGCCACCTTTTTATTATTTTTTAATTAGTATTATTTGTTATTAGATTCTTTTTCGCTACTATCGCGTTCAATCCATAAGCCAACTACAGCGGATAACATACATGCAGCCATAAGTCCTATAAACCATAAAACGTAATACATAACTTTTCCTTAATAAAGTGAGTGTTTATTATTTTCGATATGATTTTTATCCAATCGCCCAAACATTTTGATATATGACCAAATAGTATACAAAAGAACTATAGGCAAAAAGATAAGAACAACAACAAACATAATATTAAGTGTTAATTGACTTGATGATGCATCCCATATTGTCAAACTTGCATTTGGCATAATGCTTGAAGGCATAATGAATGGGAAAGTTGCAATACCGTAGGTAAATAAAACACATGCAATTGTTAATACTGATGAAACAAACACTAATGCATTTTTATTTAAACTAGAAAAAAGAATAGTCAATAGCGGCAACAAAACACCTAAAGCAGGTACTATCCATAAAATAGGACAATTCATATAGTTAGTTAACCATGACGTATTTATAGATACGGTCTTGCTTAGTGGATGAGATGAAGCATTATAATCAATCACGCTAGTTACTTCATAGCCATGAATACCAAATGTCACCCAAACACCAGCTAGCACAAATGCAATTAACATGACTAAACTAGCAATTTGTGTAGCCTTTCTAGCTCTTAAATAAAGTTCACCTGATGTTTTCAGCTGTAACCATGCTCCACCATGAGCTACAAATAACATTAAGCTAACAACACCAGTCAACAGTGCAAATGGATTAAGCAAACCAAAGAAGTTACCATCATAAAACACACGATAAGAGTTATCAAATCTAAAAGGAACACCTTCTAATAAGTTACCAAAAGCGACCCCAAAAACCAATGCAGGCACAAAGCTACCAGCAAAAATGCCAGCATCCCATAAATTACGCCATTTTGAATTTTCTAATTTACTACGATAATCAAAACCAATTGGTCTAAAAAACAGTGCACAAAGCACTAAAATCATAGCAATATAAAAGCCTGAAAATGACGCAGCATATGCCATAGGCCACGCAGCAAAGACTCCTGCACCAGCAGTGATCAACCAAACTTGGTTTCCATCCCAATGGGGAGCAATTGCATTAATCATAATTCGACGTTCTGTATCTGTTTTACCGATAAAAGGTAATAAAATACCCACGCCCATATCAAAACCATCGGTGACAACGAAACCGATTAAAACAACACTAATTAGTACCCACCAGATGACGCGTACAATTTCATAATCAATCATTGTGTATACTCCCTATGCCCTATTCTGTTACCGGTTGTGTTTTTTCATAATGATAGTTGCCCGTACCTAAAGAACTAGGTCCTAAACGAGCAAACTTAAACATTAAGAATAATTCAGCAACTAAGAACAATGTATAAAGGCCACAAATAAGTACCATAGTGAATAGCACTTCACCTGCAGTTAATGATGAATTTGCTACTCCTGTCGGTAAAATATCCTGAATTGCCCAAGGTTGACGCCCATACTCGGCAACAAACCAACCAGATTCACATGCAAGCCAAGGGAATGGTAAAAACAAAACTAACAAACGATGTAACCAACGTTTCTCACCAATTTTATTTTTATAAGTAGTCCATAAAGCAAAGCCAGTGCCCAAAATCATTAACACACCAAGACCTACCATCACTCTGAAAGCCCAAAATAGTGGCCATACTGTAGGAATTGAGTCTTCAGTAGCAGCTTTAATATGCTCTTCTGTCGCTTGAGGAATCGTTAAATTATCACGATCGGTAAAACGTTTAACCAGATAACCATAACCTAAATCAGATTTATTATCCTCAAATGCTTTAAGGACATCAGGATCTTGATTACCTTTTTGAATTTTTTCTAAATTTGTATAAGCCAAAATACCTTTACGAATTCTCGTTTCATTATTCGCTAATATATCTCTTAATCCAGTTACTTGCGTGTCCAATGAACGAGTGGTCATTATGCCCATTGCATAAGGAATTTCTATTGCAAATAAATTTTCTTTATTTTTTTGTGATGGAAAAGCAATGACATTGAATGATGCTGGTGCCGGTTGAGTTTCCCATTCAGCTTCAATGGCAGCAAGTTTGGCTGGTTGGACAGTTGTCATTTCATGCCCAGCTTCATCCCCCATTAGAGCAACAGCAATCGACATAATAAACCCAAATGTCGCGGCCACAGCAAAAGAGCGTTTAGCAAAGGCAACATCACGCTTCTTCAACAAATAGTAAGAACTAATACTTAAAATAAAAATAGCACCTGTTAAATAACCTGCAGCAACGGTATGAACAAATTTATATTGAGCAACAGTATTAGTAATCAGCTCAAAAAAGCTCGCCATTTCCATACGTGAATTAACTGGGTTAAATTCAGATCCCACTGGGAATTGCATCCAACCATTAGCAACTAAGATCCAAAGTGCCGAAAGGTTAGAACCAAATGCAACACACCAAGTCACCATTAAATGCTTACCACGGCTTAATCTATCCCAACCAAAAAAGAATAAACCTACCATAGTTGATTCTAAGAAGAATGCCATTAAACCTTCAATGGCTAACGGCGCACCAAAAATATCACCCACATAATGTGAATAATAAGACCAGTTAGTACCGAATTGAAATTCCATGGTTAAGCCAGTTGCGACACCTACTGCAAAGTTAATACCAAACAGTTTGCCCCAAAACTTTGTCATATCTTTCCAGACTTGCTTACCACTAACAACGTACACCGTTTCCATAATTGCTAGCATAAACGCTAAACCCAACGTTAATGGAACAAAAATAAAATGATACATTGCAGTAAGTGCAAACTGGAGGCGTGAAAGTTCTACTATATCTAACATAAGCGCTCCCTCTAATCCTTAAATACTCACAAATTTTTATGTTATTGACGGCTATTATACACCGATAATGACAGAATAAAATTGATATATATCAAAAAAACTATATCTTAATTTGTTTTTTTACAGCATCTCCAATATCCGTAAGACTTTTTACAACCGTAATGCCCGCAGATTGCAATGATTTTGATTTTTCTACTGCTGTACCTTTATTACCTGAAATAATCGCACCTGCATGCCCCATACGTTTTCCTGATGGTGCAGAAACACCAGCAATATATGCAATCACAGGTTTAGTTACGTGTTTTTTAATATATTCAGCAGCTTCTTCTTCAGCGCTACCACCAATCTCACCAATCATCACAATAACTTCAGTTTTAGGATCTTGCTCAAGTAAGGCTAAAATAGAGATAAAATCGCTACCAGGAATAGGATCACCGCCGATGCCAACACATACTGATTGTCCTAAGCCAATATCCGTTGTTTGTTTAACTGCTTCATAAGTTAGTGTTCCAGATCGAGAAACGATTCCCACCTTTCCTGCTCGATGAATATGACCCGGCATAATACCTATTTTACATTCATCTGGGACAATAATACCCGGACAGTTAGGTCCAATCATTACGACATCATTTAGCCTTAATTTTTCTTTAACAACTAACATATCTAAAGTTGGAATACCCTCAGTAATACAGACAATTAATTTAATACCTGCATCAATCGCTTCCAAAATAGAATCTTTACCAAATGCTGCTGGTACATAAATAACACTTGCAGTTGCACCGGTTGCTTCAACCGCTTCTTTAACAGTATTAAAAACAGGTAAACCTAAATGGACTGTTCCCCCTTTACCAGGTGTCACACCGCCAACTAATTTAGTACCATAAGCTAGCGCCTGTTGTGAGTGTAAAGTACCTTGCCCCCCCGTAAATCCTTGGCAAATGACTTTGGTTTCTTTATTGATTAAAATTGACATAATAACCCTTCTCCACACGCCTCTTCATTAGACAACAGCAACAATTTTTTGAGCCGCATCGATTAAACTTTCTGCAGTAATAATATTTAATTTGCTTTTAGCCAAAATTTCTTGCGCAAGCTTAGCATTATTACCTTCAAGACGAACAACAACAGGAACATTAAGACCTATTTCTTTAATTGCACTAATAACTCCATCAGCAATTAAATCACAACGAACAATACCACCAAAAATATTAACCAAAATTGCTTTCACATTTGTGTCAGATAATATCAACTTAAATGCTTCAGCAACGCGCTCTTTCGTCGTGCCACCACCTACATCCAAAAAGTTTGCAGGTTCACCTCCATGTAATTTAATAATGTCCATAGTTGCCATTGCAAGACCTGCACCATTAACCATACAGCCAATATTGCCATCCAATGATACATAGCTAATACCTTGTTTTGCAGCTATTGATTCACGTTCATCTTCTTGAGTTGTATCTCTTAAAATGGTTAAGTTTGGGTGCCTAAATAGCGCATTATCATCTAAAACAACTTTTGCATCTAAACAAATGAGTTCATCTAAATCGGTAATAACTAATGGATTAACCTCGGCTAATGAAACATCGTTTTCTAAAAATAGTTTTGCAAAATTAACAAATAGCTTTGTAAACTGATTCACTAATTTGCCTGTTAATCCTAACTTAAATGCAAGCTCACGACCTTGGAAAGAACAAGGTCCTGTTAAAGGATCGAGTGAAGTTTTGTGGATTAAGTGTGGTGATTTTTCGGCAACACTTTCTATATCAACGCCGCCTTCAGTTGAAGCCATGATCACAACACGTTTAGAACTACGATCAACCACCGCCCCTAAATAAAGTTCCTTATGAATATTAGACGCTTTTTCAATTAGAATTTTATTAACTAACTGACCTTTATCAGTTGTTTGATAAGTAACAAGATACTGCCCCAACCATTTTTCTGCAAATTGCTTTATTTCATTATAGCTTTGCGTGCAAATAACGCCGCCGGCTTTACCTCGTCCTCCTGCATGAACCTGACATTTAGCAACCCAAAGGCCTGAATCTGCCTGTGAAGATAATTCAGATAACGTATCTTGTACTTCATTAATTGAATTACAAACATACCCCTCAGGTACAGGCAAATTATATTGTTTAAAAAGATATTTAGATTGATATTCATGCAAGTTCATAAAGAAATTCCACAGCCTAAATTAATATAAAAACAGGTGATAATTCTAATGCAAGATAAATAAATTGTATAGCAAATAATAACTTATGTTTGGGGTTAGTTAGGATGATTGCTGATAGTAAGTGACAATGATATACTTCTAGAATATTTTAATATCGAAAATAATAAAGGTACAAATATGAAACAAGTTGGTATTTTTTTTGGTAGTGACACTGGCAACACAGAAAATGTAGCTAAGCAAATCCAACTCATTTTAGGTAGTGACAACGCCGAGCTTTTTGACATTGCAAAAGCCACTAAAGAAAACATCGAACAATACAATTATCTATTTTTTGGCATTCCAACTTGGTACTACGGCGAATCACAAGCAGACTGGGATGACTTTTTTCCTAATTTAGAAAAAATTGATTTTAACGGTAAAACTGTGGCTATTTTTGGTTGTGGTGATCAAGAAGACTATGCCGAATATTTTTGTGATGCCATGGGAACACTTCGCGATATTATCGAGCCTAAAGGTGCAAAAATTGTTGGACACTGGTCAACCGAAGGTTATAGCTTTGAAGCGTCAAAAAGTTTAGTCGATGACACACATTTCATTGGTTTAGCAATTGATGAAGATCGTCAACCTGAATTAACTGAAGAACGTATTAATAATTGGGTCAATCAAGTCAAAACTGAAATGAAAATTTAATCTATTAAAACGATTTCTTTTATTTACCATATATAGTTCCTATAATGGATAAATATTAATAACTTAATGGGAAGTAATATGACAAATCATGATAATGATAATAATGCGGCGCTAAAAAGCGCTGGTTTAAAGGTTACGTTACCACGATTGAAAATTTTAGAATTATTACGAGATCCTTCATGCCAACATATCACAGTAGAAGACCTTTATAAAAAACTACTGGATATGGGAGAAGAAATCGGACTTGCAACCGTTTATCGTGTTTTGAATCAATTTGACGATGCAGGAATTGTTACTCGCCACAACTTTGAAGGTGGGAAAGCTGTTTTTGAACTAGCAACTCAGCAACACCACAATCACCTAATTTGCTTAGATTGTGGTGAAGTATTCGAGTTTCGTGATGATATCATTAACGCCAGACAAAAAGAAATTGCTGAACAATATGGCATGACATTAACTTTTCATAGTTTATATCTTTATGGACATTGCCAATCAGGTAATTGTAAAAAACATCCTGAGCTTCATCACAAAAAATAAGCCTATTCCAATAGGCTTTTTACTTATTTAAAATATATCCACTCATCTTTTTGCTAGGTTAATAATTTAATGAAACAACTTTTAAACTTTATTCCACTTGTATTCTTTTTTGTTTTTCTAACCATGTATGATGTCTTTGTTGGCGTTCAAGCACTAATGATCGCCGCAACAGTATGCTTTCTTCTCATTCTTGTTCTATATAGAAAAGTAGATAAAGTAGAGTTGATTTCTTATCTAATGGTGATGATTTTTAGTGGATTTACACTTTATTTGCGTGACCCGAATATAATCAAATGGAAAGTCACTATTATTAATTTTTTATTTGCCACAGCCTTATTAGTTAGCCAATTTATTTTTAAAAAAAATCTACTTCAAAAAATGCTAGGCAAAGAAATACAGCTCGATATTTCTATTTGGAATAAACTAAATTTATTATGGATCTTCTTTTTTATATTGTGTGGCGCCATTAGTTTAGGTGCAACCTACTACACGACTGATGATTTCTTTTGGAAATTTAAAGTATTTATTTTACCTGGTGCATCGTTACTATTATCGTTGATATCGGGTATCTATATCTATAAAAACATGAATAAAGATATAGATAATAAGTTATAACAAAGGAGTATTTTAGCATGACACAAGATACAACCCCCAAAGGTCAATTAGTACTTAGAACGCTTGCAATGCCGGCTGATACCAATCCTCACGGACATATTTTTGGTGGGTGGATCATGTCTCAAATGGATCTTGCAGGCGGTATTTTATCAAAAGAGATCGCGAGAAATCGAGTTGTAACAGTAAATGCTAGCAGCATTACATTCTACAAACCAGCAATGGTCGGGGATGTTGTTTGTTGCTATGCACATTGCATCAAAACAGGGAAAACATCTATCACTATTGGCATTGAAGTGTGGATTAAAAAAGTCATTGATACATCTGATACGACACAGCGCTTTTGTATTACAGATGCCGTATTCACTTATGTTTCAGTTGATAAACACAATAACCCCAAACCATTACCTGAAGCATTTCAGAATTATGATTACACTCAAGACCCAATAACTAAATTAAACCTAACTAATAGTTAATTAAGTATGCAATTTACCTCATTTCATGCATTAATCAGCACTTTGATCTTTCTTACTTATTGGTTGATCATTGTTGCAACAACATTACGAATTGTTTTCAAACGAAGACCAACCACTTATGTTATTGCATGGATGTTAGTCATTTATATCTTACCACTTGTCGGAGTATTCCTTTATTTTGCCTTGGGCGAAGCGCACTTAGGTCAACAACGAGTTAAACGGGCACAAAAAATGCGCCCGACTATTTCAAAATTTATTAACCGTCTAAGTGAATTTCCTGATATTTTCACCAATAACGTTAGCCTAGTTAGCAAGCCGATTTTTCAACTTTGCAAACACCAAACAGGCCTTGATGGAATTAACGGCAATCACATTGAACTACTAAGCGAAACTAACGAAATTTTTGACCGCTTAATTGACGATATCAATAAAGCGACGTCTAATATTGAAATGGTATTTTATATCTGGAATGAAGGTGGTCGGGCTGACGAAGTCGAGCAAGCACTCATTCAAGCAACACAGCGAGGAGTAACTTGTCGATTAATGGTTGACTCTGCCGGTAGCCGACATTTTATTAAAACGAATGCCAGTAAAAGAATGCGTGATGCTGGTATAATTATTGTCGAAGCGTTACAAGTAAACTTACTTCGATTCATGTTTAGGCGATTGGACTTACGACAACACCGAAAAGTTGCCATTATCGACAACTACATCTCTTATACAGGCAGCATGAATATTGTTGATCCTCGTTTTTTCAAACAAAATAAACATGTCGGTGAATGGGTTGATATCATGGTCAGAATGAATGGACCGGTAACAACGCTTATGAGCGCTATATATGCTAGTGATTGGGAACTAGAAACAGGCAAACATTTAGCACTACCAAAAATTACTGATTTTGCCGAACCGCCAGAAGATAAAAAACACATAATGCAACTAATAGCATCCGGACCAGGTTATATGGAAAACATGATCCACCAAGTGTTATTAACGGCAATTTATTCAGCACAAGAACAAATTATTTTTACGACACCTTATTTAGTACCAAGTGATGATATTCTACATGCTGTCTGCACCGCAGCTCAAAGGGGGGTAGAAGTCATCATTATCGTTCCCAAAAATAATGACTCACTAATGGTAAAATGGGCAAGTCGAGCATTTTTTTCCGAATTATTAAACGGTGGCGTAAAACTTTATCAATTCAATGATAACTTATTACACACCAAAAGCGTCCTAATAGATAACCAGTTAAGTCTTGTTGGTACTGTTAATTTGGATATGCGCAGCTTATGGCTTAATTTTGAAATTACAACTGTGATTGATGACGTAGAATTTGCTAAATCGCTGTCAGTGCTCTTACAAAAATATTTATCTAATTCAGATAGCATAAAAACTGAAGAATGGAATCAACGTCCAATATGGCAACGCATAGTTGAACGGCTGTTTTACTTTTTTGCACCTTTACTATAATTATTGTAACAAGTTTTAAGTTCACGCTAACTATGATTACAAACAAATATATTACGGCTTGCTAATAACCATTTTGAGAAACATCGGGTAAAAACTGATTATCAGCTAAACGATAAACCTCGCTCTCGATAGAACCATCAGTATTAAGCGTAATTTCTCGCCAACCAGGCGCATCTTCAGTTGATACTTGAAAATCATAACATTCAGGCTTAAATTGAAAACATGTTGAAGGGGTTGAAAACGCATGACAATGATGCCAAACATAATCTTGTTTTTGATGAATGTGTCCCCAACCTATCCCTTTTACATTAGAATGTTTTTGAATAATTTGCTCTAATTGATCACTATTTTTTAAAATATGGTGATCTAACCAATGACATCCAGAATTAATTGGATGGTGGTGTAAAAAAACTAATGCATTTCGATCAGAATGCTCGGTTAAAGCATTATGTAAAAATTCAAGTTCAGATTTAGGTAAAAAACCATATGCTTGACCAATAACTTGGCTATTTAATAAAACAATCAGCAAGTTATCTCCTAACTGCACTATTTTATTATCGGCCAGTTGATAATCTGCAAACACATCTTGCATACTCTCATAATTATCATGGTTGCCAGCCAACCACACACAAGGCGTATTAAACTTGTTGATTTGCTCAGCAAAACGAGCATAAGCTTTTTTAGAACCATCTTGCACAAAGTCACCCGTTGCCACAATCAAATCAAACGTCTTATTACTACTTCCAATTTCATTTATAACAGATCGGAAACTTGCATTAGAATTCACACCAAGCAATGAACCATCGTCCTCAGAAAAAAGATGAGTATCAGTTATATGTAATATTTTACCGTAATTTTTATTACGAATTGGAAGTTTTAACAATGACCTCAAAATTCACCCCAATTATTTATCAATCTATAATCATGGTTAATAATGTCAGCAATAAAATAGACATTGTAACAGGAAATACAATTTTTATTGTAAATCTTAGCGTTATACAAAAGTGTAAAATAGATCACACTTTTATGAAAGAAATAATTAAATATGAATACTAAAAAGGTTATTCCCACTCTTTCTTTAATAACTGATGATTAAGTTCTAACCATTGCAGTGCAATAATTGATGCAGCATTGTTAATTACTCCATCTTTGACCCATTGATAAGCTTGATTACGACTGACAACATGAACTTTAATATCTTCGTTTTCTTCAGCAAGCCCATGAATACCTTTGGCGGTTGATGAATCGACTTCTCCCACCAAAATATGCAATTGTTCAGTTAAACCACCAGGTGATGCTAAATAACTGATGATAGGTTTACATCGACCAATAACAACTCCAGCCTCTTCTATTGCCTCACGTTTTGCCACTTCTTCAAATGATTCATTTTCATGATCCATCATGCCTGCAATAAGTTCTAACATCCACGGACTTTCTTGGGTTTCAATAGCAGCAATCCGTATTTGTTCAATTAGCACAACTTCATCACGTTTTGTATCATATGCTAAAAGCACTACTGCATGTCCTCGTTCCAAAATTTCACGACTAACAACCTCGCTCATTGAACCATCAAATTTACGATATTGAAAACGATATTCAAATAAAGAAAAAAAACCTTTATACAAAATTCGTTTAGTTAGATTAAACACATCATTTTTGTCAAAATGTACCGGATTATGTTTTATTTTCATATAAGATCTCGATGTTAAACTTAATTTGAATAAAAAGTGCGAATGGCATACAAACTATGCTTACTATATACTAATAATCTGTTAAAATTACGCCATTAAAAATACTACTATATTTTAATGATTTTTAAAGAGAAGATTAATGAAAAAAACTTTAACCTTTTTAATTGGCTTAGCATTAAGTCAATCTGTATTTGCTGAAAATTTGATTCAAGTCTATGAACAAGCAAAAGAAACCAATCCAGATCTACGCAGTTCATTAGCTGAAAAAAATAAAGCATACGCGGCAATTTCTGGTTCTCGAGCAAGTTTGCTACCGCAGGTTGGTTTAAGTGCTTCTTATGGTGTAACTCATGGTCGACGTGATACAAGTGGAGTAAAATCTAAAAGCGGAAACTTATATCAAGTAGCCGTATCGCAAAGCATTTTTAATTTTTCAAATTGGAAGGCCTTAGATATTACTAAAAAACAAGCAAGTATTGCCGATATTGCTTATCAATACCAAGGTCAAACATTAATCTTAAATACTTCTGTCGCTTATTTTAATGTGCTAAAAGCGCTAGATGCATTAAGTTTTATTGATGCACAGAAAAATGCTATTGGTCGTCAGTTAGAACAGACTCGTCAACAACACCAAGTCGGTTTAGTCGCCATTACTGATGTACAAAATGCCCAAGCTAACTATGACCTAACTGTTGCACAACAAGTTAACGCATTAAATGAACTAAACAATGCGATCGAGGATTTACGTCAAGTAAGCGGTCGTTTTTATTCTAATTTAGCAAGCGTTAACACCAACACCTTTAAAACAGAATCGCCAGAACAAATAAGCACATTATTAAGACAATCTGAATCATCTAATCTGAATTTATTAACAATGAAATTGAACCAAGACATTGCACGTGAACAGATCAAACTCTCACAAGCAGGTCATTTACCTACGGCCAGTTTAGATGCATCAACTAATTTAAATAAAACTGATAGATATGGTAATAACGTAGCGGCTGGTGCTCATAGTGGTAAATCGTATTCAGGAAATAACTATGTTGGTGTCAGTGTAAACCTACCAATCTTTTCTGGTGGTGCAACGGTATCGAAAGTTGAACAAGCACAACAAAATTACGTAAGTTTCAGTGAAAAACTAGAAAGTACTAATCGTGGCGTGATTAACCAAGTACGTTCATCCTACAACAATATTTCATCATCGATTAGCGCAATCAAAGCTTATCAACAAGCAGTTGTTTCAGCACAAAGCTCATTAGAAGCAACTAATTCTGGTTATCAAGTTGGAACAAGAACAATCGTTGACGTATTAAATGCAACAACTCAGCTTTACAGTTCTAAACGAAATTTATCAGATGCAAAATATAATTATCTAACTAGCTTACTCCAATTAAAATATGCAGTAGGAACCTTAACTGCTAACGATTTAGTTTATCTAAACAATATGTTAGGTAAAGAAGTGAGTACTTTAGTGACGATAAAATAACCATTGGTTCTTTTATTACAACTGTTAAAAAAGGCGATTTGCTCGCCTTTTTTATTATGTATAAAAAAATACACTTATTACGATATTGCATTCAACACAAATTCAATAAATGCTTTTAATTTTGGTGGTTGCTGACGATCAGCAGTATAAAGCATATTAAGCGGCTTGGCAGGTGGTAAAAATTTTTGTAATATGGGAAATAATTTTTTCTGCTTAATTGGCTCTTGTAACATAGATTCTGGCAACATTGTGATACCTAATCCTTCAATCGCAGCTATCACTAACGCTGAAGTCTGATTACTTTGAAATGTCCCTGATATAGGAATATTAACTATTTCACCATTAATCATAAACGGCCAAACATGATCTTTTTTATTCTGATTCACATATTGGTAAATCAAGCATTGATGCTTTTTCAAATCATCAGGTATTAATGGAACACCATATTGCGCTAAATAATCTGGTGAGGCAGCAAAAATAAGTTGATGAGGATTAAGTTTACGAGCAATAAGCCCTGAATCACTCAAATCACCAATCCGAAAAGCAATATCAAAACCGTCCTTAATTAAATCGACATAACGATCACTTAACTGTATATCGACACTAATTTGGGGATAACACTTCATAAAACTACTAATTAATGGCACTAAAGTAAAATTACCAAAAGTAAATGGTGCACTAATTCTAAGCGTACCACTAGGTTTATCTAAAAACTGTTGCGCAAGCATAGAAGTGGCTTCAACTTCACCTAAAATACTCACACAGCGCTCATAATACTGCTTACCAAATTCGGTAAGATTTTGTGAACGTGTTGTTCGATTAAGTAACTTTAACCCTAATTGAGTTTCTAAAAAAAGAATATATTTCGCAACCATTTGCGGAGAGGTATTTAATGAGATAGATGCCGATGCAAATGAACCTGTCTTCACAGTCAATACAAAAGCCTTCATACTTCTAAAAAGATCCATATTACCAATCTCCAGTTGTTAATAAAACAATTTTAAAGCCATTTACCATCTTTTATTTTATAAATATTATAACTCAAATCAATTAAACAAATAAAACAGAGTAAATATATGAAAAAAATCGGCATTATAGGAGCAGGATTTGTAAGTCAAGCCTACACAACATTATTTATGCGCGCAGGTTATCAAGTTATGTTAAGTAATTCTAGAGATAAAAAGACGTTATTTAGCGTAGCCACACGCTTAAACTGCCAAATTGGGAGCCAAGAAGAAGCCATTAAATTTGGTGATATAATTCTCGTTGCTATTCCTTTTATCAATTATACACAATTACCAGCAGAGCTACTCAGCGGAAAAATAGTACTTGATGCCACTAACTATTATCCTGCCCGCGATGGTCATTTAGGACAATTAGATAATCATGAAACAACAACCAGCGAGTTAGTCGCTAAACATCTTGATAAATCTAGAGTAGTTAAAGTTTTTAATGCAATTCTCGCAAAAGATGTTATTAAAGATGCAAAGCCTAATGATAAATCAGATAGAAGAGCAATTCCTATAGCTGGAGATGACTTAGCTGCCAAACAAATTGTTTTCACTCTTCTAGAAAGTATTGGTTATGATTATGTTGATGTAGGCGCTTTATCAAACAGTTGGCGGTTTGAACGTGCAAAGCCTGCATATTGCATACCTTTAAGCCGTCAAGGATTGAATGATGCTTTAGCTCAAGCCTCTAAAGAAGTTGAAGTACCACATAATTCATGGCAAACAAATAACCAATAAAAAAATATAAAAGACCAAAATGAGTCCACCTTCCAGTAGAATAAAGTTATATTTATCATATATTTAATAGTTTGAATGGTTTTAATTAAATACAGATATTTGAAATATTAGAGGAAATAAAAATGACCAATACACATAAAAAATATACCGTCATAACCGGCGCAAGTTCAGGCATAGGTTATGCAACAGCTATTGCTTTTGCAAAACGAAATAAAAACCTTATTGTTATTGCAAGAAGACAAGAAAATTTGGCACTTTTACAACAAGAAATTGCAAAAATTGCCCCAGCATTAGAAGTAATTATAAAACTTTGTGATTTATCACAACCAACCAACGCTTATTCCCTTTTTAATGATTTAGACAGCTATTTTATTGAAACATGGATTAATAATGCCGGTTTTGGTCATTACGGCAGTGTTAGCGATCAAGATTTAGAAAAAATTGAATCAATGCTTCATTTAAATATTGAAGTCCTAACAATTTTTTCAACACTGTATGTACGTAAATATCAAAATGAATCAGGGACACAACTAATAAACATATCCTCCCGTGGTGGATATACGCTGGTTCCTAATGCGGTAACCTATTGCGCAACAAAATTCTATGTCAATGCCTTTACCGAAGGGCTAGCACAGGAATTAAAGCAAGCTAACGCCCAATTAACCGCAAAGGTGTTAGCTCCGGCTGCAACAAAAACAGAATTTGGTGAAAAAGCCAATAATGTCAGTAACTACAATTATGATGCAAGTTTTACCAAGTACCATACAGCAAAGCAAATGGCCGATTTTTTACTGGCTTTATACGATAGCAACAAAGTTATTGGTGAGATTAATACAAAAGATTTCTCTTTTTCACTAAAAGACAGCATATTTCCTTATTCAGAAAATCCGTCAGAAAATCAAAAATAATGCAATAACTAATTTACATGCAATGTTAAATCAAACAGCAAAATATGATTTTTAACAAAATTAAACTTTAGCAGTCGTTATTTTGATTGCCAAATTTCAGGATAAAAAGAGAATCATAGCATATTGATTTAAAGTGAAGTTTTATTTACTTCGATCAAAAAATGGCGTTTAAATGAAATTGGGCGCCAGATATGAAATAGGTTTCTAAGTGTAAACGGAAAGGTTTTTATAGGATTTTTAAACAGTTTAAGTAACCAACCATCAGTACCCTCAAACGACATAAATTCAAAACTTACCGTATGGTCAGATAAAATTTTAATATTACAAAGACCACAAGCACTAAGCCAAGCATATGCACCACCGCCAATTCTGGCACTATCAACGATATTTTGATTTTTTGAATCAAGTAGATAGATGAATAAAGCCTCTTCCCAAGGACCGCCATCTTGCGTCACAAAAATTAAAATATAACAGTCATCATAGCTAAAAGCCATTTCTAAAAAGCGGCCTTCTAGTTTTTCAGCATAGCAAACACCATCAACCTCAACAAGCGAACTAATTTTACCTCTTTTACCTTTAGGTAGCGGTTTTAATGTAATATTAGATATCGGTTTTATCATGTTTATCCTAAAAAATGCTTACTAAAATATTAATAAAAACCTATCAATAATAAACTTAATAAAGCCATCAATTGATAAGCAAAATAATAAAATACCCATATTAAAAATAGATCATAAAGCTAATTAATGGCTAGAACACAAATCCTCCAGTTTTGTTAGCTGGGATTTATTTAATTACCCGATAAATCAAAAATTATTGCTTAATAATGAACTTAACTTAGTTTTAACGTAAAAGAAAAGTATAACAAATAGTTGTTGTATCGTCTTCAACCTGAGCAGGTATAAACATAAAATGTCTTGATTTAAATACTGGTTTCTATTTTTTGACACTCATTGCACCCTATCAAAGTGCAATGGGATTTTTTAGAGTAGAAAGGCAAACTCAAAAATAGTTGCACGATAGTTGGTTAGCTAAACATTTATAATAAAAAAACAGTCCCAAAAAAACTAACGCTACAATTATTCATCGAATCAGAAAATTTTATAATAAAATGCATAATTTCCTGAAACATCTTAACAAGCACATTAACTTGTTAAGATGCACTTTTTACATGATAAGAATAAAAATTACGAAATGCGCATTCCCGGTTTAGCACCACTATCTGGCGATAACAAGTACACGCCGTCACCATCATCTTTACCACTGGCACAAAGCACCATACCCTCTGAAACACCAAAACGCATTTTACGAGGCGCTAAGTTGGCAATCATAATGGTTAAACGCCCAATTAGCACTTCTGGATCAGGATAAAACTGCTTGATGCCTGAAAATACATTACGGGTTTCATCACCAATATCAAGGGTCAACTGGAGTAATTTATCGGATCCTTCAACAAAACAGGCATGTTTAATTAAAGCAACACGCATATCAACTTTGGCAAAATCGTCAAAATTAATCGTATCAGCAATAGGTTCAGCAACATTTGTTTTAGCTGGTGTTGCTAGGGCAACTTGCTCTTTTGTTTCTTCAATCATGGCTGTAATTTTATCCATATCAATACGATTAAATAGGGCTTTAAACTGATTAATCTTATGACCAGTTAACGCATTAGCAATAGTATTCCATTCTAATTTGCTATTTAAAAATGCTTCTGTTCGCTCAGCTAATGAAGGCACTATTGGTTTTAAATAGGTCATTAAAATACGGAATAGGTGAATACCCATTGAGCAAATATCTTGCAATGTTTGATCTTGCCCTTCTTGCTTAGCAACCACCCATGGCGCTTTTTCGTCAATATAGCGGTTAGCTTCGTCAGCAAGTGCCATAATTTCACGAATCGCCTTACCTGATTCACGTTGCTCAAAATAATCAGCAATGATTTGAGACTTTTCAACAAAATACGCATAAAGTGCTGGTTCAGCTACATTATCCGATAATTTGCCGTCAAAGCGTTTATAAATAAACCCAGCCGAACGTGAAGCAATATTAACAACTTTGTTAACTAAATCGCTATTTACACGTTGCACAAAGTCTTCTAAATTTAAATCAATATCATCAATATGTGGTGACAGCTTAGCGGCATAATAATAGCGTAAGCAATCAGGATCTAAGTGTTTTAGATAAGTACTTGCTTGAATAAAAGTACCTCGCGACTTAGACATTTTTGCGCCATCAACAGTTACATAACCATGCACAAAAATATTCGATGGTTTGCGATGTTCGCTACCCTCTAGCATTGCCGGCCAAAATAAACTATGAAAGTAAACAATATCTTTACCAATAAAGTGATAAAGCTCAGTGCTTGAATCTTTATTCCAAAACTCATCAAAAATTGGTTTATCTTGTGTATTGCAGTAGTTTAAAAAAGAGCCCATATAACCAATTGGTGCATCTAACCAGACATAAAAATATTTACCTGGTGCATCGGGGATTTCAAAACCAAAATAAGGAGCATCACGGCTAATATCCCACGGTTGTAAGCCTGATTCAAACCACTCTTGCATTTTATTAGCGACTTGCTCTTGCAGTGTCCCTGAGCGAATCCACTCCTGTAACATAGTTGAAAAAGCCGGCAGATCGAAAAAGAAATGTTCTGACTCTTTTAAAATTGGCGTCGCCCCTGAAACCACAGACTTCGGATTAATTAAATCAATCGGGTTGTAAGTTGCACTACACACTTCACAGTTATCGCCATATTGATCTGGTGCTTTACATCGTGGACAAGTGCCTTTTACAAAGCGATCAGGTAAAAACATCTGTTTTTCAGGATCAAATAGCTGTGAAATGACTTTGGTTTTAATATAACCATTGGCTTTTAAACGCTTATAAATCTGCTCTGATATTTCATGGTTTTCTGAGCTATGAGTTGAATGGTAATTATCATAACTAATATTAAATCCAGCAAAATCACGCTGATGCTCAGTTTTCACTTCACTAATCATCTGTTCAGGCGTAATGCCAAGTTGTTGCGCTTTAAGCATAATTGGCGTGCCATGTGCATCATCGGCACAAATAAAATAGATCTCATTACCACGCATACGTTGATAACGCACCCATACATCAGCTTGAATATGTTCAAGCATATGACCTAAGTGAATTGCACCATTGGCATAAGGCAGTGCGCAAGTCACCAATATTTTGCGTTGAGTTGTCATGTTGATTTATTACCTTTTATTACATAATGGCAGAAATAGTACATCAATCGTGGGATTATCGCTAGATTTATGCCATAATTTGATAAAATTTCTATACTCTATTCACTTTGCAAATGGCAAATAATCCTTTTTAAAGAATGTAAATTATTATAATTTTTCCACCCTCTTTAAGAGGGAGTATTAAAAATGAACAAAGTATAAATATCAATGCATAAAGAGATAACAGCAATGAACATTGAAGTAAAAAAGATTCTTGAGAATTTTACTCATTCAACCTTACAAAAAAATTTACTTGAACTTAACACAGTCACTAAATGCGAAATAATTAATCAACATTTATCCATTAATTTAACCATGCCCTTCGCTTGGCAAAACGCTTTTGACGAGTTAAAAAAAATAGCCACCCCAAAATTACTAAAGCTTAACGGCATTAATGACGTTAATTGGCACATTGACTATAAAATTGCCACATTAAAACGCGCTAATGACCAACATGCCATTAACAATGTCAAAAATATTATCGCCATAAGTTCAGGCAAAGGTGGCGTGGGCAAATCATCAACAGCTGTTAATCTTGCACTAGCCTTACAAAAACAAGGCGCCAAAGTAGGCATTTTAGATGCGGATATTTATGGACCTTCAATTCCAACCATGTTGAGCACAGAAAAACAGCAGCCCTTAACACCTGACAATAAACACATGACCCCAATTATGGCACATGGATTAGCCAGTAACTCTATTGGTTATTTAGTTGATCCAGATAGCGCCATGGTATGGCGTGGACCAATGGCAAGCAAGGCATTACTACAAATATTACAAGATACATTATGGCCTGAACTTGATTATTTGGTTATTGATATGCCTCCAGGAACTGGGGACATCCAATTAACCCTAGCACAAAGTATTCCAGTAACGGCAGCAATCATTATCAGTACACCGCAAGACATCGCATTAATTGATGCCAAAAAAGGCATGACCATGTTTAATAAAGTCAACATCCCAACACTAGGCATTATTGAAAACATGAGTTACCACATTTGCGAAAATTGTGGTCATCACGAAGCTATTTTTGGCGAAGGTGGAGCACAGCGTTTAGCTGAGCAATATCAAACAAAATTGCTCGGACAAATACCACTTCATAAAATATTACGCCAAGATCTCGATACAGGGCAACCTACTGTTATTAGCCACCCTGATAGCGAATTTACTCAACTTTATTACCAAATTGCTGAGCGCATTGCCAGTGAGCTATATTGGCAAGGCGAAGCAATTTTACCGGATATTTCATTTAAGGCGCTATAACTAAAGAATAAGCTTGGCTGTCAACAACAGCCAATGTTATTGATATTTTATGATTAATTTGGCATAACATCACAACAATCAGGCCGCAATATGTGGAATATTTGAAAGGCTAATTTAGAGCATTACCATGACAAATATGCTCAACATTTATCACGGTTTTAGCATGAATTTAAGTAAAAATCTTATCGCGGAACATAAAAAATACCGCACCTAAAAGACACAAACCAGCCCAAATATAGTCTGTCTTAAACGGCTCTTTTAAAATATAAATTGAAAAAGGGATAAAAACAGACAAACTAATTACTTCCTGAATAATCTTTAATTGGCCTGCGCTGGCAACTTGAAAACCAATGCGATTAGCAGGTACTTGCAATAAATACTCAAATAACGCAATCCCCCAGCTAGCAAACACCGCCACTAGCCAAACTTGGTTATGTAAAAACCGCAAATGCCCATACCACGCAAAAGTCATAAAAATATTACTAAAAGTCAGTAAACAGACAGTAATAAATAATTGATTCATAATGTTGATATAAGAGTAAAGAAAGGTGCTGGCATTATATATCATTGTCTAATAAACATACAAAATACAAATAATTTAATTACATTAAAAAAACAACATTATTAACAATAGTTGAAATTGGCTAATTCATCACGAAAAACATGATAGCGCTATTGCTCAGTAGCCTGTTTAGGTCTATATTAAATCAACGCCAATAGGTGCAAAATCTTTAATGCATTGAACGTCGTTATCCTATCAACACTGAAATTTATTACAACACAATTATTATCCCCAAAGGAAACAGTTATGCAAAAAAGAGTTAATGAAGTTACTATGCGTGGAGCCCCTATTACTTTGTTAGGTCCCAAAATCAACGTTGGTGACATAGCACCCGATTTTATCGTGCAAGATTTAGCAATGAACCCCATTAAATTATCCGATTTTAAAGGTAAAATCAGGATTATTAATTCGGTACCATCCATTGATACTTCCGTATGTAGTGCCCAAGTTCACCGTTTCAATGTAGAAGCAGCAAAACTAAAAGATACCGTGATATTTTCAATTAGTGTTGATTTACCTTTTGCATTAAATCGCTATTGTGCAGCTGAAGGCATTGATGCTGTCAAAGTCACTTCTGACCATAAAGATCTGGATTTTGGTTTAAAATATGGCACTGTTATTGAAGAGCTACGCTTACTTTCCCGCGCTGTATTTGTCATTGATAAAAATGACAAAATTGCTTATGTCGAATATGTTAAAGAAACATCTTCGGAGCCCGATTATGACAAAGCCCTAGCGGCGGCTAAAGCATTAGCATAAATTAAAGCAATAATACATCGCCATCCTCTACCAACAGTGGTGGCGATGATTTACTTTAAGATTTATTTATAGCAGCTATTTAATAGACAAAATTATTCAGTTATAATCCAATAAAAACATACCTCCTCCATAATCTTAATCATGAATAATAGTATTAACCGATCTCGTATTTGGTCATCAATTCTTTGCCTTGCATTTGCGGCATTTATTTTTAATACAACGGAATTTGTACCTGTTGGACTATTACCTAATATTGCTGAAAGCTTCTCAATGGATGTTGCTCATGCTGGATTATTACTCACCATTTATGCATGGTCTGTTTCGTTATTATCATTGCCACTCACAGTATTAACGTCAAAAATGGAGCGAAGAAAACTACTAATTTTTCTATTTTGCCTATTTATTGGTAGCCATATTTTAGCCGGATTTGCGTGGAATTTTTACAGTCTGATGGCAGCAAGGATTGGCATTGCTTGTGCACATGCGGTATTTTGGGCAATTACAACACCGCTTGCAGTTCGATTAGCCCCTAATGGTAAAAAAGCTAAAGCAATGGGCTTTATTGTTATTGGCGTATCAATGGCAACCATCCTAGGGATCCCAATTGGTACCATCATAGGGCAACTCGTTGGCTGGCGCGTGACTTTTTTATGTATTGCTGGTATCGCTTTTTGCGTGATGATATTACTGCTCCGTTTATTACCTACTGTACCAAGCATGGATATTATCTCTATCAAAGATATTCCAACGGTATTAAAACGGCCAATACTGCTTAACATTTATCTATTAATAGCCATTATTATTGCTGGCCACTTTACTGCTTATACTTATATCACGCCATTTATGAAAGATGTTGGCGGATTTAATCAAAATGTTATCGTCGCTTTATTGTTAGTAGTCGGTTTTTCAGGCATGATTGGCAGTATTATTTTTGCAAGATATGCCGAAAAAAATCCAACCGCCATATTAGTGATGCCTATGTTGTCATTGATCATTTGTTTATTATCGCTTTATGTCTGTTCATTCACGCTTTATACCGCAATCATTCAATGTTTGATTTGGGGGCTTTCGATTACCATTATTGGCATGGTCATGCAAAGCAAAGTGATTGATGCAGCGCCCGATGCAACCGATATTGCTACATCGGTCTATTCAGGAATTTACAATATTGGAATCGGCGGGGGCGCTTTTATAGGCAGTAAAGTATTAATTTTACTATCAAAGGAAGATATTGGTTTTGTTGGTGCAATTTTTGTCATCATTGCCTTATTATTTTTCTGCCTTTGTTCTAGAAAGTTGTGGAATAATAAAACCATTTTATAAAAATCTTAACGCTCAGAAACAGCATTATTTATTATATACCCCAATAAATAATGCTGAAAAATAACACCCTTACATTATGATTTACTTAAAGACTCTAACTGTTCCCAGCGTTCAAAAGCAGATTCTAATTCAGCTTCTTTATCGGTTAAAGATTGTAAGATTGGTCCCGTAACCTCGTGGGGTTGATTAAAAAAGTCACTTTGACCAATCTGTGCTTGTAAATCAGCAATGGCTAATTCTAACTGCTCTATTTTGCTTGGTAATTGTGTTAATTCTCGTTGCTCATTATAACTCAGCTTAACCTTCTTTTTAGTGGCTTGATCATTGTTTTTGTTATTCGTCGTGCTTAACGCCTTTTTAGGCTGTTTAACATCATTAACTGCCGCTACCTTAACCGGTTGTGCTTGTTGCTGTTGTTGCAAAGCATCGGCATAACCACCAGCATAAACACCAATATGTCCTTTTTCTTCAAAAAACCAACATTGGGTAACGACGTTATCAACAAACTGCCGATCATGGCTAACTAACAAAACTGTTCCCTGATAATCATTAACCAACTCTTCTAACAATTCCAACGTTTCAATATCAAGATCATTGGTCGGTTCATCAAGTATTAATAAATTGCTAGGTTTTAAAAATAGTTTAGCCAGCAATAAACGATTACGCTCACCACCTGATAATGCACGAACAGGTGTTCGGGCGCGTTTTGGCGGGAATAAAAAATCTTGCAGATAACCAAGAACATGACGTGATCGTCCATTAACCATCACCTCTTGTTTACCTTCAGCTAAATTATCCATCACGTTTTTTTCAGGATCAAGTTCTAATCGATATTGATCAAAATAAGCCACTTCAAGCTTTGTACCACAATGTACGCTACCTGATGTTGGCGCTAAATTACCTAACATTAGTTTTAACAACGTCGTTTTACCAATACCATTAGGACCAATCAGGGCGATCTTATCGCCACGTAATACTTGCACAGTAAAATCATTAACTAGCAATTTATCTTCAATCTGATAGGTCACATTTTCAAGCTCAAAAACGATTTTTCCAGAACGTAGCGCCTCTTCAATTTGCATTTTGGCACTGCCCATCACTTGGCGACGCTCGCTATACTCTTGGCGCATTGCTTTCAACGCACGTACTCGCCCTTCATTACGTGTACGGCGAGCTTTAATACCTTGGCGAATCCAAACCTCTTCTTGAGCTAATTTTTTATCAAATTCCGCATTTTGCAACTCTTCAACGCGCAAGGCTTCTTCTTTACCAAGTAAATAGTTATCGTAATTACCACTCCAAGAGGCAATTTTACCTCGATCTAAATCAATAATACGCGTTGCCATTTGACGAATAAATGAACGATCATGAGAAATAAACACAATACTGCCATTAAAACTTTTCAAAAACTCTTCCAACCATTTTATGGTTTGAATATCTAAATGGTTTGTTGGTTCATCAAGCAATAAAACCGACGGTTGACAAACTAATGCTTTGGCTAATGCAGCTTTACGAAGCCAGCCACCAGATAGCGAAGATAACAAGGCATCACCATCAAGTGATAACGACGAAATAACATTACGAATACGACTATCTAATTGCCAACCATTTTGATGATCTAACTGCTCTTGCATTTTCGCTAATTTAGCCAAGTTACTTTCGCAATGATCGTGTTCAACACGATGAGCTAAATCGTAATAATCTCGTAGTAACTGTGCTTGTTCGTGTAATCCTTCTGCCACAAAGTCAAACACATTGCCTTGCACATCGCGCGGGGGATCTTGCTGCAGGCGTGAAACAATCACATTATTTTCATAAATAATTTGCCCTTCATCTAATGGAACTTCTTTATTTAACACTTTAAGTAACGTTGATTTGCCAGCACCATTACGTCCAACAAGACAAACACGCTCGTTTGGTTCAATAGACATATCGATATGATCAAGCAATGGCGCATCGCTAAATGAAAGATAAGCATTGGTAAGATTAATTAATGACATATTAGTGATTTTTTTTGATATTAAATAATAAGGCATTATTCTATCATAAAGTTGCCCAAGGCAACTAAACCAAATACCAAAGATACGTTAATAGGCCTCACAAATATTAGAAATCACTGTTCTGTTCTATCAAAAAAAACAAATACTGTTTATATTAATGTACAAAATATTATTTAGATTTTGATGTGGAGATAACTATGAGTCACATGTGGACATTTCAGCGCGTAGGTGGATTAGATCAAGTGGTATTTAAAAATGCCAATGACATTATTAATTTACCTGATTTAGACCCTAAATTATGGGTAGCTTTAAGTTGCCCGACCACAGGGCTAGATTTTGATGAGCGAACCTTAGCACTACTCGACTCAGACAAAGATGGACGAATTCGCATACCTGACATTCTTGATGCCATCAGCTGGACACAAGACAAAATCACCTCATTTGACAGCATTTTAAGCTCAAGCGAAACACTGTCACTATCACAAATAAACACCTCGACCCCACAAGGGGAAAAGCTATCGATCACCGCTCACAGCATCTTAGCTAGCTTAAATAAAAACAACGTAAATTACTTAACACAAGATGACGTTCAACGATCAATCAAAATCAACGCTAGCAAACTTTACAACGGTGACTTAATCTTCCCTGTATCAAGCGAATTATCGCCCGACATGCAAACATTCATCCAAACCGCCATCAACACCACCGGTGCACAAAAAGACATGAGCGGACAAGATGGCATTGACCTAAATATAGCCACCACCTTTGTCGACAACCTAAAAACATGGCTACAATGGCAAACTCAAATAAGCAAGACCCCAACCCCATTTGGTGAAAATAGTGCCGAGACATGGAAATTAATCCAACAACTCAAACCCAAAATTGACGACTATTTTTTACGTGTTGAACTGGCACAATACGCTCCACAAGCACAAACAGCCCTCAATGTTGACGAAAAGTACATCGTCCCCACCCAAAATGGGCTACTTTCTGATGACGCCTTAGCACAATTACCGCTATCAAAAATCGACACAACCAACGCACTTGACTTAGTCAATGGGCTTAATCCATTATGGAAAGCCAAAGTCAATCGACTCAAAACGCTCATCGCCCCAGCATTAGCCAATCCTGACTTACTAACCGAGCAAGAATGGCAAAACATCCAACACAGCTTAAAAACTTACACCACATTAATAAGCACTAAACCCGAAATAACACAAATAAAAGTTGAAATCGCGCCATCTGCCAGCATAGAAGATATTCCAAGCAACACTATCGCCCACTTAGCCAACAGTGAATTGCTGGACGAATTTACACAAATGGTTGAACAAGACAACAAAACCCCGATATCCTCATCCGACGTCCTTGTATTAGAAAAGCTAGTCCTATTCCACAAACACCTTTACCGCTTACTAGTCAACTTTGTGTCTTTTGCTGACTTCTTTTCGTTAAAAACCCGAGCGGCCTTTCAGCTTGGCAAACTCTACATTGATGGACGCTGTGCAACCCTTTGCGTTGCAGTTGATAATATTGCCAAACACGCCACCATGGCAAACTACTCTGAACTTTGCTTACTCTATTGTGAATGTACCAGACACGGGCAAAAGCAACTCATTGCCGCCGCTATGACAGCGGGGAAAGGTGATTTACTGATTGAAGGTCGTAATGGCGTATTTATTGACAACGACGGCAACGACTGGGATGCCAATGTCGTCAAAATCATTACCAAACCTATCAGCATACAACAAGCAATCTGGGCACCTTATCAACGAATGGGGCGCGTAATTACCGAACAGATAAACAAATGGGCTAGTAGCAAAGATACCAACGTTGAAAAATCAAGCGAACAAGCCCTACAAAACCCAGCCAATAAATTTGATATTGGCAAAAGCGTAGGTATTTTTGCCGCAATTGGCCTAGCCATTGGCGCAATCGGTACAGCATTAGCCACACTATTCCAAGCTATTTTTGCGCTAGCTTGGTGGCAATTGCCTTTGGTTTTTATTGGATTATTCCTGATTATTTCTGGCCCTTCTGTTATTTTAGCATGGTTAAAATTGCGTCGAAGAACCCTTGGCCCACTGCTAGAAGCATCAGGTTGGGCAATTAATGGACAAGTTAAAATCAACTTAATACTAGGTAGCTTACTTACCAGCAAAGCAGAACTTCCAGCCAATGCAAAACGCAACTTACGAGATCCAATGAAACAACGCCACCACAAATTGGCTATCATTTTTGGGTTAGCTATTTTACTTGGTATTGGAGCAACAGGAGGTTGGTTATGGCATGAAGGTTACCTTGACCACTATATCAAGCAGCACAAACAAGAACAAACCCAAAATAAAACTGACACAAATGCCAATATTGGCAAATAAAAGCAACAAACCATTTCGCCGACAACCGTCGGCGAAATGAAACGACCATTAATGCTGATAAACCGGCAAACGACGGCAAATTGCAAGCACCTTTTCTTTCACGGCTTGAATAGTTTGCTCGTCATCGATATTATCTAAAACATCACAAATCCAATTAGCTAAATCTCGCGATTCGGCTTCTTTAAAGCCTCGGCGAGTAATAGCCGGCGTACCAATACGCACGCCTGATGTCACAAACGGGCTTTGTGGATCTTTCGGTACGCTATTTTTATTAACCGTAATATTGGCACTACCCAAAGCCGCATCGGCTTCTTTACCTGTGATATTTTTATCAACTAAATCAATTAAAAACAAATGATTGTGTGTTTCACCAGAAACCACTTTATAACCACGCTGCATAATCACTTCAACCATCATTTTGGCATTTTTCACCACTTGCTGTTGATATTCTTTATAAGCGGGTTCCATTGCCTCTTTTAATGCCACCGCTTTAGCGGCAATCACATGCATTAAAGGCCCACCTTGCGCCCCAGGAAAGACAGCCGAATTTAACTTTTTATATAATTCTTCACTGCCACCTTTAGCTAAAATCAAGCCCCCACGTGGGCCACCAAGTGTTTTATGGGTGGTTGTAGTCACAACGTGAGCATAAGGAACAGGGTTTGGATAAACACCTGCGGCCACCAAACCAGCCACATGCGCCATATCCACAAATAAATAAGCACCCACACTATCGGCGATCTCGCGCATACGCTTCCAATCCACCACACCAGAATAAGCCGAAAAACCACCAATAATCATTTTCGGTTTAGACTCTTGGGCTGTTTTAGCTAACTTGTCATAATCAATACGTCCTGAATCATCAACGCCATAATCCACAATATGATAAAGCTTGCCAGAAAAGCTAACCGGCGAGCCATGCGTCAAATGCCCGCCTTCAGACAAATTCATACCCAAAACAGTATCGCCTGTATTTAAAAGCGCCATATAAACCGCAAAATTCGCCTGCGAACCTGAATGAGGTTGTACATTGGCATAATCAGCACCAAATAAAGTTTTAGCGCGATCAATTGCCAACTGCTCGACCACATCAACATACTCACAACCACCATAATAACGCTTACCGGGATAACCCTCGGCATATTTATTGGTTAATTGTGAACCTTGTGCTTGCATTACGCGTGGGCTGGTATAGTTTTCTGATGCGATCAATTCAAGGTGATCTTCTTGACGCTGTTCTTCACCTTTTATCGCATCCCACAGTTCTTTATCGTACTCGGCAATAGCCATCTTGTTACTAAACATGTTGGATCCTTATCATCAATTATGTAGTTTATCTGGTTTTGCTTTATCGTTAGCAAAAATGGGTATTACGCTCATATGGTTACTTAACAACCAAATGATTTCAATCTTTTGTTATTAGTTATAAGTAATATTAATAAACAGTAATAAAAATAGTAGCATAACTTTTAAAATAAAATAGCAAACGGATAATCTTATTTAATAGCATTACTCAATGAAATCAATTAAACCATCAAAAATCATCCAGAAAATCCATTGATTTTATTTAGTTTCTTCATAATAAAAAAACACCATTTACCTAATCTTAATAAGATGACAATAACTAACTAGTTCTATAAAGCAAACACATTACGGGGATACACAAAGAGCCTGATCAAATTCATCAGTGATAGGGTTTGAAATAACTGCACCATGCATATCAACCGAATAATAATTATTATCTTTATGATGATTACTTGTCCAATAAGATGCACTATAAAAACCAGTTGTATAAAAACCTAAAGTCCCCCATTCAGAAATTAACCCGCCACCAATTTGTTTTACAGGATACATATTCATATTAGGAGGATAACCATGGTCCCAGCCAATATCTGGTGCCTTATAATTTGTTAATTCCGACACAGTAGGAAGACGATATCCAAGGCTTTCACAATATTCTTTAGTTTTAGTAAAATTACGAGCGACTTGATCATTTGTCACAACAAACCAATGGTTAAGCCTAAAACGGTAGATAGGAATAGTTTGCGCCTTATCGGCAAAAATCGTAAACGTAGTTGGGGTGAAAGATATATCAGCTTGCCCAATAACTGGCCCCAATAAATTAACTTTAACTTTATTCTTTATGTATTGGCCTGTCATGCTATTACTTACCTGTTCAAAACTCAAATTTACTTTTGAATCGGCAGGTTGTTTACTAAAGCTAAGGTCATCAAAATTTGCCCCAGTAAATGTTAAAACAAAATCAAAAGCATTTGAACCACCAGTCGGAAAATTAGTAGAAGGCTGATTAATATCTTGAACCAAATATCCTTTAGGTTGCATATAATTACCCGCCCAATGGCCAGTAACGTTATCCTCCACCAAAATGCCATAGTGACCACTTGGAAACAACCAACATGAATAAGGGTGCGAGACAGTAGGTTTAACATAATAAGATACACGATCATTGTCATACATATTTTGATTTGGTATACCGTAATCAGAATAAACATCAGCATAATCAAAAGATATATTTACCTGATAAGTATCCCAACAAGGATCGATAAAATCACTGCGACGAAAGGTCTGTTCTCCTATTAAAAAAGCTAGCCTCATAACCCCTTGTCCCCAGGCAATATTATCACCATCATCATCAAAAAAATAACCTTTATCATGACTAAAAGAAAAATTTACCTGATTATTATAGTCATCTAATATAGGAATATCTTTGGGAATCACCATGTTAATGTCAGTAAATGTTTTAACTGTTTCTGGTAACAAAATAGGATTATCTTCAGAAGACGGGTTATTATCAGGTGTATAGAGAACCTTTTTACCATTATCTTCATAGCTAACCCAAAGCGCATCTCGGCTTTTTTCTATTTTTGTTATGCCACCGTCAAAACTTAAATAAGGTGCACTCCCCTCAATGCTATTAGCTGTACTTGCCATTAAGGCCTGTGCCCCCTGAGTATATGACAACAAGACTAGTGGTACAAAAAACAACGAGGATTTAGATAATAATTTGGAAATCGACGATAATTTTGTCGAAAATGGCGTCGATTTCGCTACGCGAAATGACTTCGATGATGAAAATAACTGTGGCACCCGCTTTTGGCCACCGTGCGAATCAAAAAGATTTAGTGCATAGGTTTGGCAGGCCATATGCCATATGCCATATGCCAAAGATGATAGCGCATTTCGATTATCCTGTCAAGTAATTTTTTGTTTTATTTGAATTTTTACAATTAACTGCTCAACTTATTAGCATTATTTTGCTTTAAAAGCGGTTAAATTATAGTCGCTTGAATAATAATGCGCTAGTTTTTTTGTTAAAATTTTATAAAGTTTTGTTAAGGCTTGAGTCAACCTA